>NZ_SELI01000017.1:0-201084 GCF_007845595.1 Apibacter muscae
GCTGTCCCTGAGGTTACTAATGCGCCTTCTGATAGTTGTAGTAATTGATAGGTTTGATTCGTTATGATTTTTATATTCGTTTAAAAAAAATATAATTAATATTCTTTTTTGAAGCACTGATATTTCAATTATATTATTTAGATAATGTATTTAAAGTTTAATTTATGTCCGGATATCAGAGATCATTAAAAGTTTGAATATTAGTTTTTTATTTTTTACAAATTCCTTAAGGCAGCAGAATAATATAGTTATTAAGAATAATGAACATTTTATATTCAAAGATATTTATTCAATGGGTTTATATTTAACTTTCAAATCTTACATTAATAAATTTTAAGTAAGTGTTTTATTTAAATATCTTTAAGCAAAATATCTCCTTCTTTTCTATAAATCAGTTGGCGAATTTCTAATGTTTTCTCCCATATATTTTTAATTTTTTCATCGGACTTATCAATCTTAAAATCTTCTGATCCTAATTGATCGATATTATTGAAAAAGAAACTAATGGATATTTTGTTAATATCTATCGAGGGAATGTAAGAAATAACCATCTCATCATTGGAAGGGGTTTCTCTAATAATCTCTGATTTTAAAAGATAATATAATGAATCATTAACTAATTGTGATGGGATCTTAAAGGTTTCAGAAATTTCATCGGCAGTATAAGGCGGTGTTTTTGTTTCAAAGCGTTTTATTATTAAAGTAGCAATAGTTAATAGAATAAAATCTTTATATCTTCTACTAATATTAGAAGTTTCTCTTTCAAAACTAAATTTATTTATATTTTGATATGAATAAGATAGTTGAACTCCAAATAAACAGATAAACCAGCTTAATTGAAGCCAAAATAATAATAAAGGTAAAGCTGCAAAACTTCCATATATTGCATTATATTTTGAAAGCCCTAGTTGCCCTGATATATATAGCATCTGAAAAATCTGGAAACAGGAACCACTTACTAATCCTCCCATTAGCGCAGATTTAAATTTAACTTTTGTATTAGGTATATATATGTATAGAATAGTAAAAAGTAATATGATAATTACAAATGGCACAAATTTAATTATTGGCACTAATACATAATTAAAAAAATCAAAGTTTAAAGAGGAATTTAAAAATATAGTCAATCCAGCATTGCATATAAAAAATATTGGAGTAATTACAATTAAAGCCAGATAATCAGTAAACTTTCTAAATAAACTTCTTCCCTGTTGTATTCTCCATATACTATTAAAATTATCTTCAATATTAGATAATAATGTAATAACTGTATAAAATAAAAGTATGATACCTATGCCTAAAAATATTCCACCTTGTGCATAGCTGATTGAGTGATCGATAAATTTCATAGCCCTAGTTAAAAGTTCTTTTTGTCCTGTAAAGAATTCAAATAATTGACTTTCAACTATATTTTGAAAACCAAATCCTCTAGCTATGGCAAATAAAACTGCTAATAAGGGGATTATTGATAATAATGAATTATAGGTTAATGCTGCTGCTCTTGTATTAATTTGAGAACTATTTATATTTCTAAAAGTTAATAGAAAGGCTTTTACAATATCGTAAATAATAATTTTTCTATTAGATTTTGAACTTGTGTTGATCCTCCAAATCTCATGTGAAAAAAAATTAATTAGATTTTGAATTTTTTGATTTAATTTATGAAGCATAACAATTTAACATTTAATGTAAAAATAGTTAAATTTTAGAAAGTATAATTTACATTAAATTATATAAATCTTTTTAAGAACCTTAAATCTATGATAAATAAAAATATTAGTCTTTTTAAAAAAGGAATTGTATATATAAAAATATCTTACTACATTTGTCCATTGAAAATAAAAACAATAGTAAACAGAATATAAGTTATGTTAATTATCCCTGTAAAAGACGGTGAGTCTATAGATAAGGCTTTAAAAAAATATAAAAGAAAATACGATAAAACCGGTGTTGTTAAAGAATTAAGAAAAAGACAACAATTTATAAAGCCTTCTGTTATTAAAAGACAGCAATTAATAAAGGCTGCTTATAAACAAAGATTACAAACTCAGGATGAGATTTAAGTAAAAATTCATTAAATTATATTAACCTAATATCTAAAAAATGTTTAGATATTAGGTTTTTTTTATGCATAATAAATTTATATCATATTTAAAGCTAGAGAAGAATTATTCAGATCTAACAATTAAAAGTTATGAGAGAGATCTTTTAGACCTCATAAATTATTTACTAGAGATTGAAGGGGTGGAAGATATTAAAAAGGTTCAGACTAAGCATCTTCGAAATTTCATAATAAATTTATCAAAAAAACATCTTTCAGAAAAAACTATAAATAGAAAAATCTCAACTATTCGATCTTACTTTAAATTCCTATTAAAAATTGAATTAATAAATGAAAATCCTGTTGTTCATTTAAAGAATATAAAGTCTAGGAAAATTGCTTATTTACCATATACAGAAAATGAACTTTTAAAACTAAATCAATATTTACAAAATTCTTTGGAGAATTCTGATAATAATTATAAAAAAATATTAGAGTATCTTATTTTTAGAATTTTTTATGAAACAGGAATTAGAAGAATTGAGTTAATAAATATCAAAACTTCACAAATTAATTTTAATAATTCATCTTTAAAAATACTTGGTAAAAGAAATAAAGAAAGAATAGTTCCATTATCTAATCAGCTTTTAGATCTAATTTATTTATTTATCAATAAAAAATATGAACTAGGCATATCAAAGACACAAACTTTATTAACAGATATGCATGGTCAAATTCTTAAAGAAAAGTATGTTTATTATTTAATTAGGGATTTATTAAATCAAGTAACAACAAAAGAAAATAAAAGTCCACATATGTTAAGACATTCATTTGCAACACATTTGTTAAATAATGGAGCAAATTTAAACGTTATAAAAGATCTTCTCGGACATAGCAGTTTAGCCGCTACACAAATCTATACACATAATAGTATTGAAGAACTAAAAAAAAGTTTTAATAAAGCTCATCCTTTAGCAAATAAAAATAGAGATTAAATTTAAAGTTTATATTATTTATAAGGTTGAAATATATATTTTGAAATTAAGATTAATATATATTTGAGATTAATTTAAAGTTTTGTAATTATAAACACTATCTTTATTAAAAAATAAGTAAAAAATAATCAGCTAAAAAAAATACATCTAATTAATTGTTGATCTGTTATTTAATAGGCATATAAAAATAAATATAAATTTTTTTTCTAAAAAAATTTGGAAACAAAAAAAAAAAGTATACCTTTGCAATCCGTTAAGTAATCAATAATTGAAATATTATTTACGGATGTTTCTTTGAAATAGATTTTTTAAATTCTTTGCCGGTATAGCTCAGTTGGCCAGAGCACGTGATTTGTAATCTCGGGGTCGTGGGTTCGAATCCCTCTACCGGCTCAAAAAGAATTATTATATATGGGGAGATACTCAAGTGGCCAACGAGGGCAGACTGTAAATCTGCTGTTTTTAACTTCGGAGGTTCGAATCCTCCTCTCCCCACAAAAAAAAAGTCAAAAATAATTTTGTAATTCAAAAAAAAAAATATAAATTTGCATTCGGAATTACAAAGGTAATTAAATAAGCGGAAGTAGCTCAGTTGGTAGAGCGTCAGCCTTCCAAGCTGAATGTCGCGAGTTCGAACCTCGTCTTCCGCTCTATTTTTATTAGCCGATGTAGCTCAGGGGTAGAGCGCTTCCTTGGTAAGGACGAGGTCACGGGTTCAATTCCCGTCATTGGCTCTCAATACTTATTATAACTACTTTTATATATCAGATTTATTTTTTTTAACATTCGTTTTTTTTTTAATCAAAACTTAAAATATTATTGTATTTTTACAAATACTATTTTGATTTTTAAAAACTAATGAGTATATTTGCACTCATTTTTGGAAAAATAAACAAACATATTTATCATGGCAAAAGAAACTTTTCAGCGTACCAAACCACACCTTAATATAGGTACAATCGGTCATGTTGACCACGGAAAAACAACTTTAACGGCAGCTATAACAAAAGTATTGTCAGACAAGGGATTAGCTCAATCTAGAGATTTCTCTTCTATAGATGCTGCTCCAGAAGAAAAAGAAAGAGGTATTACAATTAATACTTCACACGTAGAATATGAAACAGCGAACCGACACTATGCTCACGTAGATTGTCCAGGACACGCTGACTATGTAAAAAACATGGTTACAGGTGCAGCTCAAATGGATGGTGGTATATTAGTAGTTGCTGCGACTGACGGACCAATGCCTCAGACTAGAGAGCATATACTATTATGTCGTCAGGTAAATGTTCCTAAGATCGTGGTATTTATGAATAAAGTAGATATGGTTGACGATCCTGAATTGCTTGAACTTGTTGAAATTGAAGTAAGGGATTTGTTGTCTTCTTATGAATATGATGGAGATAACACTCCTGTAATTCAAGGTTCTGCTTTAGGTGCTTTAAATGGTGAAGCTAAATGGGTAGAAACTGTTGAAAAATTAATGGATGCTGTAGATAGCTGGATTGAGCAACCACAAAGAGATCAAGATAAACCTTTCTTGATGCCAATAGAAGATGTATTTTCTATTACTGGACGTGGTACTGTAGCGACTGGTCGTATAGAATCCGGGGTAATTAATTCAGGTGAATCTGTAGATATTGTTGGTATGGGTGATGAGAAATTAACATCTACAGTAACTGGTGTTGAAATGTTTAGAAAAATATTAGATAGAGGTGAAGCTGGTGATAATGTTGGATTATTGTTAAGAGGAATTGAAAAAACAGATATTCGTCGTGGTATGGTTATAGCTAAACCAGGATCAATAACTCCACATAAAAAATTCAAAGCTGAAGTTTATATCTTGACTAAGGAAGAAGGTGGACGTCATACTCCATTCCATAACAATTATAGACCTCAATTTTATGTAAGAACAACTGATGTAACAGGAAATATTTCATTACCAGAAGGAACTGAAATGGTTATGCCTGGAGATAATTTAACTATTACTGTAGAATTACATCAGCCAATTGCATTAAACCAAGGTTTAAGATTTGCAATCCGTGAAGGAGGAAGAACTGTTGGTGCTGGTCAAGTAACAGAAATCTTAGATTAAAATAATTTATTAAGAAAGGCTTTTAAAGTCTTTCTTTTTAATGCGGGCGTAGCTCAGTTGGTAGAGCAGTGGTCTCCAAAACCAAAGGTCGAGAGTTCGAATCTTTCCGCCCGCGCAAAAAATATAACAAATGAGCGGATTCATTAACTATCTCAAAGGTTCGATAGAAGAATTCAGAAATCATGTGGAATGGCCTAAATGGTCAGATTTGCAATCGTCTACAACTGTAGTAGCTATAGCCTCTGTAATTTTGGCTATCTTTTGCTTTGGTGTAGATTGGTCTTTTGCAAAATCTCTTCAAAATATTTATTCATTTTTAATAGGTATAAAATCTTAAGATTTTGCAGGTATGGTAGAAGAGATGAAATGGTATGTGCTTAAAGCAATTAGCGGTCAAGAATCTAAAGTTAAAATGTATATTGAAAACGAAGTTTTGAGATCTGAGCATCTAAAAAATAATTTAGGTCAAATTATCATACCAGTAGAAAAAGTAGTCCAAATTAGGAATGGTAAAAAGATAAGAAAAGATAAGGTATATTATCCTGGCTATATTATGATTGAGGCTAATTTAGTGGGAGAGTTACCACATGTAATTAAGAACATACCTGGAGTAATAAGTTTTCTTAGTGCTACAAAGGGTGGAGATCCTCTTCCAATGAGGAAAAATGAAGTTAGCAGAATGTTTGGCAAGATGGACGAGTTGTCAGAGTCAGATGATACGATGAATATTCCTTTTGAAATTTCAGAAACTGTTAAAGTTACTGATGGGCCTTTTAATGGCTTTAACGGTACTATAGAGAAAATTAATGAAGACAAGAGAAAATTGGATGTTATGGTTTTGATATTTGGTAGAAAAACTCCAATCGAACTTAATTTTTCTCAAGTTGAAAAGATATAGGCTGCTTCCACAGATATAAATAAAACATTTTTAATAAAAAATTAAAATGGCAAAGAAAATTTTTAAAATGGTAAAGCTTCAGGTTAAAGGAGGACAAGCAAATCCTTCTCCACCCGTAGGACCTGCATTGGGTGCTGCTGGTGTAAATATCATGGAGTTTTGCAAACAATTTAATGCTCGAACTCAGGAAAAGCAAGGTCAAGTTTTACCAGTTGTTATAACTGTATATGAAGATAAATCTTTTGATTTTGTTGTTAAAACACCACCTGTAACTGTTCAGTTATTAGCAGCATCTAAAGCAAAAAAAGGTTCTGGAGAACCCAATAGAGATAAAGTTGCATCTGTGAATTGGAGTCAAATACAAACAATTGCCGAAGATAAAATGCCGGATTTAAATTGTTTTACTTTGCAATCTGCTATGAGCATGGTTGCTGGTACTGCAAGATCAATGGGTATCAAAGTTACTGGACAAAATCCGTTTAATAATTAATTTTAGAAGAAAGAATTATGGCAGTATTGACGAAAAAACAAAAGGAAGTTGTTTCAAAAGTAGATAAGAACAAACTTTATTCTTTAGAGGAAGCTTCTAAATTAGTAAAAGAAATCAGTTATACTAAATTTGATGCTTCTGTAGATATAGCTGTACGTTTAGGGGTTGATCCACGAAAAGCTAATCAAATGGTTAGAGGTGTGGTTTCATTACCTCATGGTACAGGGAAGGAAACTAAAGTCTTAGCATTAGTAACTCCAGATAAGGAGCAAGAAGCTAAGGACGCTGGTGCAGATTATGTAGGTTTAGATGATTATTTACAAAAGATTAAAGAAGGTTGGACTGATGTGGATGTTATTGTTACTCAACCTCAAGTTATGGGTAAATTAGGTCCATTAGGTAGAATTTTAGGTCCTAGAGGATTAATGCCTAATCCTAAGACAGGAACAGTTACTATGGAAATAGGAAAAGCTGTTTCGGAAGTTAAAGCAGGTAAAATAGATTTTAAAGTTGATAAATATGGAATAGTTCATGCAGCTATTGGAAAAGTTTCTTTCGAAGCTTCTAATATCCAAGAAAATGCTCAAGAAATTATTTCTACACTTATTAAATTAAAGCCTCAGGCTGCAAAGGGAGTATATGTAAAGAGTATTTATCTATCTTCTACAATGAGTCCTGGTATAGCAATTGATCCCAAAAACGTAAATTAATTAAATTTGGAGTAAAATGACAAAGCAAGAAAAAACACAGGTAATAGAAGAGATCCAAACATTATTGAATGAAGTTAATGTTTTATATATTGCTGATACAGATGGATTAAACGCTCAACAAACTTCAGATTTAAGAAGAGCATGTTTTAAAGGAGAAATTTCAATGAAAGTAGTAAAGAATACTTTGTTGAAAAAAGCTATGGATAATGTTGAGGATAAAGATTTTTCTGAATTATATAATACCCTTAAAGGTAATACTACAATATTAATTTCTGAAAAAGCAAATGCTCCAGCAAAATTAATTCAAACATTTAGAAAGAAGACAGCTAAGCCTGTTTTAAAATCAGCTTGGATTGATTCTGCAACATACATAGGTGATGAGCAATTAGATAATCTTGCGAATCTTAAATCTAAAGAAGAACTTGTTGGAGAAATTATTGGATTGTTACAATCACCAATTAAAAATGTTATTTCTTCACTTAAATCTGGAGCTAATACCATAGCAGGATTAGTAAAAACTTTATCTGAAAGAGAATAGTAAAACGCACTCATAAATAATATAGTTGTTTAATAAAAATTAAAAAAAATTAAAATGGCAGATTTAAAACAATTAGCAGAAACTTTAGTTAACTTAACTGTAAAAGAAGTTAGTGAATTAGCTGATATATTAAAAGAAGAATACGGAATTGAGCCAGCAGCAGCAGCAGTAGCTGTAGCAGCAGGTCCTGCAGCAGGCGATGCTGGTGCAGTAGAAGAAAAAACTGAATTTGATGTAATTCTTAAATCAGCAGGTGCTAACAAACTAGCGGTAGTTAAATTAGTTAAAGATTTAACAGGTAAAGGATTAAAAGAAGCTAAAGATGCTGTAGATGCTGCTCCAACAGCAGTTAAAGAAGGTGTAGCTAAAGACGAAGCAGAAAGTCTTAAAAAACAGCTTGAAGAAGCTGGTGCTGAAGTTGAATTAAAATAATTTAATTCATCTAAAAATAAAGGTTTAGACCGCCAATTTCATATTGGTTAGGTCTAAGCCTATTTCTGTTTTAAAAAAGATTTTAAATTATTATATGAGTAAATCATTGGCGTCAAAAACTCAAAACCCAGATAGAATTAGTTTCTCTCATTCTAAAGGACAAATTGAATTTCCTGATTTTTTAGATATTCAGGTTAAATCGTTTCAAGATTTTTTTCAATTAGAAACTCGTCCTGATCAAAGAACAAATGAGGGGCTTTTTAAAACTTTTACTGAAAATTTTCCTATTTCGGATACGAGAAATCAGTTTGTTTTAGAATTTTTAGATTACTTTGTTGATCCTCCTAAATATTCAATAGATGAATGTATAGAAAGAGGTTTGACTTATAGTGTTCCTCTCAAGGCACGCTTAAAGCTTTATTGTACAGATCCTGAACATGAAGATTTTGAAACAGTGGTTCAAGATGTTTATTTAGGACCTATTCCATATATGACTCCTAGTGGATCATTTATAGTTAACGGAGCAGAGAGAGTACTAGTCTCTCAGTTACATCGTTCGCCTGGTGTATTTTTTGGGCAATCATATCATGCAAATGGAGCAAAATTATACTCCTCTAGGATTATTCCTTTTAAGGGGTCATGGATTGAATTTGCGACAGATATTAATGGTGTGATGTACGCCTATATTGATAGAAAGAAAAAACTTCCGATGACGACCTTGCTTAGAGCGATAGGTTATCAGAGTGATAAAGATATATTAGAAATTTTTGATCTTGCAGAAGAAGTTAAGGTTAATAAATCTAACTTGAAAAAAGTTTTAGGAAGAACCTTAGCTGCAAGAGTTTTAAATACATGGTTTGAAGATTTTGTTGACGAGGATACCGGAGAGGTAGTTTCAATTGAACGTAACGAAATTATTTTAGATCGAGAAACTGTACTTGAAAAAGAACATGTAGATTTAATAGTGGATTCAGGGATCAAAACTATTCTTATACACAAAGAGAATAGTGGTGAATTTTCTATTATTCATAACACATTGCAAAAAGATTCAACCAATTCTGAAAAAGAGGCAGTTGAGTATATATACAGACAATTAAGAAATGCAGAACCACCGGATGAAGAAACAGCAAGAGGAATCATTGATAAGCTATTCTTTTCAGATGCTCGTTACTCTTTAGGTGAGGTTGGGCGTTACAGAATAAATAAAAAATTAGGTTTAAACATTCCAGAGGATGTTCAAGTACTTACAAAAGACGATATAATTGAAATTGTAAAGTACCTAATTGAATTAATTAATTCTAAAACAGAGGTTGATGATATAGATCACCTATCCAACCGTAGAGTTAAAACCGTAGGAGAACAATTGGCAGGACAATTCGGAGTAGGTTTGGCTAGAATGGCTAGAACTATTAAAGAGAGAATGAATGTTCGAGATAATGAAGTATTTACGCCTATCGATTTGATTAATGCCAAAACATTAACCTCTGTCATTAATTCTTTCTTTGGAACTAATCAATTGTCTCAATTTATGGATCAAACGAATCCATTATCAGAAGTTACGCATAAAAGACGTATGTCAGCGTTGGGACCTGGTGGATTATCAAGAGAAAGAGCTGGATTTGAAGTAAGAGACGTTCACTACACGCATTACGGTAGAATATGCCCGATTGAAACTCCAGAAGGACCTAACATTGGATTAATATCTTCTTTGGGATGCTATGCTCGTATCAATGATTTAGGCTTTATGGAAACACCGTATAGAAAAGTTGTTGATGGTAAGGTAGACTTAGAATCAGATCCACAGTATTTTACTGCTGAAGAGGAAGAAGATAAAATTGTTGCACAAGCAAATGTTAATATGGACGATCAGGGTAATATTCTTGATGAAAGAGTAATTGCCAGATTAGAAGCAGATTATCCGTCTGTTGAACCTAAAGAAGTAGATTTAATTGATGTAGCACCTAATCAGATTACTGGTATTTCAGCTTCGTTAATTCCTTTCTTAGAACATGACGATGCCAACCGTGCATTGATGGGATCAAACATGATGCGTCAAGCAGTTCCATTATTAAAGCCACAAGCACCAATTGTAGGGACAGGATTAGAGTTTCAAGTAGCTAAGGATTCAAGAATATTAATAAATGCAGAAGGAGAAGGAGTTGTCGAATATGTAGATGCTGATAAAATTACTATCAAGTATGATAGAACAGAAGAAGAAGAACTAATCAGTTTTGAACCGGCTAGTAAAACATATAAGTTAACTAAATTTAGAAAAACTAACCAAAGTACTTCTATAACCTTAAAGCCAATTGTAAGAGTAGGAGATAGAGTAACCAAAGGTCAGGTTTTAACAGAAGGTTATGCGACAGAAGGAGGTGAATTAGCGCTGGGTAGAAACCTTTTGGTAGCATTTATGCCATGGAAAGGATATAACTTTGAGGATGCGATAGTTATCAATCAAAGAGCAGTTAGTGAAGATTGGTTTACATCAATTCATGTAGATGAATATTCGCTTGAAGTAAGAGACACTAAATTAGGTATGGAAGAATTAACTTCAGATATTCCTAACGTAAGTGAAGAAGCTACTAAAGATTTAGATGAAAATGGAATGATCAGGATAGGGGCAGAAGTTATGCCAGGAGATATCTTAGTGGGTAAAATTACCCCTAAAGGAGAATCTGATCCTACTCCAGAAGAGAAATTACTTAGAGCAATATTTGGAGATAAAGCTGGAGATGTTAAAGATGCATCTTTAAAAGCAGAACCTTCTCTTAAAGGTGTAGTAATTGATAAAAAATTATTTACTCGTAATATAAAAGATAAAAGAAAAAGAGGAGACGAAAAAATTAAAATTGAACAATTAGAATCTGAGTTTAAAACCAAATTTAAGGAGGTTAAAGATCAATTATTAGAAAAATTATATGTTCTTCTTAATGGAAAAACTTCGCAAGGAATTTATAATGACTTAAATGAAGAAGTTATTCCAAAAGGTATTAAATTCACTCAAAAACTTCTATCAAGCATAGATGACTATTTCAACCTAACTGGTGGAAGTTGGACATTGGATGAAGACAAGAATAATGCAATAAAAGAATTAATACATAACTATAAAATCAAACATAATGATTTATTAGGTGCATTAAACAGAGAAAGACATACCATATCAGTAGGTGATGAACTACCAACAGGAATCGTTAAGCTAGCTAAGGTATATATTGCCAAGAAAAGAAAATTAAATGTAGGAGATAAAATGGCAGGTCGCCATGGGAATAAAGGTATTGTAGCTAAAATTGTAAGAGATGAGGATATGCCTTTCCTAGAAGATGGAACACCGGTAGATATTGTTTTAAATCCATTAGGAGTACCTTCAAGGATGAATATTGGACAGATCTATGAAACGATATTAGGATGGTGCGGAAAAAAACTAGGAAAAAAATATGCCACTCCAATTTTTGATGGAGCTACTTTCTCACAAATTGATGAGCTTACTAAAGAAGCAGGAGTACCACAATGGGGAACCACCTATTTATATGATGGAGGAACTGGAGAAAGATTTGAGCAACAGGCAACCGTAGGAGTTATTTATATGTTAAAATTAGGACATATGGTTGATGATAAAATGCATGCTCGTTCCATTGGGCCATACTCCCTAATTACTCAACAACCGCTAGGAGGTAAAGCACAGTTTGGAGGACAAAGATTTGGAGAGATGGAGGTTTGGGCGCTTGAAGCGTTTGGAGCATCAAATATTCTGAGAGAGATTATTACCGTAAAATCCGATGATGTAATGGGTAGAGCTAAAACCTACGAATCCATTGTAAAAGGAGAGCCTATGCCTGAACCAGGAATTCCTGAATCATTTAATGTATTTTTACATGAATTACAAGGTCTTGGGTTAGATGTAAGATTAGAAGAATAAATATTTATCTTTCAATCTGTATAAAATTAAAATTTTTCAATTTAATTGATAATAAAATAGAATGGCTGTTAAACAAAAAACTAGCAGATTTAATAAAATTACAATAGGTTTAGCCTCTCCGGAAAGTATTTTACAACAATCCAGAGGAGAAGTTTTAAAACCAGAAACTATTAACTATCGTACGCACAAACCAGAAAGAGATGGATTGTTTTGTGAAAGAATCTTTGGACCTATCAAAGATTATGAGTGTGCTTGCGGTAAATATAAACGTATAAGGTACAAGGGCATTGTATGTGATCGTTGTGGAGTTGAAGTTACAGAGAAGAAAGTAAGGAGAGAAAGAATAGGACATATTAATTTAGTAGTTCCAGTTGCACATATATGGTATTTTAGATCATTGCCTAATAAAATAGGTTATTTGTTAGGTATACCATCTAAAAAATTGGATATGATAATCTACAATGAAAGATTTGTAGTTATTCAAGCAGGAATTGCTAAAAAGCTTAATGGAGAAGAATTGGAACCCAATGAGTTTTTGACGGAAGAGGAATATTTGGATATATTAGAAACTTTACCGATTGAAAATCAATATTTGGATGATTCAGACCCTAATAAGTTTGTAGCTAAGATGGGAGCTGAATGTTTGGAAGAGTTATTGAAAAGAATAGATCTAGATGCTTTATCTTATGATTTAAGACATAAAGCCAATCATGAAACTTCTAAACAGAGAAGAACTGAAGCTTTAAAGAGATTACATGTAGTAGAATCCTTTAGAGATGCAAATAACAATGGAAGGATAAATAGACCGGAATGGATGGTAATGAGGGTTATTCCCGTTATACCTCCGGACTTAAGACCATTAGTACCATTAGACGGAGGTAGATTTGCTACTTCAGATTTAAATGATCTATATAGAAGGGTTATAATAAGAAATAATCGATTAAAAAGGTTAATTGAGATTAAAGCTCCTGAAGTAATATTACGTAATGAAAAGCGGATGTTACAAGAAGCGGTAGACTCATTGTTTGATAATACAAGAAAATCATCAGCAGTTAAGTCAGAATCAAATAGACCATTAAAATCATTATCAGACTCATTAAAAGGTAAGCAAGGACGTTTCCGTCAAAACTTACTAGGTAAACGTGTGGATTATTCTGCACGTTCTGTAATTGTTGTTGGACCATTTTTACAACTTCATGAATGTGGTTTGCCAAAAGATATGGCAGCTGAGCTTTACAAGCCATTTATTATTAGAAAATTAATTGAAAGAGGGATTGTAAAAACGGTTAAATCAGCAAAAAGAATTATAGAGCGAAAAGAGCCTGTCGTTTACGATATATTAGAAAATGTAATGAAAGGACATCCGGTATTGTTGAATAGGGCGCCTACACTTCACCGTTTAGGAATTCAAGCCTTTCAACCAAGGATGATTGAAGGAAAAGCAATACGTCTTCACCCTTTAGTATGTACTGCATTTAACGCGGATTTCGATGGTGACCAAATGGCGGTTCATTTACCATTAGGACCAGAAGCTATTCTAGAAGCACAATTATTAATGCTAGCTTCTCAAAATATTCTGAATCCAGCCAATGGTTCTCCGATTCAAGTACCTTCTCAGGACATGGTTTTAGGTCTATACTATATGACTAAACCTTTGGTACCTACCGATGAGATTAATGTTAAAGGACATGGATCCATCTTTTATTCAGAAGAAGAGGTTGAAATCGCATACAACGAAAAAGCTATTGACTTAAATGCAATTATTAAAGTAAGAGCAAAAGTAAGAGAAGGAGAAGAACTAGTTGAAAAGTTAATTGAAACTACTGTTGGTAGAGTTTTATTTAATAAAATTGTTCCTGAAAAAGTAGGATATATCAATGAAGTTTTAACTAAAAAATCCCTTAGAAATATTATAGGTAATATACTTGAAACTACGGATTTCCCTACTACAGCTAAATTCTTAGATGACATGAAAAATCTAGGATATGCAACAGCTTTTAGAGGTGGATTATCCTTTAGTTTAGGAGATATAATAACTCCAGACGAAAAGAAAATAATGATTCAAGATGCTCATGAACAAGTAGACGGTATTCGATCTAACTATAACATGGGATTAATTACCAACAATGAACGATATAATCAGGTGATTGATGTTTGGACCAATACCAACGCAAGACTAACAGATTTGATAATGCAGAGAATGAAGACGGATAAAGGAGGATTTAATTCTGTGTATATGATGTTGGATTCCGGAGCAAGGGGATCTAAAGAGCAGATACGTCAGTTAGCTGGTATGAGGGGGCTAATGGCAAAACCTCAGAAAGCAGGTTCCTCAGGTGGAGAAATCATTGAAAACCCAATTATTTCAAATTTCCGAGAAGGACTTTCAATTTTAGAATACTTTATCTCTACCCACGGTGCACGTAAAGGTTTGGCAGATACGGCGCTAAAAACAGCAGATGCAGGGTATTTAACCCGTCGTTTGGTTGATGTTGCACAGGATGTTATTATAAACGATGAAGATTGTGGCACGCTACGAGGTATAGAGATATCAGCATTAAAGAAAAATGATGAGATTGTTGAACCACTTTCAGAAAGAATACTTGGTAGAGTTTCCCTTCATGATATTTATCATCCGGACACAGATGAATTGCTTGTAGAAGCAGATCAACTAATTACATCAGAACTGGCAAAAACAATTGAAAAATCCGGAATAGAAGTAGTGGAAGCTAGATCTCCATTAACCTGTGAATCAAAAAGAGGAATTTGTGCTAAATGTTACGGTGTGAATTTGGCAACCAATAAACTGATCAATAAAGGAGAAGCTGTTGGAGTTATTGCAGCTCAGTCAATTGGAGAACCAGGAACACAGTTAACATTAAGAACCTTCCACTTAGGAGGAACAGCAGGTAATGTTGCCGATGTAAATAGTATAGTTGCAAAAAGAGAAGGTAAAGTTGAGTTTGATGATATAAGAACTGTAGAAAGTGAAGATGAGAATGGAAATCCTGTTACCATTGTTGTATCAAGGTCTACAGAATTTAAGCTTTTAAATTCTGAAGGAAATGTATTAATGATTAATAACATTCCTTATGGTTCAAACTTATTAGTTAAACCGGGTCAGGAAGTTAAAAAAGGAGATATCATTTGCAAATGGGATCCATATAACGCAACTATTTTATCAGAAACAGCGGGTAAAATTGAATATGAACAAATAGAGCAAGGTATAACTTATCAACTTGAAATTGATGAACAAACAGGATTTGAAGAAAAAGTTATTTCAGAGTCTAGAAATAAAAAATTAATCCCTACTTTAAAAATTCTAGATACCAGCGGAGAAGTTATCAAAACAATTAACTTACCAGTAGGGGCGCATTTGATTGTAAACGATGGAGAAAAAATTAAGGCTGGAAAAATCTTAGTTAAAATCCCTAGAAGATCGGCTAAGGCTGGAGATATTACAGGAGGTCTACCAAGGGTAACTGAATTATTTGAAGCGAGAAATCCATCCAATCCAGCAGTAGTTTCAGAAATTGATGGGGTAGTTAGTTATGGAAAGATTAAGAGAGGAAATAGAGAAATAGTTATTGAGTCTAAAGGAGGAGAAATTAAGAGATATCTAGTAAAATTATCCAATCAAATTCTTGTACAAGAAAATGATTTCGTGCGTGCAGGAGATCCACTTTCAGACGGAGCTATAACTCCAAATGATATTCTTAATATCAAAGGGCCTACAGCAGTTCAAGAATATCTAGTAAATGAAATACAAGAAGTATATCGTTTACAAGGGGTGAAGATTGATGACAAACACTTTGAAATTATTGTAAGACAGATGATGACAAAAGTTGAAATCGTTGATGCAGGTGATACCAAATTCTTGGAAGGAAATTTAGAACATAAAATTGACTTTATAGAAGAAAATGATAGAATTTTTGGAATGAAAGTAATTGAAGAGCCTGGAGATAGTCAAGAATTAAAAGCTGGACAAATTGTTACAGCAAGAGAATTAAGAGACGAAAATTCTAAATTAAAGAGAGAGGATAAAAAGTTAGTAGAAGCAAGAGAAGCTTTACCAGCAACTGCAAGTCCTGTTTTACAAGGTATTACTAGAGCTTCTTTACAAACTAAATCATTTATATCTGCAGCTTCTTTCCAAGAAACAACTAAAGTTTTAAATGAGGCAGCTGTAGCTGGTAAAATTGATACTTTAAACGGATTAAAAGAAAATGTAATTGTTGGTCATAGAATTCCAGCAGGAACAGGTTTAGCCGAATATCAAAATGTAGTTGTTGGATCAAATAGAGAATTTGAAGAATTAATTAACGAAAAAATTTAATGGTATGGAAAACAACCAAAATCAACAAGACTTAAATATAGAACTTCCTGATGAGATAGCAACAGGGGTGTTTTCAAACTTAGCTTTAATCAACCATTCTCCCACAGAATTTGTTTTAGATTTTATACAAATGATGCCAGGAGTTCAAAAACCAAAAGTTAGATCTAGAGTGATTCTAACTCCTGAACACGCTAAGAGATTGTTAAACGCTCTATCTGAAAATTTAAAAAATTTTGAAAGTCAGTTTGGCAATGTTAAAGACGATGATACATTTCATTTAAACTTTGGACAAAACGGACAAGCTTAAATAGACATTGAATATAAAAAAGGTTGAGTATTAACTCAACCTTTTTTATATCTATTTAATAACTGACTAGTGAATGTATTTCTTTACAATGAGGGAGCAAAGTCTGAGTCCCGTTTAAGAAAGAAAGTTCTGCTATAAAGCTAAATTGGGTAGCAATTCCGCCACATTCAGTAATAAGTTCGGCACAAGCTTTCGCCGTACCACCGGTAGCTAAAATATCATCATGGATTAATATCCGTTGACCTTGGGAAATAAAATGTTTTTTAATTTCAATAGTTGCCTTGTTATACTCTAAATTGTAATTCTTGGAAACAACTGGCGGGGGTAATTTACCAGATTTTCTAATCATAATAAAAGGAACATTTAAAAGTTGAGCAATCTGAGGACCAAATAAAAATCCCCTACTTTCAATCCCACATACAGCATCAACCTTATTCTTACTAAATTTAACAAATTCAAGTACAATTCTATGGCATAATTCTGTATTTAAAAATAAAGAACTAATGTCTTTATATAAAATTCCCTCCTTAGGAAAATCCCTAACATCGGTAATATGTTGTTTAATATCTTCCGTCAAGCTATTCATAAATTATATTTTAATAAATATTTATTTCCAAGAATCATCATTGGTAACTTCTTTAGTCTGGGTATCGGTAATTAGCCAATCTCCATTAATTTTATGGAGTTTAAAATTTTGTTTGAGAGATTTTATTTTGCCACTCTTGTCCTTAATTTGGTATATAGAAAAAACGGTAATCTCATCCTTGTTACGATTGATTAAATCACTTGAAAGAATATTTACAGCTTCAATTGTACCAAAACCATTACTTGTAGAAGAAAATTTTTCTTCATCCCCCCATTTAGGATTTTTGGATAATTTATAAGCTTCAGAATATTTCTTATCTCCAATCAATTGAATAAAATTATTTACATTTTTAACCGCAAGTTGATTGTCCAATTCATCTTCAATAGAGCTAGAGGAATCTTTAGTTTTAGATACTTCAATAGGTATGCCAGCCAATTTACCATATAAATATTTATCACCGGCGGAAGTTTTAACTTCAACATCAAGACTAGAATTAATTATTTTTTCTTTATCAAATAAATTATACATGAATTTTAAACCCTTATTTAGATCAAAGGAAGAAGAAAGTGTTCGATTCGTAGTATAAACAACAGTACCATTGTTGATAAAAGAAATAGAA
Organism: Apibacter muscae; assembly: GCF_007845595.1. NCBI lineage: Bacteria > Pseudomonadati > Bacteroidota > Flavobacteriia > Flavobacteriales > Weeksellaceae > Apibacter > Apibacter muscae. The sequence goes on from NZ_SELI01000017.1 coordinate 17,967, forward strand.
AAATTTAAAGGTAAATTATTGAAAGTTATTTCTTGGCCTGAATCGTCTACGAGCTTAGGATATATATAAAAGCCTTCATTTAATTCAGGATCAGAGTTTATTGTTGAAAAACGAATGCTTATAGAAGTTGCAGATTCAAGTTGTTGCAAATTTTTTTCCTCCTCAGATAATTTTTTTTCCTCAGTTCTAAGTATAGAAGGATCGAGTGGAATCATTGATGTACTAGACCATGATATTTTGTTTTCTTTAGCTATTTCTTCAGCCATTTCGAAAACTTGTTCAGAGCTTTTATCATTTAAAATTGAATAAAGTTTTTCCCAACGTTGATTTTCATCATCTCCATCAGTTTTAAACTTGTAAATTAGTTTAATGGCTTCTTCTAATTTGTCTTGTTGTAATATTGTCAATTTAGAAGAAATTGATTTTAAGCTTAAATCAAAAGATTCTTTAGAACTACCGTCAATAACTTTATATTCTTTATTACATGAAAGAATAATAAAGAATATGCTATATAAGATTAAGAATGTTTTTTTCATATTAAGAAATTATGTATATAAAAGTACATTAAAAATTTTTAATAAATTGAATAGTAGTAATAGACATTTAAATTATTCTTCACTCAATCTAAAAAAATAGATCATCTTATATAAAATTAAATTTTAAGAAAATTTTTGAATTGATAAAATTTATCTTAATTAAATAAATCTGATAGGTGGTCCAAAAAGATCTTAAAGATTAGTTTTATGAACTATATACTAAATTATTTTTTCTAAAAATACCTTAATAAAAAAAATTATATTATAGTCAATAAAATTTTTATTTGATAGGTTAGAGAGAAATTACCAAAACACTAGTAATTTTTTATTTATATACAGCTATTTAAAAATTTATAAAAAAATAATTTAAATTTTTCAGATTACTAATATAAAGTTATTAGCTCAAAATTAATTTTAATAAGAGGATTTATAAGTGTATAAATTTAAGGTTTTATTTGTCTGGAAATACTTTGTTCTAAAGATATAATAGTTTCCGTTCTTACAATCCCGTTTATTTTTTGAATTTTATTTCTTAAAACATCCATTAGATGATCATTGTCCTTGCAAAGAAGTTTAATGAAAACTGTGTAATTTCCTGTTGTGAAATGAGCTTCAATAATTTCATTAATTTTCAGCATTTCATTAATGGATTCTTGGTACTTTACAGATTTTTCAAGGTATATTCCAACGTATGCAATAGTTTTATAACCTAAGGCTTTATAATTTAATGGAGTAACTGGATTTTTAATAATTTCAGAGGCCTCTAATTTTTTTATTCTTTGATGGATAGCAGTAGATGAAACACCCACTTCTTTAGCTATTTTTGAAATAGAGGTTTTCGCATTACTCATGAGAGAATTTAAGATTATTTTGTCAATTCCATCAAGCTCAAAAGAATATTTTTTAAATTCCCTCATAAAGTTAAACGAGTAATTATAAATTTTGTTTTTACATTAACCCAATAGGATTGAATATGATTTATTTCACAATATCAATAGTTTTAATATCACCATGAATATTTACACGCAAAATATTATTTTTAGTTAAATTCTTTATAGATTTATCCCATTTCTTTCCGCTTAAATTCGCCAGAGACTTAAGAGTATTGATTTCCATAGTAGAATCATTTTTTTCTAAAATCTCTAATATTAATTTCTCTTCATCTGTCAATTCAATAGATAAAGATTTTTTTTCAGGCTTCATTTGAGGGAAAAATAAAACTTCTTGTATGGATGAATTATTTGTTAAGAACATGATTAGGCGATCCATACCAATTCCTAGACCAGAGGTAGGTGGCATTCCAAACTCAAGAGCACGTAAAAAATCCTGATCAATAAACATGGCTTCGTCATCACCTTTTTCTGAAAGTTTAAGTTGCTCTTCAAATCTATTTCTTTGGTCAATGGGGTCGTTTAATTCCGAATAAGCATTTGCAACCTCTTTGCCACATACCATTAATTCAAAACGTTCAGTAAGCTCAGGGTTATCTCTATGTTTTTTTGTAAGAGGAGACATTTCTACAGGATAATCAGTAATAAACGTAGGTTGAATAAAATTTCCTTCACACTTTTCTCCAAAAATTTCATCAATTAATTTACCTTTCCCCATGCTATCATCCACTTCAATACCTAAACTTCTAGCAGCTTCTCTGATTTCAGTTTCTGATTTTCCAGTTATATCAAAACCAGTAAATTTTATTATAGCATCAGTCATAGAAATCCTAGCATAAGGAGCTTTAAAATCAATCTCATGTTCTCCATAAGTAGTTTTAGTTGTTCCGTTTACAGCTATGGCGCAATGTTCCAAAAGTTGTTCGGTAAAGCTCATCATCCAATGATAATCTTTATAAGCTACATAAATTTCCATAGCAGTAAACTCAGGATTATGAGTTCTATCCATTCCCTCATTTCTAAAATTTTTTGAAAATTCATAAACTCCGTCAAAGCCACCAACAATTAATCTCTTTAAATAGAGTTCATTGGCAATACGTAAGTATAATGGAATGTTTAAAGAATTGTGATGAGTAATAAAAGGTCTTGCTGCTGCACCTCCAGGAATAGATTGTAGCACAGGTGTCTCTACTTCAAAATATCCTCTTTCGTTAAAGAAATTCCTCATTGAATTGAATAAAAGAGTTCTTTTAATAAAAATATCTTTAACTTTAGGATTAACAACTAAATCTACATATCGCATTCTGTATCTAAGTTCAGGATCGTTAAAAGCATCATGAACCTTTCCTTCTTCATCAGTTTTAGGAAGAGGAAGTGGACGTAAAGCTTTAGACAATAAGGTAAAATCTTTAACCATAACAGTTTTCTCGCCCAATTTAGTATTGAAAAGCTCTCCTTCAACCCCTATAAAATCACCTAAATCTAAAAGCTTTTTGTAAAAATCGTTATACTTAAACTTATCATCTTCCGGACAAATCACGTCCCTGTTAAAATAAAGTTGAATACGTCCAGTGCTATCTTGCAACTCAGAGAATCCTGCTTTTCCTTGAATTCGGTTAGACATCAGCCTACCTGCGATATAAACCTTTACACCTTCCTTAAAATTGTTACGAATTTCTTCAGTAGTATAATTGATATTAAATTCAGATGCTGGGAAAGGATTTATTCCTGCTGACTTTAATTTTTCTAACTTTTCTCTTCTAATTTTTTCTTGTTCTGAAAGTTGCATATATTGATAACGATTAAGTCTACAAATTTAGAAATATTCTCATTCAAAGCTTAAGTATTTAAATAAAATCTCCTTATTAAAAGTATAATATAATTAAAATTTTGAATTAATATTATCTATATATAAGAAAAAAAATCTATTTTTGCATTCTGTAAAAAAAATGTATACAATATAATTAGAGAATTAAATGTCAGGAATTATTGGAAAAAAAATTGGCATGACTAGCTTATTTGACGAACAAGGTAAAAATATACCTTGTACAGTTATTGAAGCAGGCCCATGTTCAGTTTTACAGGTCAGAACCAAAGAAAAGGATGGCTATTTTGCTGTTCAATTAGGTTTCGATGACAGAAGTGAAAAAAATGTAGGGAAAGCTATGTTAGGTCACTTCAAAAAAGCAGGTTCAACACCAAAAAGAAAAATGGTGGAGTTTTATCACGGTTTTGAAAATTTAAAGTTAGGAGATTCTGTAAAAGTTAATTTATTTTCCGAAGGAGAATATGTTGATGTTACTGGAGTTTCTAAAGGTAAAGGTTTTCAAGGAGTTGTAAAAAGACACGGTTTTGGAGGGGTTATGCAGGCAACTCATGGACAGCATAACCGATTAAGAGCCCCGGGTTCAATAGGAGCTGGGTCTGATCCTTCAAGAGTATTTAAGGGAATGAGGATGGCTGGTAGAATGGGTGGAAACCAAGTAACTGTTCAAAACCTTGAAGTTGTAAAAGTGGACGAAGAAAAGAATCTTTTAGTAGTTAAAGGTGCGGTTCCTGGTCCTAAAAATTCATATATAATAATAAGAAGATGGAATTAGTAGTACTAGATAAAAACGGGAAAGAAACTGGAAGAAAAGTTACTTTGGACGAAAGTATATTTGAAGTGCAGCCTAATGAACATGCGGTATACTTAGAAGTTAAACAATATTTAGCAGCTCAGAGACAAGGGACGCATAAATCTAAAGAAAGATCAGAGCTAAGCGGTTCTACGCGTAAACTTCATCGTCAAAAAGGAACTGGTGGTTCTAGAAAGGGAGATATAAAAAATCCTTTGTTTAAAGGCGGAGCTAGAGTTTTCGGTCCAAGACCTAGAGATTATAGATTTAAATTAAACAAATCTCTTAAACGTTTAGCGAAAAGATCTGTATTAAGTCAAAAATTACAAGACAATAACCTAAAAGTTCTTGAGGATTTAAAATTTGAAGGTCCAAAAACTAAAGAATTCATTCAAGTATTAAGTAACTTAGGTTTAGAAGGTAAAAAGACTCTGTTTGTACTAGGTGAGGCAAATAAATTCGTATATTTGTCATCCAGAAATCTTCAACAAACTAAAGTTTTAACTCATAATGAAATAAGTAGTTATGATATATTGAAAGCAAATGAAGTTGTTCTGTTTGAAGGTTCAGTTGAAAAATTACAAGAAAATTTAAGAAAGTAAAATTATGTCTGTATTAATAAGACCTATCATATCAGAAAAAGCAAATGATATTGCTGAGAAAAGAAATCGATTTACTTTTTTAGTTAATCCTAAAGCTAATAAATCAGAGATAAAATACGCGGTTCAAAAAGCTTATGGGGTAACTGTAGTAGGAGTTAGAACATTAATTTCTCCGCCTTCAGTTAAATCTAAATATACTAAATCAGGTTTACAAGTAGGAAAAACAAATAAAGTTAAAAAAGCAATGGTTGATATTAAAGACGGTGAAACCATTGATGTATTTGGAACTATATAATTTTTAAAAAGAATCATGTCGGTAAGAAAATTAAAACCTATCACCCCCGGACAAAGATTCAGAATTGTTAACAATTTTGAAGAAATCACTACTTCCAAGCCAGAAAAATCTTTATTAAGAAAGATTTCTAAATCTGGAGGTAGAAATAATTCCGGAAAAATGACCATGCGTTATACCGGAGGTGGACACAAGAAACGATACAGAGAGATCGATTTCAAAAGAAATAAGTTTGGCATTCCGGCTACTGTTAAGTCAGTAGAATATGATCCAAACAGAACTGCATTTATTGCCCTTTTGATTTATGCTGATGGAGAAAAACGATATATCGTTGCTCCTCACGGTATTAAAGTTGATCAGAAAGTAATTTCAGGAGATACAGTAGCACCTGAAATCGGTAATGCAATGAAGTTGAAAAACATTCCATTAGGGACTGTAGTATCATGTATTGAATTAAGACCTGGACAAGGTGCAAAAATGGCAAGAAGTGCTGGTACAAGTGCTCAGTTGATTGCTAGAGATGGTAAATATGCGGTTCTTAAAATGCCTTCAGGAGAAACAAGAATGATTTTAGTAGAGTGTTTAGCTACAATAGGTTCTGTTTCCAACTCTGATCATCAATTAACCGTATCTGGTAAAGCAGGTAGAAGCAGATGGTTAGGAAGAAGACCGAGAACAAGACCAGTAGCTATGAACCCGGTTGATCACCCAATGGGTGGTGGAGAAGGTAGATCTACAGGAGGACATCCAAGATCTAGAAAGGGTATGCCAGCAAAAGGATTTAAAACTCGATCAAAGAAAAAAGAATCGAATCGTCACATTTTACAAAAAAGAAAATAATATAGTATGGCACGTTCGTTAAAAAAAGGACCTTACATTCACTATAAGCTAAATAAGAAAGTACAAGCTAACGTAGAGTCAGGTAAAAAAGTAGTTATTAAAACTTGGTCAAGAGCTTCTATGATTTCTCCAGACTTCGTTGGGCAAACCTTTGCAGTACATAACGGTAAACAATTTATTCCTGTATATGTTACAGAGAATATGGTTGGACATAAGTTGGGTGAGTTCTCACCTACACGTGTATTTAGAGGTCATGCCGGTAATAAAAATAAAGGAAATAGATAATATTTGAAGCAATGGGTAAAAGAAAAAAAGATAGTGCATTAGTACGTAAAGAAAATAACAAAGACCTAGCTATTGCTCGCTTAAATAATTGTCCTACCTCTCCAAGAAAAATGAGATTAGTAACAGACATTATTAGAGGTGTCGATGTAGATAAAGCATTATATATATTAAAATATTCTAAAAAGGAAGCTTCTATCAGATTAGAAAAACTCTTACTAAGCGCTATAGCTAATTGGCAAGTTAAAAATGAGGGTAAAGATATAGAAGAAGCGAAACTTTTTGTTAAAGAAATTTTTGTAGATGGAGGTTCTATGTTAAAAAGATTAAGACCGGCCCCTCAAGGTAGAGGGTATAGAATTAGAAAAAGATCTAATCATGTAACAATTATTCTTGGGAACAAAACTGAAGTAAACTAAGTATGGGACAAAAGACAAATCCAATAGGTAATAGATTAGGAATCATAAGAGGATGGGATTCTAATTGGTATGGTGGAAAAAATTTTGGTGATAAAATAGCAGAAGATTTTAAAATCCGTAGATATTTAGAGGCTCGTTTATCAAAAGCAGGTGTTTCCAGAATTTACATCGAAAGAACTTTAAAGCTAATAACTATAACTATAACAACTGCTCGTCCAGGAATTATTATTGGTAAAGGTGGACAAGAAGTTGATAAATTAAAAGAAGAGCTTAAGAAGATCACTAAAAAAGAAATTCAAATAAATATATTTGAAATCAAGAGACCTGAACTAGACGCTAAATTAGTGGCAGAAAGTGTGGCACGTCAAATTGAAAATAGAATTTCTTATAGAAGAGCTGTAAAGATGGCAATAGCCTCTACCATGAGAATGAACGCAGAAGGAATAAAAATTATGATTTCTGGTCGTTTAAATGGAGCTGAGATGGCTAGATCTGAATCTTTTAAAGAAGGTAGAATACCATTGTCAACTTTCCGTGCAGATATTGATTATTACATAGCCGAAGCTCATACTACTTATGGTAGATTGGGGGTTAAGGTTTGGATAATGAAAGGAGAAGTTTATGGGAAAAGAGAATTATCTCCATTGGTAGGTCTTCAGAAAAAGACTCAGAAAAGAAAAGTTAAAGAAAGAAGATAGTTTTATAACATCCTAGATCAGAATCATGTTACAACCAAAAAGAACAAAATTCCGTAAGCAACAAAAAGGTCGTATGAAGGGGCTTTCTTATAGAGGAAACCAATTAGCATATGGTACTTTTGGAATTAAAGCATTAGATCCGGTATTTATAACTGGAAGACAAATAGAAGCGGCTCGTATTGCAGCTACTAGATATATGAAAAGAGAAGGTCAACTTTGGATAAAAATTTTTCCAGATAAACCAATTACTAAAAAACCTGCGGAAGTACGTATGGGTAAAGGTAAAGGTGCAGTTGAATATTGGGTTGCGAGAGTTACACCAGGAAGAATTATTTTCGAGATTGGTGGTGTATCTTATGAAGTAGCAAAAGAAGCATTAAGATTAGCGGCTCAAAAACTTCCGGTAAAAACTAAGTTTGTCGTAGCTAACGATTTTGTAAAACCAGAATAATTAATAAAATCGATGAAAGCAAAAGATATTAAAAACTTAAGTGCAGAAGAATTAAAGCTGAAATTGGCTGAAAAAAAAGCAGAGTATGCAAAGCTAAAATTAGCTCATAAAGTATCTCCAATTGAAAATCCAATTCAATTAAGAGATATTAGAAAAACAATCGCAAGGTTATTAACAGCCTTAAAATAATTAAACATCCGAAAAAGAAATTTAATTTCAACTATGGAAAGAAATTTAAGAAAAGAAAGAATCGGAGTGGTATCTAGTAATAAAATGGATAAGACAGTTGTTATTAGTGAAACAACTAGAATGAAGCATCCTATGTATGGAAAGTTCGTTTTAAAAACTAAGAAATATACTGCTCACGATGAAAAAAATGAGTGCAACGAAGGAGATACTGTACGCATTATGGAAACACGTCCTTTGAGTAAAAATAAAAGATGGAGGTTGGTAGAAATAATAGAAAGAGCTAAATAATTTTAAAATGCTACAGACAGAATCAAGATTAAAAGTTGCAGATAACACAGGAGCTAAAGAGGCCTTAGTTATCAGGGTATTAGGAGGATCTAAAAGAAGATATGCTTCAGTAGGAGACAAAATTGTAGTTACAATTAAAGATGCTACTCCTTCTGGAAATGCTAAAAAAGGACAAGTTTCTAAAGCAGTAGTTGTAAGAACAAAGAAATCTGTTAGAAGAAAAGATGGTTCTTATATAAGTTTTGATGATAACGCATGTGTATTATTAAATACGGCAGGAGAAATGAGAGGAACACGTGTTTTTGGTCCAGTTGCTAGAGAATTGCGTGACAAAGAATATATGAAAATTATATCTTTAGCTCCTGAGGTATTATAATCCAAATTTAATGTTATGACAAAGATTAAAATAAAAAAAGGAGATAAAGTACAAGTTTTAGCTGGTGCATACAAAGGCAAGCAAGGAAATGTATTAGTTGTGTATCCTGAAAAGAATAGAGCAATTGTTGAAGGTGTGAACATAGTAAAAAAACATAAAAAACCTTCAGCAGAAAATCCTCAAGGAAGTATTATTGAAAAAGAAGCTACTATCCATATTTCAAATCTAGCTTTGTTAGATCCTAAATCGGGTAAGCCAACTAGAATTTCTTATAGAATTGAGGAAGGAAAAAAAGTAAGAATTGCTGTTAAATCAGGAGAAGCTATTTAATTTAATAAGATTTAGAATAATTATGCAATATATAGCAAGACCCAAAAAAAAATATAACGAGACAATCAAATCTGCTTTAAAAGAGGAGTTTGGATATAAATCTGTTATGCAAGTACCTAAATTACAAAAAATTGTAATAAGTCAAGGATTAGGTTCTGCAACAGCAGATAAAAAGATTGTAGATTATGCTGTTGAAGAAATTACTTTGATTTCAGGACAAAAAGCAGTACCTTGCATCTCTAAAAAAGACGAAGCAGGTTTTAAACTTAGAAAAGGTATGCCAATAGGCGCTATGGTAACCTTAAGAGGTGACCGTATGTATGAGTTTTTAGATAGACTTGTTTCTTCTGCTTTACCAAGAGTTAGAGATTTTAATGGAATTAAAAACTCTGGGTTTGATGGAAGAGGTAATTATACTTTAGGTATTACCGAACAAATTATCTTTCCAGAAATTAATATTGATAAAGTGAAGAAAATCCAAGGTATGGATATTACTTTTGTAACTAGTGCAAGCACGGATAAAGAAGCTAAAGCATTATTAACCCATTTTGGATTGCCTTTTAAAAAGAATTAAATATTTATGGCTAAAGAATCAATGAAAGCGCGTGAGCGCAAAAGAGAAGCGTTATCAACTAAATACGCTGATAAAAGAAAAGCTTTAAAAGAGGCAGGAGATTATGAAGCTTTACAAAAGTTACCTAAAAATTCATCTCCAGTAAGATTGCATAATAGATGCAAATTAACTGGTAGACCAAGAGGATATATGAGAGTATTTGGTATATCTAGGGTGACTTTTAGAGAAATGGCTAATGATGGTTTAATACCAGGAGTAAAAAAAGCCAGCTGGTAATATAAAATAATAAATATAGATTTTAAAAGTAGAATTTTATTTCTATACTCTAAAATTAAATAAATATGGTTACAGATCCAATTGCAGATTACTTAACACGAGTAAGGAATGCTACAAGAGCAGGTCATAAGGTAGTTGAAATACCTGCTTCAAAAATTAAAAAAGAAATTACAAAAATTCTCTTTGATCAAGGTTATATTCTTAACTATAAGTTTGAAGATGATAAGGTTCAAGGTAAGATTAAAATTGCTTTGAAATATGATAAACTTACAAACTTATCAGCAATAAAATGTATAGAGAGAGCTTCAAAGCCAGGATTAAGAAAATATTCTGGTTCTAAGGAACTTCCAAGAGTATTGAACGGTTTAGGGATCGCTATAATATCGACTTCTAAGGGAGTGATGACGGATAAAAAAGCACGTCAAGAGAATGTAGGTGGGGAAGTTATATGTTATGTTTACTAAAAATTTGAAGAAATGTCAAGAATAGGAAAAGCAATTATAAATATTCCTACAGGTGCTACCTTAGATTATAAAGATAATGTAGTAACAGTAAAAGGGAAGAACGGCGAGCTTAAACAGGAATTAGTAGGAGGAATAACTTTGAAAATTGAAGATGCTCAAGTAACAGTTGAAAGACCATCAGATGCTAAAGAACATAGATCATTACATGGTTTATATCGTGCTTTGATTAATAATATGGTGATAGGAGTTTCAGAAGGTTTTACAAAAAAACTAGAATTGGTTGGTGTTGGATATAGAGCTTCTAATCAAGGTCAAAGATTAGAATTAGCTCTTGGTTTTTCTCACCTTGTAGTATTTGATCTACCTACTGAAATTAAAGTTGAAACTTTAACAGAAAAAGGTAAGAATCCGATCATTACTTTATCTTCATATGATAAACACTTATTAGGTATGGTTTGTGCTAAAATAAGATCTTTACGTAAGCCTGAACCATATAAAGGAAAAGGTATTAGATTTGTAGGTGAACAAATTAGAAGAAAAGCAGGTAAATCTGCATAAAAAAAAGTGTTATGGCATTGACTAAAAAAGAAAAAAGAATAAGAGTTAAAAGGAGAGTTCGTAAAAATATATTCGGAACAGCAGATAAACCAAGATTATCTGTATATAGAAGTAACAAAGAAATATATGCTCAACTTATCGATGATAATACAGGTAAAACTTTAGCTTTCGCTTCTTCTAGAGAAAAAGAAATTTCTGGGAAACAAGGAACTAAAACTGAAATTTCTACATTGGTTGGTAAAGAATTGGCTAAAAAAGCTAAAACAGCTGGTGTAAATACTGTAGTTTTTGATAGGAACGGATTTTTGTATCATGGAAGAGTTAAAGCTTTAGCCGATGGAGCTAGAGAAGAAGGTTTAAATTTTTAATCTGTAGTAAATCATGTTAGGAATAAAAAATATTGAAAGAGTAAAACCCGGTGGTTTAGAACTTGTAGATCGCTTAGTAGGTGTACAAAGAGTAACCAAGGTTACTAAAGGTGGTAGAGCCTTTGGTTTTTCTGCAATTGTAGTTGTAGGAGATGAAAAAGGAGTTGTTGGTTTTGGATTAGGTAAATCTAAAGAGGTTGCAAGTGCAATAGCTAAAGCCATTGAAGATGCAAAAAAAAATCTAGTTAGAGTTCCAATCTTGAACGGTTCTTTACCTCATGAGCAAACAGCTCGCTATGGTGGTGCTAATGTATTTATACGTCCAGCTTCACATGGTACAGGGCTTATAGCAGGTGGTGCAGTACGTGCCGTATTGGAATCTGCTGGGATTAAAGACGTTTTGTCAAAATCTAAAGGCTCATCCAATCCACACAATGTGGTAAAAGCTACCGTTAAAGCATTACTAAATCTTAGAAGTGCAGATGTAATAGCAAGACAGAGAGGGATTTCAATTTCTAAAGTATTTAAAGGTTAAGAATATGGCAGCAACGATAAAAATAACTTTAAAAAGAAGCCCAATTAAAAGAGTTAAAAACCAAAAATTGACTTTAGAGGCTTTAGGTTTAACAAAGTTAAATAAAACGGTTGAGCATAATGTGACACCTCAGATAATGGGAATGGTTGCAGTTGTAAAACATTTAGTAACTGTTGAATAATAAAAAAATTATGAATTTACATACGTTAAGACCTGCTGAAGGTTCTACACATAATAGTAAAAGACTAGGTAGAGGTCAGGGTAGTGGTAAAGGAGGTACTTCTACAAAAGGACATAAAGGAGACAAATCTCGTTCAGGACACAAAGATAAAATCGGCTTTGAAGGAGGTCAAATGCCTTTACAAAGAAGACTACCCAAATTTGGTTTTAAAAATATCAATAGAAAAGAATACGTAGGAATTAATTTAGATACTATTCAATCTCTAATCGATAACAATAAAATCTCTAACGAGATCACTAAAGAAATATTAGTTCAGAATGGATTAGCTTCAAAAAAAGATTTAGTTAAAATTTTAGGTAGAGGAGAGTTAAAATCATCAATTACGGTTAGTGTAGATAAATACACTAAATCTGCTCTTGAAGCTATTGAAAAAGCTGGAGGAAAAGCTAATATTTTATAATAGGGTATGAAAGGATTTATACAGACATTAAAAAATATCTGGAGTATAAAAGAATTAAGAGACAAAATTGTTTTTACATTTTTATTAATATTGGTTTACAGGCTTGGTACACATGTTACTTTGCCTGCAATCAATATGGTGGAAGTAGGAAACGTTTTAAAAGCTTATGAAGAAAATGGAGGCAATAAACAAGCAACAGGTTTATTAACACTATTATCATCTTTTACTGGTGGTGCTTTTAGTAAAGCTTCCATCCTTGCTTTAGGTATTATGCCTTATATATCCGCCTCTATTGTAGTTCAACTTATGGGGCTAGCAATACCATATATTCAAAAATTACAAAAAGAAGGTGAAAGTGGGCGTAAAACTGTTAACCAAATCACAAGATGGCTAACAATATTAATTTGTTTAATACAAGCACCAGCTTATTTAACCTCTATAACTCAAGTTTTCTTGCCTGTGGATAGTTTCCGATCTGCATACTTGGTTGATCCTAATAATATACTTTTGTTTTGGATTCCAAGTGTTTTTATATTAATTTCTGGAACTATTTTTGCCATGTGGATGGGTGAAAAAATAACGGATAAGGGAATAGGAAATGGTATCTCTATACTAATTATGGTTGGTATTTTGGCTGGTTTTCCTACGGCTTTTGTTCAGGAAATAGGTGTTCAAATGGGAAATACTGGTAAAGGACTTATAATGATCTTTGCTGAGGTTATTGTTTGGCTTTTTGTAATTGTTTTATGCATTATGTTAACTGTTGCTGTTAGAAAAGTACCTGTTCAATATGTTAGTAGAACTAAATCAGGTTCATTACGTTCGATTACACAAGCTGCTAGGCAATATATACCATTAAAAGTAAATGCAGCAGGAGTTATGCCAATAATATTTGCTCAAGCTCTAATGTTTATCCCAGGATTACTGGTTAGATCGGAATCAACTACTAATTCTTTCTGGGCAGGTTTTAGTCAAGTTTTTAGCTGGCAGTATAATCTATTGTTTTCTATTTTAATTATAGTATTTACATTCTTTTATACAGCTATAACAATTCCTGTGAATCAGATGGCGGATGATCTTAAAAGAAATGGTGGACTAATTCCAAAAATTAAACCCGGAAAAGAAACGGCAGATTACTTAGATGATGTTCTTTCAAAAATAACTTTACCAGGGGCAATTTTTTTAGCTTTGATAGCTATATTACCGGCTATTGTTAAAATTGTTGGACTTACTGCTACAGATCAATTTGCTTTATTTTTTGGAGGTACATCATTGCTTATAATGGTGGGTGTAATGTTAGATACAGTTCAACAAATTAATACTTATCTATTAAATCATCATTACGATGGATTAATGCAATCAAGATTAAGTAGAAGTTAATCATACATTGATTAAAATATGGCAAAACAAAAACATATAGAGCAAGACGGAACAATTATTGAAGCATTATCCAATGCAATGTTTAGAGTTGAGTTAGAGAATGGGCATATTTTAACTGCTCATATTTCTGGAAAAATGAGAATGCATTATATTAAATTATTACCTGGGGATAAAGTAAGGTTAGAAATGTCTCCCTATGATTTATCCAAAGGTAGAATAACATTTAGATATTAAAAAATAATAAAATGAAAATAAGAGCATCACTTAAGAAAAGAAGTTCAGATGATATAGTTGTTAGACGTAAAGGACGTTTATACATTATTAATAAAAAAAATCCTAAATTAAAACAAAGACAAGGTTAATACTATGGCTAGAATATCCGGTGTAGATTTACCAAAAAATAAAAGAGGAGTTATAGGGCTTACTTATATATATGGTATCGGTAAAAGTACTGCAGCAAAAATTTTAAAAGATGCAGGAATTAGTGAGGATAAAAAAGTTTCCGATTGGAACGATGATGAAATAAATTCCATCAGAAAATTTATTTCTGAAAATGTGAAAGTTGAAGGAGAGTTGCGTTCTGAAATCCAATTAAATATTAAACGTTTAATGGATATTGGTTGTCAAAGAGGAATTCGACACAGATTAGGTTTACCTCTTAGAGGACAGAGAACTAAGAATAATTCTCGTACAAGAAAAGGTAGAAGAAAAACTGTAGCTAATAAGAAAAAAGCCACTAAATAATAATTCATAACATGGCAAAAACAGCATCAAAAACAACTAAAAAAAGAAAAGTTAAGATTGAAGCAGTAGGTGAGGCTCATATTCAGGCTTCATTTAACAATATCATCATTTCTCTAACTAATAAAAATGGTGAAGTTATTTCTTGGGCTTCAGCTGGGAAAATGGGATTTAAAGGTTCTAAAAAGAATACTCCTTATGCAGCTCAAATGGCTGCAGAAAATTGTTCACAAGTAGCATTTGAATTAGGATTAAAAAGAGTTAAAGTTTTTGTTAAAGGTCCTGGAGCTGGTAGAGAATCAGCGATAAGAACCATCCATAATTCTGGTATTGAAGTAAGTGAAATTGTAGATGTAACACCAATTCCACATAATGGATGTAGACCTCCTAAAAGAAGACGAGTTTAATTACTAATTTAATTAATTTATATTTAATGGCAAGATATATTGGTCCAAAAACGAAAATAGCACGAAAATTCGGGCAGGCTATTTATGGGGAAGATAAGTATTTTGAAAGAAGAAAATACCCTCCAGGACAACACGGTCCGAATAAAAGAAGAGGAGCTAAAAAATCTGAATATGCAATTCAGTTAGCTGAAAAACAGAAAGCAAAATATACCTATGGTATATTAGAAAGACAGTTTTTAAATCTTTTCAATAAAGCTCAAAGAAGTAAAGGGATTACAGGGGAAGTTTTGCTACAACTTTGCGAATCTAGGTTAGATAATGTAGTTTATAGATTAGGTTTATCAAACACTAGAGCAGGATCTCGTCAATTAGTTTCTCATAAACATATTACCGTTAATGGAGAAATTGTAAATATTCCTTCTTATTTATTAAATCCTGGAGATGTTATAGGGGTTAGAGAAAAATCAAAGTCATTGCAAGTTATTAAAGATGCATTAACTAATAATTCTCATAAAACTTACGATTGGTTAGTTTGGAATGATGAAAAACTATCGGGTGAATTTAAAATTGCTCCTGAAAGAATTCAAATTCCAGAAGACATCAAAGAACAATTGATTGTCGAATTATATTCTAAATAAAAAATAAAAATTAGCTAAAATTTATATGGCAATTTTAAACTTTATAAAACCTGATAAGGTAATTTTAATTGAATCTGATGATTTCAAAGGAAGATTTGAATTTAGACCATTAGAGCCTGGATTTGGATTGACTGTTGGAAATGCTTTGAGAAGAGTGTTATTATCTTCCTTAGAAGGTTTTGCATTAACCTCTATAAAAATAGAGGGTGTAGAGCATGAATTCTCAACCATTCCTGGAGTTATTGAGGATGTAACTGAAATCATATTGAATTTAAAGAAAGTTAGATTTAAAAATCAGATCAATAAAGGAGGAAATGAAACAGCTACAGCCTCGATTTCAGGTAAAACTGAATTAACTGCTGGAGATTTAGGTAAGTTCATTTCTTCATATCAGGTTCTAAACCCTGATTTGGTGATATGTCACATGGATAAATCTGTTAATTTTAACATTACCTTCACGATAAGTAAAGGTAGAGGATATGTTCCTGCTGAGCAAAATAAATCTAACCATTCACCAATTGGAACCATAGCTATAGACTCTATATATACTCCAATAAGAAATGTTAGTTATAGTATAGAGGATTATCGTGTAGAACAAAGAACAGATTATGAAAAGTTGGTTTTGGATATTCAAACGGATGGTTCAATAGCACCTCAAGATGCATTAACTGAAGCAGCTAAAATTTTGATCAATCACTTTATGCTTTTCTCAGATGAGAGAATAACTCTTGAGGCAGATATTGTTGCTTCGTCAGATACTTATGATGAAGAGGCTCTACATATGAGACAGTTGTTAAAAACTAAACTTGTTGATATGGATCTATCTGTTAGAGCTTTAAATTGTCTTAAAGCGGCTGAAGTTGAAACTTTAGGTGAGTTGGTTTCATTTACTAAATCAGATTTAATGAAGTTTAGAAACTTTGGAAAAAAATCTTTAACCGAATTAGAAGATTTAGTTTATTCTAAAAATCTCACTTTTGGGTTAGATGTTTCAAAATATAAATTAGACGTAGAATAATAAGGAAATTATGAGACACGGAAAAAAGTTTAATCATTTAGGGAGAACGGCCTCTCATCGTAAAGCAATGCTTTCTAATATGGCTGTATCTCTTATCAAGCATAAAAGAATTAATACAACATTAGCGAAAGCTAAAGCACTAAGAGTTTTCATTGAACCAATCTTAACAAAGTCCAAAGAGGATACAACACCTAATAGAAGACTTGCATTTAGTTATCTTCAAGATAAAGAAGCTGTTACTGAGTTATTTAGAGAAATTGCTCCAAAAATTTCTTCTAGAAATGGCGGATACACTAGGATTATTAAGACAGGGTTTCGTTTAGGAGATGCTGCTGATACTGCATTAATAGAATTGGTTGATTTTAATGAAATTTATAATTCTGGTGATACTTCTAAAAAGACAACAAGAAGAAGTCGTAGAGCATCAACAACAAAAAAAGTTGATACTGAAACAGTAAATGAAGTAACATCTGATGAACAAGATGATTTAAATCTTGAAAATAAAGAAGTAAATTCAACTGATAAATAAGAGTATTAATAGCATAAATAAATAAAAAAGAAGATTTTTATAAAATCTTCTTTTTTATTTATTTAAAATTTTGCTTAAAATAGTTTTTTCGTCTATGTAGTTCATACACGCGATATCTTTTCTTAGGCAAGACTTATTTCCATATATTGAGCAAGGTCTGCAAGATAAATCAATTTGAATAACATCTTCAATTTTTTGACCATATCCTAGAAATCCAGCAAATGGATGAGTTGCACCCCATATAGAAATTACTCTAGTTCCAGCAATTGAGGCGATATGCATATTAGCTGAATCCATAGTAATAATAAATTCTAGATTTTTCATTATTTCCATTTGTTCCTTTATGGAGCATTTATCAGCTAAAGAATGTATATATGAATTTGTATCGCTCCATTCTTTTAGAATATTAGATTCATTTGTTCCTCCTCCAAAAAGATAAATTTTATAGTTCTTATTAGCTAGATATAAGCATATTTTTTTCATTCTATCAAGGGGATACATTTTCTCTTTATAGTTAGCAAAAGGAGCAATACCAATATGTTTATTTTTTTTTATAATATCGCTATTCAGTTTATGGGATAATGTTAGATTAAATCCTAATTTCCTAAATACATCTGCATATCTTTCATGCATAGATTTTAAAGGTTTCAGAATTTTATATTTATTAGAAGCGAGCAATTTTTTTTCATTTCTTCCTTTGTTTACTGTAATTTGGGTTTTGATGTAAGGCTTAAGGAAAAATTTTAATATTTTAGTTCTTAAAACATTGTGCAGATCAACAATTGCATCAGCCTTGTATTTTTTTAAAATTCTAGAAAGCTTAAATAATCCTAAAACTCCTTTATAATTGTTAAAATCTACACCTACAAAAACTGAATTTGGTATAGATTCAAAAAAAGGTTTATATAAATCTCTAGATATAATGATTAACTCCAAATCTAAGTTTTTTAGAGCTAATTCTTTTAGAACAGGAACTGTCATTGCTACATCCCCCATTGCTGAAAATCTAAAAACAAGTAATCTTTTTTTTAAATTACTCATGTTTAATGGAATATACAATAGCGTAATATTTTATTTTTTTAATCATAGCTAGTAAACCATTCGCACGGGTAGGAGATAAAAATTCTTGTAATCCTATTTTTTGAATAAAATTTTCATCAGATTTAAGAATATCAGTAATGGGTTGCCCGGAATATATTTTTACTAACAAAGCTAAAATTCCTTTAGGTAAAATAGCATCAGAATCTGCAACAAAAAATAATTTGTCATCATTTTTGGTAACGTCTAACCAAACTTGAGATTGACAACCTTGAATAAGTTTATCTTCTGTTTTATCTTCAACATTCATACCTTTTAAAGATTTACCTAATTCAATGATATATTCGTAACGTTGTTGCCAATCATCAAAAGAATTAAACTCATCAATAATTTCTTGCTGAATTTCGCTAATTATCATTAGTTTAATATTTAATTGATTATGTTAAAACCAGTATAAGGTACTAACACTTTTGGAATGACAATACCTTCATGGGTTTGAAAATTTTCTAAAATAGCAGCTAAAACTCTTGGAAGAGCTAATGAAGATCCATTAAGAGTATGGCAAAGTTGATTTTTGCCTTCTGTTTTGTATCTTAATTTTAAACGATTAGCCTGATAAGTTTCAAAATTGGAGACAGAACTAATTTCCAACCATCTCTCTTGTGCGGCAGACCATACCTCAAAATCATAAGTTATTGCAGAAGTGAAACCTAAATCTCCTCCACATAACCTTAAAATTCTATAAGTTAAATTTAAAGATTCAAGTATTGTTTTTATATGTTCAACCATTTCATCTAAAGCAGAATAAGAATTTTCAGGTTTTTCTATCCTAACAATTTCGACTTTTTCAAATTGATGGAGTCGATTTAATCCTCTAACATCTTTTCCATAAGATCCCGCTTCTCTTCTAAAACATGGAGAATATGCAGTCAATTTTATAGGCAATTCAGCATTATCAATTAATTCATTTCTGTAAATGTTTGTTACAGGTACCTCAGAAGTTGGAATTAAATATAAGTGATCTTCATTTACAAAATACATTTGTCCTTCTTTGTCTGGCAATTGACCTGTACCATAAGCAGAAGTTTCATTAACTACAAAAGGAGGTACAATTTCTGTATAACCTGCTTCAGAATTTTTATCTAAAAAATATTGTATTAAAGCTCGTTGTAAACGCGCGCCTTTGCCCATATATACAGGGAAACCTGCTCCGGTTATTTTTACTCCTAATTCAAAATCAATTAAATTATATTTTTTAGCTAAATCCCAATGAGGTAAGCAATTCTGTATTAAGTTAAAATTAGCTGTGTGCTTATAAATTTCTAAATTATCTTGTTCGCTAGAGCCTTCCGGAACTAAACTGTTGGGTATATTCGGAATTTCGTAGAGATGTTTTAATATAGTGTCTTCAATATTGTTTAATTCATGCTGCAATTCTTTAGTTAAATCTTTTAATTTTAAAGTATTAGATTTCAAAGATTCAACCTCATCTAATTTTTGTTGTTTAATTAAGATTCCAATTTGTTTAGATATATGATTTAACTCAGCGAGTTGGGCTTCCAAATTAAATTTTATTTTTTTTCTAGAATCATCCAATTGAATAATTTCATCAATAAGAGATAAATTATTAAAATTTCTTTTCTTTAAACCATTCAAAACTTTATCTCTATTTTCTTTTATAAAGGAAATTTGTAGCATACTATTTAAAATAAATCTTTTAAGCAAATTTAAAATTTATAAATAATTATAAATAAAAATTAATTTATATTTTTGAATATATTATGAAAGTAAAAATAAATATTCCTATTTATAAAACTGAATTAAGTTCTCTTGAGAAATTTTCATTAGATCGATGTTTAAACGTATTTAAAAATTATACTATTGTTTTAGTACATCCAATTTCACTAAATCTGCCTAAATATATTGAATTTAATGACTCAAATAATATTGAAAAAGAAGGTTTTGATAATTTTTATTTTGAAAGTGTCGAAGGTTATAATAGATTACTACTATCTGTAGATTTTTATCAGCGATTTAAATATTTAGATTATATATTAATATATCAGCTTGATTGTTATGTTTTTAAAGATGAATTATTAAATTGGTGTAATCAAGGATATGATTATATAGGAGCTCCTTGGATATTTACATCAAATATATTAGCCAAAATTAAAAAGAAATTAAATAGCAAAAAATATCTTATTTAGTATAAAACAGGCAATGGAGGATTTTCATTGAGAAAAATTGAGTCAAGTTTAAAAATTGTAGAAGAATTAAAAAGAGAGATTAAAGTTTATCCCTATAATGAAGATGTATTTTGGTCTATAGAGGTAACTAAATATATGTCAGATTTTAAAATTCCTGATTATCCTATAAGTTTAAAATTTGCCATAGATAGAAAGCCTAAATTAGCTTTGAAATTAAATAACAATGAATTACCTTTTGGCTGTCATGGAATAAATAAGCCAAAAGTTATCAATTTTTGGAAAAAGAAATTAAATTTCAAAGATAGTTAAAAGCGTAATAAATAATTTAGATTTATATATGAATTTTTGTACTTTTGTTACAAATAATATTTTAAAATAATGAAGGAAGTTCAATTTAGACAAGCGGTTTGTGAAGCTATGAGTGAGGAGATGAGAAGAGATTCTTCAATTTTCTTAATAGGTGAAGAAGTAGCAAATTATAATGGAGCATACAAAGCTTCCAAAGGTATGTTAGATGAATTTGGACCTAAAAGAGTTATTGATTCCCCTATAGCTGAAAGCGGATTCAGCGGTATAAGCGTTGGCGCAGCAATGAACGGATGTCGCCCTATTGTTGAGTATATGACTTTCAACTTTTCATTGGTTGCCATTGATCAAATTATAAATAATGCGGCTAAGATATATCAAATGTCTGGAGGACAGTGGAATGTTCCCATAGTTTTTCGAGGTCCAACAGGATCTGCGGGGCAATTGGGGGCTACTCATTCACAAGCATTTGAAAGCTGGTTTGCAAATTGTCCAGGTTTAAAAGTTATTGTACCATCCAATCCCTATGATGCAAAAGGTTTGTTGAAATCTGCGATTAGAGATAATGATCCTGTCATATTTATGGAATCAGAGCAGATGTATGGAGACAAAATGGAAATTCCAGAAGATGAATATTTGTTGCCAATAGGTGTGGCTGATATTAAAAAAGAAGGATCAGATGTCACCATAGTTTCTTTTGGGAAAATAATGAAAGTAGCATTACAAGCAGCAGAAGAATTGGAAAAAGAAAATATTCATGCGGAAGTTATTGATTTAAGAACGATAAGACCGTTGGATTATGAAACAATTATAACATCAGTAAAAAAAACAAACAGACTCGTATTGTTGATTGAGGAATGGCCTTTTGCTTCAATCGCTGGTGAAATTGCTTATATGATTCAGCAGAAAGCTTTTGATTATTTAGACGCACCTATTAAAAGAATTACTACTGCAGATACCTCTGCTCCTTATTCAGCACCTTTGTTTAACGAGTGGTATCCAAAAGCTTCTGAAGTAGTTAAGGCTGTTAAAAAATCATTATACAAATAAATTTAAGTTGTTCAATATATATTAGAATATAATAAGGTTTCAAAAATATATTTTTTGAAACCTTATTTTTTAAACTAATTTTTAGCGATAATTAATTATGGATGAAACATGTACATTTTGCGGTAGAAAAAAATCTGAAGTTCAGTTATTAGTAGCTGGTTTAAATGGTCATATTTGTAATGATTGTATAGAACAAGCACATAATATACTTATTCAAGATCAAACACAAGTTAAAAAGCAAGATTTTGAATTTAAAGAACAAAAACCCAAAGAAATAAAAAAATTTTTAGATCAATACGTCATAGGTCAAGAAGAAGCAAAAAAACAATTATCAGTAGCCGTATATAATCATTATAAAAGACTAAAGCACTCTTTAGAGTTAAATAAAGAAGTTGAGATAGAAAAGTCAAATATTTTAATGGTAGGGCAAACAGGAACAGGGAAAACCTTATTAGCAAAATCAATAGCAAAATTGTTGGAGGTACCATTTACCATAGTTGATTCTACGGTGCTTACCGAGGCTGGTTACGTGGGAGAAGATGTTGAAAGTATATTAACCAGATTATTACAAGCCGCCGATTATAATGTTGAAAAAGCTGAACAAGGGATTGTTTTTATTGATGAAATTGATAAAATAAGTAGAAAGAGTGATAATCCAAGTATAACTAGAGATGTTTCTGGAGAGGGTGTTCAACAGGCATTATTGAAATTGTTAGAAGGTAGTGTTATAAACGTTCCGCCTCAAGGAGGAAGAAAACATCCAGACCAAAAATATATACAAGTAAACACTCAAAACATTTTGTTTATAGCTGGAGGAGCTTTCTCGGGTATCGAACGAATAATATCAAATCGATTAAATAAAAGTGTTATTGGTTTTACAAAAGATAAATCTAGTAACTTAGATAATAAAGAAATATTATCTCGAATTAATGCTTTAGATTTAAAAAATTATGGTTTAATTCCTGAACTTTTAGGGCGTTTTCCTGTTGTAACAAGCTTAGAACCTTTAGATAGCCAAGCAATGTTGCAAATTTTAACAGAGCCTAAGAATGCCATCATAAAGCAATACAAAGCCTTATTTGCTTTAGATGGAATTGATATAAAAATTTCTGACGATGTTTTAAGAGAAATTGTTGCAGAAACTGAAATTTTAGGACTTGGTGCAAGAGGTTTAAGAAGTATTTCAGAAAAATTATTTTCAGAGATTAGTTATAATATAGATAATAGTGAAAAAGAAATTTTTATAGACAAGGATAAATATGTTAATTTGGTGAAACAGATAAAAATAAACACTTAAAAAAAAAGTAAATTGAAGTTTTTTTTTATTAGATTTGCATAAAAATATTTTTTACTTTTTTATAACATATTAAAAATAAATATTTAGTAAATGAAAATAAAATTTATACCCTTGCTTTTATTAGGTTCTATTTTTGTAGAGGCGCAAATAACTTCTACGAATGGAGCTTCGGTTTATGTAAGTCCTAATACTCTTGTTTATAGTACTGGAGATGTGAAGGTTTCTAATACGTCCGGAGTATTTACCAATGAAGGTAATATTGAAATTTCCGAAGGCACTATTACTTCTTCTTCGGCAGATAAGTTTGTATTAACATATACAGATACCTCCAACTATGGGCAATTAATTATAAAATCAGCAACAGCAGCAGGTTCTAAGGCAGATGCTGGTGATACTAAAGAGATAACAGTCCAAAAGAATTTATTGGAAAGAATAACTGATGAATTAACTGCTCAAAAATCTCAAATAAATTTTGGTGTCCCTTTTGTAAATTATACTTTTAGCCAGTTAACGAAAGACATTACGGGAAATGATAATGTTACTCCTCCTTCTTTGCCATGTGCACCTCCATGGCAAGAAGGTGCTAGGGCTTATTGCTACAATAAGTCACAATTGTGGAATTCTCATCCTTTATTTGTATGGAACTATAATAACCGACTTCGTTGGGATCCATATGATAAAAATCAATCGCATTTAGAGTTAGGTAAAAGATATATCGTTAGAAGTGAAATTTTTAAAGGTGTTAATCCTAGCTCTTTTACTGGTGTAACTAACTTTAAAGGAATTCCATATGTGGCAGGACAAAAAGAAAATATTCCTAATTCATTACCCTATCAGATTGTAGAGAATTACAATTTTGGAAATGGGATAAGAGAATCTGCATACGGAGTGCGTTACTACACGTATTTGGAAGATCCGTTTGCTTTAAAAGAACTTGAAACTCCAGGTAATAAATTTTCTGCAACTACTACTAACGAGGAATTAGAAAAAGTTGGTTTTGCAAATAATATTTTATATGCCACTAATCCCTATACTTCAAACTTAAATTTAGCAACTTTGACTAATAATTTTGATGGAATGATAGGTGCAGCTGTATCAAGAGGTGTGACCGTGTACTCTCAAGCTAATTCAAGAGAAGATGCACTTTTTTATCTAGTAACTCGTACAGTTGGTGGACAATTAACTGGAGATATTGATCAAGTTACTATTATACCTCCAATGTCTACATTTATCATAAAAACTAATCCAGAAAATAATAAAACTAATTTGGATTTATTTTCACAAAATGCTAGTTTAGCTCAAACCTTTGATTATCCTAAAAAACCTATTTCTAGTACTGTAACTGCAGCAAGTAAAACAAAAGTTAGTTCATTTTCAAGTTCACAAGTTGAAGATTTATATCAACTAAATTTGATTATGTCGGTTGAAGATAAGATTTCTAACACCTATTTAGCTACAGCAGATGAATTTACTACTGGACAATTTAATGATGTTGAAGCAAGTTTGCCATTTGACGGAGATGTGTTTACAAGTGTATATACAATTCCAGAATCTAAAGAAGGTGGAATTAATCCAGGATTTGAAAATTCAAAGTTATATATTAACACTATGAATGTTGCCTCTTCAAAGGTTGCAATACCGGTAGGTGTTAATATATCTGGGGAAGATAAGGGTAAAAGGTTTACATTTACCTCTGAATTAAGATTAAATCAAGTTCCATTATCTATGAATGAAACTAATTATCCAAACCCAGATGCTAAATTTTATTTTCATGATAAAGCCACCAATATAGTAAAAGAAATCGATCAAAACTTTACATACTCTGTGAATCTTGAAGATTCTACTAATGATAGATTTGAGATCTTTTGGTCAGATAGCGGATTAATTTCTAGCGAGGAAGTTACAAATGATGATAATATCATAAATGATACAGTTGTAGATGATAATAATAATTCACTAAATAATTCGAATACTATTAACTCAACCTCAGTTTATAAGTCAGGTTCTGATTACAAGGTTAGGTTTAATTCTAATTGGAAAAAAGCTGATATAACTATTTTTAATGTAGTAGGGCAATTGATATCTAATGAGAAAAATGTAAATACACAAATCGATTATTTATTACCAATTTTTGATAACTATTCATCAGTTTAT
The DNA here is from genome assembly GCF_007845595.1 of Apibacter muscae. Lineage (NCBI taxonomy): Bacteria > Pseudomonadati > Bacteroidota > Flavobacteriia > Flavobacteriales > Weeksellaceae > Apibacter > Apibacter muscae. Next base: position 42,959 of record NZ_SELI01000017.1, read on the forward strand.
GTAATTGTTATAGTTAATCCGACAACAGGTGAAAAAATCATTAAAAAAATAGTTAAATAATTTAAATAAGAAAAGATGAGAAAAATTTTTGCTCTTATATTCATAGTTTTATTACATGTAAATTCTTTTGCTTATACACCACTACAAATAGTTATTGAAAATTCAGAAATAAGTGCACCACCAACCCCCAACGAAGCAGTGGGTATTTCTCCATTCGATGTTGGACAACAAGATTATGACAATACTCCTATCGACTTTGTAGTGCCATTCTTATTATTAACTGTAGTAGCTTTAATGATTTATATAGTTAAATACAGAAAACAAAAATTAGTTTAAAAAGAATTATAATTCATAAATTAGCCTTGTTAAATTATAGCAAGGCTTTTTTTATGAAAAAAATATTAATGGGGTGCTTATTTGCAAGCATATTCGCAAATGCGCAATTCACTTTTAAAGGAACAATAAATAATTATCCTAATAAAAGAGTAGTAATTAAAATAAATAAATCCTTAGATGGTATTGTAATAGGAGATCTTACTACGGACGCTAATGGTAAATTTTCATTACCTGTAAAAGAAAATTATACAGGTGTTGTAGAAATGTCTTTGTTTGATGCTAAGAAAAACTATTCTTTTCTTGCAGATAATTCAGATATAGATTTTCAGGCTGAAATTATGTCTGATGGTGATTTAGAAGTTTCAAATCCAGGAAACTTAATAAATAATAAATACCAAGACTTTATTAATTATGAGATTAAAAACGGAGATATTTTATCTCAATTAAAATTGATTAAAAACTGGTATAATCCAAAAGATGAATTTTATAAATCATTAGATAAGGAAATTACAAATATATCATCTACTAAAAAAATTGATATTGATAATTATCCTTTTTTAAATTATTATGTTGAGGCTATGAAATTAGTAAAAGATTCTGAAGCAAATCCAACTCAAAAATCTTTGAATTCTTTACTAAATCATTTTAAAAATTCAGGAGAATACTTTGAAACTTCAGGGCTAGGAAAGTCACTAATATACAATTATCTTAATATTTCCTCCTCTTTAGCTTCTTCTTCTTCAAAAACACAAGCCGAATGGCAAGAAAAATTTGATCATTCAATTGAGAATTTACTCAATGAAGTAGATACTGAGACAGATAGAGGGCAAAATATTTTAGCTGTAACCATAAATTTTCTTAACACTTATGAATTGAAGGATTTGCTTACAAAATACATGAAAAAAGCAGAATCTTTAACGTGTAAAATAACTCCTGAATTATCGGAAGTTATTTATGTAAATAATTCTATTAAAGAAGGAGGAAAAGTTCCTAATATTAAATTTACTCGTAAATTAAATGATAAATATTCATCATTATATGATTTAAAAAATAAGTATAAATTAATATTGGTTTGGGCTTCATGGTGTGGACATTGTCAACATGAAATGCCACGTGTAAAAGAGTTTTATGAGAATTTTAAAAAATCTGGAGGAGAGATCATTGGTTTAGCCGTTGATTACGATGAAAATGATTGGAAAAATGCCATTAAAGAATTGCCATGGTTGAATGATTCAGATTTATTGTATTGGGACAGTCAATTTGTAAAAGAATTAAATATATCAGGTACTCCAACCTTAATTTTAGTTGATAGCAATAATAAAATATTAAAAATATCTTCAAAAATATCTGAAATTAGCAAGGAAATAAAATAAGGAAATAAACTAATTTTATTCTAATCGGATTTTATATACAATAAAATCCGATTTTTTATTTTTGTAAAATGGATGAATTATCTTTAAATACGCCAATTGAATACTTAAATGGTCTAGGTACTGAGAAAGCCAAGTTAATTAAAAGTCATTTAAATATTTATACTTGTGAAGATTTTCTTAATTATTTTCCTTTTAGATATATTGATAAGAGTAAAATTTATTTAGTAAGTCAAATAAATAATTCATCAACGATTGAAATACAATTAAAAGGAAGAATTATTGATATTAAAGAAAAAGTTTTAAAGAAAAGGAAAACATTAAGTGCTATTTTTGAAGATAGCTCAGGCAAAATTGAATTGGTATGGTTTAAATATACCAATTGGTTTATGGATAGCATTCCTTTAAATGTAGAAGTGTTAATTTTTGGTAAAATTAATAAGTTTAATGGTTTGTTAACAATGGCACATCCAGAAGTTGAAAAATTTTCAGAGGTTAATTTTAAAAATGTTGCATTAGATCCTGTTTATTCAAATTCTTTAAAAATTCAAAAACGAGGAATAAATCAACGTTTTATAAAAAAAATAATCAAAGAAATATTAGATAAATTAAAATCTAAAATTTTTGAAAATTTTTCTGAACCCATTATAAAAAATTTTAGATTGATTAGTAGAGTAGAAGCTTATCAAGAAATTCATTTTCCAACAAATTATATAAATCTGCAAAAAGCTGAATATAGAATTAAATTTGAAGAAATATTTTTTTTTCAATTGGGTCTTAGCTTACAAAAATTGTACAGAAAATCAACAATTCCCGGAACACCTTTCCCAAAAGTTGGAAATTATTTTAATAATTTCTATACTAATCACTTACCGTTTCCTTTAACCAGTGCTCAAAAAAAAGTTATAAAAGAAATTAGAAACGATCTGAAAAAAAATGTGCAAATGAATAGACTCTTGCAGGGAGACGTAGGAAGTGGAAAGACAATAGTTGCTTTATTATGTATGTTATTGGCTATGGATAATAATTTTCAAGCATGTATGCTGGCACCAACTGAAATTTTAATTACGCAACATTACAATAGTATTGTAAGTTTATTAAAAGATTTTGATATAACTATAGAATTATTAACTAGTTCTACTACCAGTGCTAAACGTAAGCAAATATTTAATGATTTAGAATCTGGGAAACTTAATATTTTGTTAGGAACTCATGCAATATTAGAAGATAAGGTAAAGTTTAAAAAATTAAGTTTAGCTATCGTTGATGAACAACATAGATTTGGAGTAGAGCAACGATCAAAACTTTGGAAAAAAAATACGATTCCCCCTCACATTTTAGTCATGACAGCAACTCCAATACCTAGAACCTTAGCAATGAGTTATTATAGCGATTTAGATGTATCAATTATTGACGAGTTACCACAAGGTCGTAAACCTATAAAAACGTTTTATAAAATGGATTCAGATCGATTAGCTGTTTTTGGTTTCGTTAAGGAGCAAATTAAAATAGGGCGACAAGTTTATTTTGTTTATCCATTAATTGAAGAAAGTGAAGTTTTAAATTACAAAGATTTAATGGATGGATATGAGAGTATAACCAGATCTTTTCCTATGCCTGAATATCAAGTAAGTATAGTTCATGGTAAGATGAATAAGATAGATAGAGATTATGAAATGAATCGTTTTTTAAATGGAGAAACTCAGATTATGGTAGCAACAACTGTAATAGAAGTGGGCGTAAATGTTCCTAATGCAACTGTAATGGTCATCGAAAGTGCTGAGAAATTTGGTTTGTCTCAACTACATCAATTAAGGGGGAGAGTAGGTAGAGGGTTTGATCAATCATATTGCATATTAATGATAAAATCAGAGCTTTCACCAGAAGCTCAAAAAAGAATTCTTACAATGTGTGAAACTAATGATGGTTTTAAGATAGCCGAAGCTGATTTAGAGATCAGAGGTCCAGGAAATATTTTAGGGACTCAACAAAGTGGGAATATTGAATTTAAAAAAATTAATTTGTTACAGGATAAAGATATAGTAAGTCTTTCTAAGTCATGTATAGACCATTTATTATTAGAGGACCCCAAACTTCAATTAATAAAAAACGAGCCAATTAAAAATTTTTTTATAAAAAATTATAAAAATAAATTTCAATGGTCTATTATTAGCTAACTTTAAATTAGTCTATTCGCATCAGAATAATTTAGCCTTAGAAAAATAAATACAAATAATGAAAATCCTAGCAAGGAGCTGCCACCGTAACTAAAAAAAGGTAATGGAATACCAACAGTAGGAAAAAGTCCTATAACCATTCCAATATTAATTAAAAAATGTATAAGTAATACGGAAGCTAAGCAATAGCCAAATACTCTTGAAAATATACCTTTTTGATTTTCTGCTAAAAAATAAATTCGAGTAATTAATAGAGCATATAGCACTATTAAAATACAACTACCTACGAACCCCCATTCTTCACCTACAGTACAAAAAATATAATCCGTCTGTTGTTCCGGTACGAATCTTCCTGCAGTAACACTTCCTTGTTTATATCCTTTACCCCAAAAACCACCGGAACCAATAGCTGTTTTAGAAAAGTATAAATTGTACCCAATATTATTTCTATATTTAGGAATATCTTCTCCTTCGTATAAGACCATTATACGATCTTTTTGATGTTGAGGTAGTTTTTCAAAAATATATGAAGAAGAAAAGCTAAAAGCTGAGGAAATTACAATAAATGTTCCAATGTAAATTAAATGTAAGGGTTGGCTCCAATTAATTTTTCTTCGCAATAACAAAATGGAGATAGCAATAAAAATAACTATTATAAGAGTAATTATCCATGAAGATATAGCAATAGAAGCTAGAAATATAATTGCAAAATACCCCCCAATAATGAAAATCCATCCAGAAAGCCCTTCTCTATATAAAGCTATAAGGTAAGCTAAGAAAACTAGTATGGAACCTACATCAGGCTGAAGCAGAATTAATATTATTGGGAATCCAATAATTATTGTTGAAACAATTAAGGATTGTATACTTTTTATATTAAAATTTGGAGAACCAATGTAATTGGCAAGCATTAGAGCTGTGCAAATTTTTGAAATTTCCACAGGTTGTAAGCTGAAACCACCAATTCTATACCAAGCCTTAGCACCGTTGATATCTGAACCAAATACTAGCACTCCTGCTAATAATAGTATGCCTAAAATATAAAATAATCCTGCAAAATTTTCAAAAAATTTAGGTCTTACTAAAAATGTACATAGTCCTAAAATTATTGATACTATAAGCCATGAAATTTGTTTCTGTCCAAGATTGCTATCAACGCTATAAATATTAACGCAACCAAATATTGCAATTAATAAGTATAAAAATAGCATGGGACCATCTAATCCTCTGAACAGTTTACTCATTAGTTAAATTAATTTTATTTATTTCGGGAACTGAAGACATTTTAGAATTTATAATTGTATGAATTAGCTTTTGTCTTTCTTTAAAAGAAATTTTACGATTTTGTTGAATTTCTTTTATTTTCTCTTTAACTTCATTAGGCAAATTAGGTGGTATATACATACCAATTCTTTTTAAATAATCATTCCATTGCCTAGTATATTCACTTTGGAAATTAGCTTTTATTATACTTTCTTCCATGGATTTTCTCTCTACATTTCCTGTTAAATATTTTTCAGCAACTAAAGAAGCTATGGGGCCTGCATAAGTCCCCCCAAATCCACCATTTTCAACAACAACAGCTATTGCAATTTTAGGTTTATCTGCGGGAGCAATCAACACAAATATAGAGTGATCTCTACCGTGCGGATTTTGTGAAGTTCCAGTTTTTCCTTCTTGGCTAAACGTTTTTGTATATATTCTACGTCCAGTACCACTTAAAACAACTAATTTCATGCCCTCATTTACTATATCAAAATGCTTTCGATCAACCTTTGTATATTTTGGTTTAATGAAGTTAGGATCTGATATTGGGGTTCCATTTATGGCTTTAACTATATGAGGTGTAAAGAAAAAGCCCCTATTTGCTATGGCAGCGGTATAGTTAGCAATTTGAAGTGGAGTGGCTAAAATTTCTCCTTGCCCAATAGAATTAGAAATTATAGTATAAATATTCCATTTGTCTTTCCCATATCTTTTATTATAATAATTAGCATTTGGTATATTCCCCCTGCTTCCGACAGCGAGATCATTGTTCATATAATCTCCAACTCCGAAGCTTTTCATAATATCACTCCATTCATTGATGCTCTTTTCAATATCATTAGGATATTTACTTAAAATTTTCACATAGGTTTCAGCAAAATAATTGTTACATGATTTTTGAATTGCTTTATCCATTTTAATAGGTGTATAAAAGTATCCACAATGACAAGCAATTTTTCTATTTCCATAATGGAAACCGTGCTTACAAACAAAAGTAGTATTTTCATCAATAACACCCATTTGCATGGCTACTAAACCATTAACTAATTTAAAGGTTGAACCAGGAGGATATGCAGCTTGTGCAGCCCTATCGTACATAGGTTTATTTATAGAATCTACTTGTAAAGCATATATATGCTTATTTTTATCACGACCGATAAATACAGATGGATCTATAACTGGTGAAGATGCCATAGCAAGTATTTCACCATTGTTTGGGTCGATGGCAACAACTCCTCCTCTTTTGTTGGTTAATAATTTTTCAGCATATTCTTGAAGATCATAATCAATGGAGAGAGTAATGTCTTTTCCGGTTTGCATTTTTTGATCGTATTCACCATCTTTATAGGAACCTATACTTCTTGATTTTCTATCTTTTTGAATATATTTAATTCCCTTAATTCCTCTTAAATCCTTTTCATAAGATTTTTCAACTCCAGCCATACCAGCAAGATTTCCTGGTAAATAGTATGTTGAATCTGATTTTATATATTTTTGATTTACTTCATTAACAAACCCTAAAATATTTCCAGCAGATTTAACAAAATAATTTCTTTCTGGCGTTCTAATAATTGAAAAAGCATTATATTTAAAAAGTTTTTCTTGAATTCTAGCAAGATCTTCTTTGCTAAGACCTTTTATAAAAGTGTAGGGAACTAATTTAGAATAATTTTTACCACCTTTAGCTTTTAATGAATTGATTTTAAAGATAAAATCCTCTTTTGAAATATTTACAAGTTTACAAAAGCTTAAAGTATCAAAATCCTTCTCCATGTGTATTTCTGTGAATGTTAATTCATAAGAAGGTGTACTTCCTACTAAAATTTTTCCATTTCTATCCATTATATACCCCCTCAATGGAATTTGGTATTCAGATTTAATAGATGTATTAGCAGCGTTTAGTCTGTATTTTTCAGTTAAAAGTTGTAGATATGCTATTCTTATAATAAATATAAATGAGAATATTGTTAATATCCATATTATAATTTGTTTTTTTTTCATTTTTCAAAATTGTTTTTAAAGAAAATATAGAAAATAATTATATAAATAAAAGAATAGACAGTAGTAATTGCTGTTTCTTTAAGCACATAAATTATTTGACTAAGTTTAAAAACTTCTAACAAAAACAAGCTGAAATGATGAATAAAAATTAAAATTAAAATGTATAATAATAATTGTATAATATTTAAGTCTGAAAATCTTAATAGTTTTAGTTCTTTATTTAAATCAGAAAGATAAAGTATTATTGGGGTTCTTAAATATCCAATTAGTACAGATGCGAAAGCATTTACGCCTCCTGTATCTAAAAAACAATCAATTCCAAAACCTAATAAAAAACAAAATATTAAAAAGAAAAATTTATCTGATTTACCATAGGGAAAAAAAATTATCCAAATTATATATATAATAGGTATATATTTATGATTGGATATTGTAAAATACATATTATTAAATACAAAAACCTGAACCAGTATTAATAAAGGAATAATGAATAAATTATATATAAAAGATTTATTTAACATTTATTGAATGGTATCAATCAAACTTTTAATTTCTTCTCTGTCAATGTTATTAACTATATATACTTTTTGAATATTGCCCATATCTTGAAATAATTCTACGGAAATGTCCCAGTTGCCAGATTCATCATCAATAGTTTTACTACTTATTCTACCTATAAGAATACCCTCTGGGTAAATTCTCGATTTACCATCAGTCTCGATGGTATCTCCGATGTTTATATTTACATACTTAGGTATGTCAGATAGTTTCATGATTCTAGAATCTTCACCATCCCACAACAAAGTTCCGTAATATTTATTAGATCTTAAACGAGCATTAACTTTTGTGTTTTTATTTAATATAGACATAACCTTTGAAAAGTTTGGAGTTGAGTTAACAATCATACCAACAACTCCAGTGGATGTAATCACACCCATTTCAGGTTTGATATTTTGGCTAGTACCTTTATTAATTATTAAATAATTATTTACTCTGTTAATTGAATTTGAAACTATATCAGCTGGGGTGTAATGATAGCTCTGTTTATATTTTGTAGAATCTAATATTTCAATATACTCGGGCTTAATTTTTTTAGATTTACCTAAAAATAAATTTCTGTAATAATTATTTTCTTTTAAAAGTCTATCATTCTCATGTTTAAGATTGAAATAGTATTTAAAATTAGAAATTTTAGAATCTATACTTCCTTTAAAGGAAATAATTTTATTTTCTAATATTGAATTATGATAGATATTTTCACTAAAAGTAAATGTTAGAGCTAAGGTCTGTAAAAATAAAAATAAAAAAAATCTGCTATTTTTTAATAAGAACTTAGATAATACAGACATTTATGCAATTTTAAAAGTTTTTTAATGCTACTTTATTAAAAAATTTTCAAATTTTTCAATGTTTTTAAGAGCTATTCCAGTTCCTCTTACAACCGCTCTTAATGGATCATCAGCTATAAATACAGGTAAACCAGTTTTTCTACTTATCCTTTGGTCAAGCCCTCTAAGCAATGCACCTCCACCAGCTAAATATATGCCTGTATTATATATATCCGCGGATAATTCAGGAGGAGTTCTTGATAAAGTTTCCATAATAGCATCTTCTACTCTAAGGATTGATTTATCAAGGGCTCTAGCCATTTCTTTGTAGTTAACCATAATTTCTTTAGGTTTACCAGTTATGAGGTCTCTACCTTGTACCGGTAAATCATCTGGAGGGCTTTCTAATTCTTCTAAACCTGAACCCACTTCCATTTTTATATGTTCAGCTGTTTTTTCACCTATAAATAGATTATGATGAGTTCTTAGATAATAAACAATATCATTTGTAAATACATCTCCAGCTATTTTAATTGAGTTGTCGCATACAATTCCTCCAAGTGCGATAACAGCAATTTCGGTTGTGCCTCCCCCTATATCAATAATCATATTGCCCTTGGGTTGAGTAACATCAATTCCAACACCAATAGCAGCAGCCATAGGCTCATATATTAATTTAACATCTTTCGCATTTACTTTTGTAGCAGAATCTTTAACTGCTCTTTTTTCAACTTCCGTAATTCCAGACGGAATGCATATAACCATACGTAGTGAAGGAGTAAAAATTTTACCTTTGATCCCAGGGATTTGTTTAATAAATTCTCTAATCATATGTTCAGAGGCACCAAAATCCGCAATTACTCCATCCTTTAAAGGTCTTATAGTCTTAATGTCATCATGAGTTTTTCCTTGCATTTGTTTAGCCATGTCACCAACAGCTATAGGCTTACCAGTTCTTCTGTCTAAGGCTACAATAGAGGGACTATCAACTACGACTTTATTATTATGAATGATTAAAGTATTTGCTGTACCTAAATCAATTGCTATCTCTTGTGTTAGAAAATCAAATAAGCCCATTTATTATTATCAATGTTGTAAAATTTAATGATTAAAGTTAAGTTGTTATATTCTATATCATAGATATTTTAAGAATGATATCTGCAAAGATATAACTTCTTGTTTTAAAAAAAATGACAAGACAGAAAATTATTTTATTTAACTAATATTATTTAATGACAGATTAAATTAATTATTATTAAAATTAAAAATTTAAAGTAAAATATCTTACAAATTATAAATTATAAATATAATTTTGGATTAATTTTTAGATTTTAAAAGTATATCTATGAGTAAAGCTACTTTAATTCTAGGGTCTAATCTTGGAGATAAAATAACAAATATAAATGTTGCAATTTCCCATATTAAGATAAATATTGGACTTATTTTAAAAAAGACTATTATCCATAAAACTATACCTGAAGGATTTAATTCTACGAATAATTTTGTCAACTTAGGTTTGATTGTTGAAACCCATTTGTCTCCATTCAGTTTATTAAAAGAAGTGAAATACATAGAGGAGAAAATGGGCAGAGTATATGATTATGAAATTGAAGACAGATATCAAGATAGAATTATTGACATAGATATTGTATATTTTAACAACTTAAGTTTTAAATCAAATTTGCTTATTGTGCCTCATCAAATGCATGTGAAAAGCAGGAAATTTTCAACTAAAATTTTATATGAATTGCAATGAAAATATTTTTTATATTAAAAAAAAAACAATACTTTTACAGACCAATATAATAATATTGAAATTTACAAATTATAGAATGAAAAATATTTATTAATTTAAAAACAGTTATGAATAAAAGATGTATTCTCTTTGTCTTTATGTTATTTTGTTTAGGATTTAAAGGATTTAGTCAGACAGTTAATAGTGAGAATTTTACGGCGGACTATGTGCCTTTTAATAATACAGATAGACAATTTAATGATTGGTCAGTATCCATTTACGCAGGATTGCCATGGTTACAATCCTCTGATTTTACTTCAATAGATAACGGAGCTAGTGGTAAGTGGAGAACAGGATATGATTTCCAATTATCTATTAATAAACAAATTTCACATGCATTTGCGCTTAGCCTATTAGGGCAATATGGTAAGACTAATCAAGGTTACAGGGATGATGATATCAAAGCGTATACTGATTATTTAGGTATAAGCTTATTAGGAGATTTAAATTTAAGTTCGATATTTAGACGTGTAGATAATAGGTCTCATTATAGGTGGGCTTTACATTTATATGCAGGTGTTGGGACCATTCAATATAAAGCATATACTAAAGATATAGCCGGTGGATGGCCAGATTATGTTCAAATGGCTGATGTTAAATTAGGTGTTGGATCATTTTTTGGTCAAGTCGGCGGAGGATTGGCTTACAAATTAAATAATAGATTTGATTTATTATTAAAAGCCATGTATGTTATTACAGGAGACAATGCCTTTGATGGTTCAGGTGAAACAGGTCCTTGGGCTCATCTACATCCAGGTGGAGACTCAGATAATTTTATTACAACTTCATTAGGTCTTAACTATAAAATAGGTAAGCATAGTGAATTCTTAGGCTGGGTAGATCCATTAAGAGATATTTATACAAAACTTCAAACTCTAGAAGATAAGCAAGTATCTGAAGTTTGTGTTTTTGGCGATAAAGACGACGACGGAGTTTGTGATGATTGGGATAGAGAGTTAAATACTCCTAAAGGTGCAAGAGTGGATGGATCTGGAGTTGCATTGGATGTTGATATGGATGGTGTTATTGATTTATATGATAAATGTCCAACTTTTCCTGGTCCGGCATCAAACGATGGATGTCCATTACCAGAGCAGTTAGCAAAAACTTTAAATGATGATATTATCGTTAAATTAGGAGGGATAAACTTTAATTTTGATTCAGATAGAATTTCGTTAGATTCACAACCTGTTCTTGATCAAGTGGCTGATGCTATTATACAGTATGGTGGAGGTCGTAGTTTCTTAGTTGAAGGGCATACGGACGCTGTAGGTACTCATGAGTATAATATGAATCTATCTAAAAGAAGAGTTGCATCAGTAATTAAATATTTAGCATCAAAAGGAGTTAGTCCATCTCAATTAACAGGTAGAGGTATGGGAGCGACTGATTTAAAGAATCCAGAATGTAATCCTGCCTCTAAATGTCCAGAGTGGAAGAATAAAGAGAATAGAAGAGTGGTATTTAAGCTATTGGAAGAAACCAATTAATATATCTTTATTATCAATAAAAAAACCGATGTACCCATCGGTTTTTTTATTTCTTAATATTAACAATACATAGAAAAGCAAAATTTTATCTTTTAGTTATTTTCTAAAAAACTAAAATAATCCCTTAATATTTTAGCATTTGATGCATTCTTCGTATTGATTTCCAAAATCTTAGGTTGGTTTGAAGAAGAAAAGAATATTGGTAAATGATCTTCTAATTCATCAATACAACTTATTTCTTTATATATAAGATTAAATTCTTCCGAAATTAATTTAGCATTCCTATTATGTTTAGTTACAAAAAACTCATTTAAAGCAGTTGAAATTTGATCAGGACCAGAAATGATATTGAATATGTCTCCACCACCATTGTTCATCAAGATTATTCTGAATGTATTGGGTATATACTTATTCCACAAAGCGTTAATATCATAAAAAAATCCTATATCACCAGTGATTAAAACTGTCGGATTTAATTCAACTGAAGCAAATCCTATAGCAGTAGAACTTGATCCATCGATACCACTGGCTCCTCTATTGCAAAAGACTTTATTTTTAGCATTAAAATTAAATAGTTGAGCATATCGTATGGCTGAGCTATTGGACACTTGTAAATTATAAAAATTTGGAATTTTAGCATCTAAAACCTCCATAACTTTCAAATCTGAGTAACTTGAATTTTTTAAGAATTCATCGTGTTTTAAATTTTTAATTTTTTTGTGATTTAACCATAATGTGGAGTATAATGACTCTTTAGATGGTAGGTCATCCAATTTTTTGAGAAAATTTATAGGATTGGTTTTTATTTTCTCAGTCAGGCAAAAATAAGTATCTGGATGCCAATGTTTATCTAAATGCCAATGTTCTTTTAAATTTGAATTTCTTAGAAATACTTTAATTTTTTTAGATACAATATTCTGCCCAATAGTTAATAATAAATCAGGATTAAATTCTTCATCAATATTCTTATCGGTTAATGATGAAATATACCGATCAATATTAGAGTAAAATAAATCGGACTTTAGATTTGAGGTTGTTTCAGTAAGTACTATGGTATCTTCTCTACGTGCAAGGCTTTCAAGTAAAGAATTTAATTCAGGATTAGGTTGTTGCATTCCCACTAAAATCATCTTTTTCTCATAAGAATTCCACTTATTTATTAGATGGTTCCAATTATAATTATCTGATGCAAATTTTGGAAGTGCTAGTTTTTCAATGTTTATGCTTAATGTATCAGTTAATTCATATAATGGTTCCGAAAAAGGAATATTAATGTGGATGGGACCAGAGCAATTGTAAAGTTGAGTAATTGCTTCTTTGATAGTTGAAAAATTATCATATATCGATCGGTCGTCATTTCCTTCAGATAATTGATATGTTCCATAAATATGATTATGATAAATATTTTTTTGTCTAATGGTTTGCCCATCAAAGATATCAACAAAATTTTCTGGTCTATCAGCCGTCAATACTAGCAATGGAATATTTTGATAATAAGCTTCAATAATTGCTGGATAATAGTTGGCGGAAGCTGTTCCACTTGTACAACAAATAACAATTGGTTTTTTTTTGGATTGAGCCATTCCTAAGGCAAAGAAAGCAGCGGATCTTTCATCAACTATACTATAGCATTTATATCTAGTGTCTTGCGTGAAATGAATCGTTAATGGAGCATTTCTAGAGCCTGGTGATATAATAATATCGTTAATTCCAAATGCGTAAAGCATTTCACCCAATAATTGAACAGAAACTTTTGTACTGTACATAATTCTTTAAAATTTTAAATAAAAAAGAGATTAAATACCTTATTTAATCTCTTATACTAAGTTTAATACTTAAATTCAATATGTTAATAATCCACCATTGACATTTAAAACATGGCCTGTAACATAGTTTGATAAATCACTGGCTAAATAAAGACAGGCATTTGCAATATCTTCTGGTGTTCCACCTCTTTTCAAAGGAATGTTATTTCTCCATTCTTGAATAATTTTTTCATCTAATACCTCCGTCATTTCTGTTTCTATAAATCCAGGAGCGACAACATTACAACGAATATTTCTAGAACCTAATTCAAGCGCTATAGATTTAGAAAATCCTATTATTCCAGCTTTAGAAGCTGCATAATTGCTTTGACCTGCATTTCCTTTAATACCAACAACCGAGCTCATATTAATTATAGAACCCTTTTTTTGCTTCATCATAGGTTTAGTAACAGCTTTGGTAAGATTAAAAACTGAATCCAAGTTTACCCTTAAGACCTCATCCCATTCTTCCTTGCTCATCCTAAGAATTAAATTATCTTTAGTAATACCAGCGTTATTAACTACCGTATCAATATTTCCAAATTCTGCAAGAACATCATCAATTAGTTTTTGTGTAGCATTAAAATCAGAAGCATCCGATTTATATCCTTTAATTTTAACTATGGAAGATAATTCGTTTTCAAGTTCTTTAGCTTTACTTTCAGATGAAGCATAGGTAAAAGCTATATTAGCCCCATGTTCAGCAAAAACTTTAGCAATTCCTTTTCCTATCCCGCGGGTAGCTCCAGTTATAATTGCCGTTTTTCCTTCAAGTAATTTCATATTTAATAAAGTTTAGATTTGAACAAAAATTATAAAAATGTAATATTATTGAGCAATTTCCAAAGACATACTTTTTCCGTTAAAGCTTAACTTATTAATTTTATTAAGCAATTGGGTAGTATAATTTGAATCAACCTCAAAAAAAGTAAATTTATCTCTAATATCAATATCTCCAATATCAGCTCTGGCTCCTTTTGTATTTTTATTAATAAGGTCAATAACCGTAACCTTATTAAGATTATCTTTTTTTCCTAAATTAAAAAAGAAGCGTGTAAAATTTCCTTGTTTTTTATTACGTCTATTATTTGAACGATCGCTGGAAGATTTAGCATTTCGATCTCTTTCTCTTCGGCTTCCTCTATCTCTACTATTATTTCCTCTGTCAGTACTTCTTTCATTTTTGTCAATCGGTGCAATATCTTTCTCGTTTTTATAGAAATTCCAAGTAGATTTTAATTCTAAATACATAATACGTTTGTATAATTCTTCTTTAGAAATAATTGAAAGATCTGGAGTATTTGATAATGTAAAACTTTCTGAATCTAAATTTTCAGTAAGTAATTTATCTGAAAGGTATATTTCTTTTGCCTTAAGAATAGTTTCTTTTGTAGGAATAGGCATTTCTTCCACTTTTATAGAAGTTTCCTTTTTAATCCTATTAAATTTAAACATTTCGCTAGGACGAATAATTGCAATAGAATCTCCATTTTTACCAGCTCTACCAGTTCTACCACTTCTATGTACAAAAACCTCAGGATCATCAGGCAATGAAAAATGAATAACATGCGTCAAATCATTTACATCTAAGCCTCTAGCTGCAACGTCAGTGGCAACAAGAATTTGAAGGTTTTTCAAACGAAACTTTTTCATAACCGTATCTCGTTGAGCTTGAGATAAATCTCCATGAAGAGCATCGCAAGAGTACCCTTGCTGCATAAGAAAGTCTGCAACGCTTTGAGTTTCGACTCTAGTTCTACAAAAAATTATTGAGTATATATCTGGATTGGCATCTAGTATTCTTCTTAAACCGTTATTTTTTTGCCTATCTCTAACAAGTACAAATTTGTGAGTAATATTCTTTTTTACTTCATTGATTCCACCTGCAGAAATTTTATGAGCCCCCTTCATATAATTTTTAGCGATACTTTCTACCTGTTTAGACATTGTGGCGGAAAATAAATAGGTGCGTCGATCTTTTGGAGTTTCAACTAATATGGTTTCTAATTCTTGCTTAAAACCCATGGAAAGCATTTCATCAGCTTCATCTAAAACTAACCATTGAACTTCATTGAGTTTAAGAACCCCTCTTTTTATCATGTCGTTAACACGTCCCGGTGTACCTATCACAATCTGTGGATTCTTTTTTAAACCTTTAATTTGATCTGAAATACTAGAACCTCCATAGACGGCTAAGGACGAAACATTCGACAAATATTTGGAATAATTTGCAATATCCCTTGAAATTTGTAAACATAGTTCCCTAGTAGGGCAAAGTATTAAAGCTTGAACTTTTTTTATATTTTCATCTATTTGCTCCAATATAGGTAAAGAAAATGCTGCTGTTTTGCCAGTACCAGTTTGGGCTAAAGCAATTAAATCTTCTTCTTTTGATAGTAAATAAGGAATAGTTTGTTTTTGTATTTCGGTAGGTTCAGAATAACCTAATTCATTGATGGCCTTTAATATAGAATCTGAAAGACCATACTGCTCGAATAAATTCATTAAAAATTTTTAAAAATGTATACAAAGATAGCACTTGTTTATGAATTAACAATTGCAAAACAAGGTTTTATGTATTTGATTAGAACTATTAACTATACTTTATAATTTCAATGATTTTTTTTACATCTCTAATTTGTATTTTCTTTCCCTTGGTTTCTAAAAGGTTTTCACTTACAAAATTTTTTAAAGTGTGAATAATACTTTCTCTTGAATATCCAATTAAATCAGCAATTTCAGTACGAGAAAGATCAATGCCTTGATAATCTTTATTACAGTATTTTAATACAAACATAGCCACTGCACCTTCAACATTTTTAAAATTTAAATTGATCATCCATTTCATTTCTTCAATTAATTTAGATTCAAAGAGTTGAGTGATTTTTAAATTATATTCAGGATTGCTACTGCAAATTCTGTTGAAAAACGCTTTCGGAATTATGAGAAATTTTGTATTTGTAAGGGTTTGCATACTATAAGGATAGTTTCCTTTTAAAAGATAATCTTTGCCTATGAGGTCATTATGCTTGGGTATGTATAAAATTCTTTTCTTTTCTCCAGATTGAAAGGTTAATTTGCAATATCCTTTAATTATTATATATATATTAACAGCAAAGCTTCCTTGTTTAAAAACACACTCTCGAGCTTCAAAATCTACAATTCTACTATTTTTATGGATTAATTCCTGTTGTTCAATAGGAAGATTCTCATAGCATGGAATTGTATAGGATTTTTTAAGCATTAATCTAAAAAAAAAGTGAATTTTTTCACTTACAAAAGTATATATATTGTTTTTAATTACAAAATAACTTCACTGATATTTAGTCATATTAAGAAAATAATAACTTTAAATTTGTTTATGTAAAAATCAATGTTTATTGAGATATTGTTAAAATATTTTTAACTAATACTATATTTTTTAATGATTTACTAAAATTCAATCAACATTAAAAGACAAATTTAAATGAATATAATTAGTTATTTTTTTGGGGAGTTAAATTCTGAAATTCTAATTTTTATGGAATTAATAGTAGTTTTAGCTGCTATATTTATCGGAGCCAAAAAAGGAGGATTAAGCTTAGGTATTTTTGGCGGATTTGGTTTAGCTATTTTAGTTTTTATTTTTAACCTTAAACCACAATCTCCACCTATAGATGTTATGTTAATGATTGTAGCGGTCATAACAGCAGCAAGCACTTTACAAGCTTCAGGAGGTATTGATTATATGGTTAAAGTAGCCGAAAAACTCTTAAGAGCTTATCCTCCAGCTATAACATTAGTGGCTCCAATTGTATCATATTTATTTACTTTCATTGCAGGAACTGGGCATATTGCTTATGCTCTTCTACCCATCATATCTGAAGTAGCAACAGAAGCAAAGGTTCGTCCTGAAAGACCTTTAAGTATTTCAGTCATTGCATCGCAACAAGCAATTACTGCAAGTCCAATTTCGGCGGCTACTGCAGCTTTACTTAGTGTAATTGCTATTAAAAACCCAAGTATTGGATTATCGGATATTTTAATGATTTCAATACCTTCAACATTAATAGGAGTTATAGTAGCATCAGTTGTACAAATGTTTATTGGTAAAGATTTAGAAAAAGATTCAGCCTATTTAAGTAGAATCAAGAATGGTGAATTAAAAGAGAAAACAGATCTAAATTCTTTAAATTATAAAGTTTCCAAAGGAGCAAAATATTCAGTTTTAATTTTTTTATTGAGTGTATTACTAATTGTTATATTAGGTTCCGTAGATAATTTAAGACCCTCTTGGAACGGTGCTTATATGGAGATGTCACACATTATAGAAATAATTATGCTAGCTTCAGCAGGGCTGATGATACTCATTACAAAAACTAATGTTGTTCAAATAGCTAAAGGGAATATTTTTTCAGCAGGAATGCAGGCAGTAATAGCAATTTTTGGTATAGCTTGGATGGGGGATACTTTTTTCGGAGCAAATATTGATTTCTTTAAAGGATTACTTACCCATATGGTAACAGAACATCCGTGGACGTTTGCTATTGCTCTATTTTTAATGTCAATTATGTTGTTTAGCCAAGCAGCAACAGTAAGAGCATTAATGCCTTTAGGGGTTTCATTAGGTATACCAATTCCTAGTTTAATAGCTATGTTTCCAGCGGTGAATGGATACTTTTTTATTCCAAACTATCCTACCATAGTAGCTGCGATAAATTTTGATAGGACAGGTACTACTAGTATTGGAAAATATGTTATTAATCATTCTTTCCAGATACCAGGATTCATTGCAACGATAATATCTGTTTCTATGGGATTTATTATTGCTTATCTAATACTTTAATCAAACAAAATCAAATAAATAGTTATGTATAGAATAGAAAACGATTTAATAGGGGATTTACAAGTACCAGTAAATGCTTATTACGGAGTTCAAACTCAAAGAGCGGTAAATAATTTCCATATTACCGGGATAAAATTATCGCAGTATCCTGAACTGATTAAAGCACTTGCCTATGTAAAGTGGGCAGCGGCTGAAACCAATTTTGAATTGGGTGTTTTGGATGAAAACATTAAAGATGCAATTGTAAAGGCATGTAAAGAAGTTATTGAGGGGAAATATAACAATGAATTTCCTAGCGATGTTATCCAAGGTGGTGCTGGAACTTCAACCAATATGAATATAAATGAAGTAGTTGCGAATATAGCTTTAGAAATAATGGGACATCAAAAAGGAGAATACCAGTATTGCTCTCCGCATGACCATGTAAACCTTTCGCAGTCCACTAACGATGCTTATCCAACTTCAATAAAGTTAGCAGCTATTAATTCCAATGCGATTTTAATTGAGCATTTACAATTACTTATCAATTCTTTCAGAGAAAAAGGCAAAAGCTTTAAGTCTGTTTTAAAAATGGGAAGAACCCAGTTGCAAGATGCAGTACCAATGACATTGGGGCAAGAATTTGAAGCATTTGCTGAAACTTTAAGCGAAGATGTAGATCGATTAACCCAAAACTCAAATTTATTTTTAGAAATTAATATGGGAGCTACCGCCATTGGTACAGGATTAAATGCTATACCCGGCTATGCAGAATTATGCGCTGAAAAATTGGCTAAAATCTCTGGGCATCCGTTTGTATCTGCAAAAAACTTGGTAGAGGCAACACCGGATACCGGTTCTTATGTAATATATTCATCGGCATTAAAAAGAGTGGCTATTAAGCTTTCCAAAATTTGTAATGATTTAAGACTGCTATCCTCAGGGCCTAGATGTGGATTAAATGAAATAAACTTACCAGCCATGCAGCCCGGATCTTCCATTATGCCTGGAAAAGTAAATCCAGTGATACCTGAAGCCATGAATCAAACCTGCTTTAAAGTCATAGGAAATGATTTAACGGTTACTATGGCAGCAGAGTCTGGACAATTGCAATTAAATGTTATGGAACCTGTAATTGCTTACAGTATTTTAGAATCTGTTCATATATTAATTAATGCCCTAGATTGTTTAAGAATTAATTGTATAGATGGAATTACAGCTAATGAGCAACATTGTAAAGATATGGTATTAAATAGTATAGGAATCGTTACTGCATTAAATCCTTATATTGGATATAAAAATAGTACAAAAGTAGCCAAAGAAGCTTTGGGAAAAAACAAAAGTGTGTATGATCTAGTTCTGGAATACAAACTATTATCAAAAGAAAAGCTAGACGAAATTTTAAATCCTGAAAATATGTTAGGACCGCATAAATATAACTAACAATAATAGTAAAATTATTGTTAAAAAGCCTATGTAATAAATTTCACATAGGCTTTTTAAGTTTTATTTTTTAATAAAAAATAAATAAGTTTAGATAATATATGATTGAAAAAATTAATAATTACATAATTTTTTTGAAAAGGTGTAAAAATCATAGCATTGATTTTCCTGTTTATTATATATTTGCCACGATTCTTAAAACTTTGCAGTTTAAATTTATAAATTGAAATATTAAACCCAAATAAAAATGAATTTAAAAGAATTTAAAAGATTTATAGCTTTAGCGATGGTAGTACTATCTGTACTATTCATTAATGCTCAAAAAAAACCGACAATATATGTTTTAGCTACGGGTGGAACTATTGCAGGAACTGGTGAATCATCAACCTCTTCAGCTTATAAAGCAGGAAGCATAGGGGTTGATCAATTATTGAAAGCTGTACCTGATTTGGCTAAAGTTGCTGATATTAAAAGTGAACAAATTGCTAATATAGGAAGCCAAGACATGAACATTGATGTTTGGTTGAAGTTAGTAAAGCGTATAAATGAGTTAGCGAAAGATGAGAATGTGGCAGGCTTTGTAATTACACATGGAACAGATACCATGGAAGAGACCTCATATTTTTTAAATTTAACAGCTAAAACAAATAAGCCCATTGTATTAGTTGGAGCTATGAGACCTTCAACAGCAATAAGCGCAGATGGACCTAGGAATTTATTTAATGCAGTAGCATGTGCAGCAGATCCGTCCGCTAGTGATCAAGGAGTTATGGTAGTTATGGACGATAAAATTTTAGGAGCAGATGATATTGAAAAAGTCCACACCCTTGAAGTAGGAAGTTTTGATAACCCAAATTATGGATATTTAGGGTTCATATACGATGGGAAACCTTATTTTACAAGAAAATCAACTAAGAAACATACAAATAATTCTGAATTTGATGTTACCAATTTAACGGTTTTACCCAGAGTAGATATTATTACTGGATATGCCAATGCAGATCGATTATTTGTTGATGCAGCAGTTAAAGCAAATACCAAAGGAATAGTATATGGAGGAGTGGGAAATGGAAACATGTCTACCGATGTACTAAATGCATTAACAGAAACAGCTAAAAAAGGTATACCAGTGGTAAGATCGTCTCGACTACCGGTAGGACCAACTGCACAGTGGGATGAAATTGATGATGATGCTAGAAATTTTGCAGCTTCATGGTTTTTAACACCTCAAAAATCTAGGATTTTATTAATGTTAGCCTTAACGAAGACTAAGGATTACAAAGAAATCCAAAGAATGTTTACTGAATACTAATAGATAAGAATATAAATTAAAAAACAAATCAAAAAAACAAATTAAAAAATGAAGAAAACTTTAGCAACTTTCTTTCTCTTTGTATCAATAATAAGTCTTAAAGCACAGGTTCCAGACAGTGTTAAGTCTGCGAATACGAGTACTGAGCCAGGAATAAAAACGGTTGTAGACTATCTTTTAAAAAACAAAGAGTTAATAAATATTAAATTAGATACCCGATTTGATTATCAAGGAGTTTTTAATGAAAAAGAAACAGAACAAAACTCTTTAGTTACTCAAACTCTAAAAATTGTAGCAGACGGCCAAATAACTCCAGGCATAAGATATATGTTGAGACAGAGATTGAATAGACCCCAAACTACATTAGCTAGAGATAATGCCGGTTATGCAACTGATTTTGCATATTTAGAATTTGATGCTGGTAAAAGATGGACATTTAGAGTGGGTAGACAATTTGTAATATTTGGTACATTTGAATACAATTACAATCCTGCGGATGTGTACATACCTAGTATGATCTATAACGATTTAGAAAGTTATGCAACAGGTTTAAATGTATCTTATAAAGTTGCAAAACAAGTTTTCAACGTGCAAGTCGTTAATTCTACAGCACCACAATTTGCAGATAAAAATTACTCAAATAAAGCTTTAGCTGGACTATTTTTATGGGAAGGAGATTTATTTGATGGGGTTGTTAAAACTAGATACGGACTTGGACTTTTTCAACACGACGGAAGTAAGTACTTTGGATGGTACACTTTAGGGAATCAATTAAATATAAATAAATTTTCTACCAATTTAGATTGGTATATAGGTACAAGAACTATGGATTTTAATTCAGTAGTTCCTATTTATAATGAAGGAGATTTAAGAGAGGTAAGAGACCAAGCAGCATCCGTATATATGAAATACGATTTAGGTAAATTCCAACCCATTTTAAGAGGAACTTGGAGTCATAGAAAAGATCTTCAATCAGGAGGCTCTTATTCAATTACGGGTATACAAGGAGGATTAGAATATTATCCATTTAAAGGCAATCCATTGCTTGAAAACTTAAGACTTCACGCAATATATGGATATAATAATACAGATTATTCAGGTGATTTCAAATCTTTAGATAGCTTTGATACTAATTATGTTATAGTAGGTATGAGATGGTTATTTAAAATCATGTAATCTAGATTTAAATAAATAATAAAAAAGAAGAAATAATTTATTTCTTCTTTTTTTGTTTATAAATCACACATTATAATAGTAAAATATCTACTATATAGATTTATAATTTTCCTTTTTTAATATATATTTGTCTTTACAAATAAAGGTACAATTAAATCATTTTTTTATGAAAATATTAATTATTGGGAATGGAGGTAGAGAACATGCAATTGGTTGGAAGATTAAGAAGGATAATCCAGAAGTAACCCTATACTTTAGTAAAGGAAATGCAGGTACAGAAACCTTGGGTGAAAATTTAAACTTACAAACGATTTCACAATTAACCGAATTTGCAGAAAAAACTGAAATTGATTTAACAATTGTAGGATCTGAAGAATTGTTGGTAGATGGTATTGTTGATAGTTTTCAAAGAAATGGTTTAAAAATATTAGGACCACATAAAGCTGCTGCTTTGCTAGAAGGAAGTAAAGAGTTTGCTAAAAATTTTATGCATAAATATGGGGTAAAAACCGCCAAATATAAAGTGTTTAATAATTTTACTGAAGCCCACGAATATGCTAAAGATCATGAATATCCATTAGTAATTAAAGCAGATGGCTTAGCAGCGGGGAAGGGCGTAGTAATTTGCGAGGATCAATACGAAGCTGAAAAAACTTTAGATGATATATTAAATAAAAAAATTTTTGGGGATGCAGGTGCACATGTTGTGATTGAAGAATATTTAGAAGGATTTGAAGCCTCTATCTTATCCATATACAATGGAAAAGATATTTTTCCATTTATATCAGCCAAAGATCACAAAAAAATTGGTGAGGGAGAAACAGGATTAAACACCGGAGGTATGGGCGTAGTTGCACCCAATCCTTATTTTACCAATGAACATTTTGAAGCATTTAAAAAAGATATATTACAACCTACCCTAAAGGGTTTAAAAGAAGAAAAATTATTTTTTGCAGGTGTTATATTTTTCGGTTTAATGATTACTAAAGATGGAGTGTATTTATTAGAGTATAACATGAGAATGGGAGACCCTGAAACTCAAGCAGTACTTCCTTTGTTGAAAAATAACCTTTTAGAGGTATTTAATTCAGCACTTCATGGAGAACCTATAAATTTAGATTGGGAAGAAAAGCATTCCGCATGCGTAGTTTTAACTTCCGGAGGATATCCACTAAATTATGAAAAAGGGTTTGAAATTAGAGGACTTGATAAGGTAAATACCACATGGTTTATAGCAGGAGCAACAAATAAAGAACATAAAATTGTAACCTCTGGAGGAAGAGTTCTTAATGTAGTGGGTGTAGGAAATTCTTTAGAAGATGCAAGAAAGATTGCATACAACGATATTAAAAATGTTCATTTTGATTATGAATATTTTAGACATGATATCGGAGAAATATAGATTTTTTATTTAAAACAAACAAAAAGCGATTAAAAAATTAATCGCTTTTTGTTTATAGAATAATTAAGTATAAAAAATCTTAATCAATTTTATAATATATAACATATAAAATATTTTAATTTGTAATTTTAGATAATTAACATTTAAATAGCTTGATTTAACTTTATGACTTCCATTCAATTTAAAAGAATTACTTCTATAGATATGCTAAGAGGATTAGTTATATTATTGATGCTCTTGGACCATGTAAGAGAAACATTTTTTCTTCATTTACAACTTTCCGATCCTATAGATGTTAGCCAGGTTTCAACTTCACTATTCATAAATAGAACTCTAGCACATATTTGTGCACCATCATTTGTTTTTTTGGCGGGAATATCTGCCTATTTATTTCAGGTAAGTAGAGGTGGAAGCAAAAAAGAAGTATTTAAATTTTTATTTAAAAGAGGAATATTTCTAATTGTATTGGAATTAACCTTAATTAATTACGCATGGACAGGAATTTTTCCTCCCAAAATTATATATCTGCAAGTTATTTGGGCGATAGGAATTAGTATGGTAATTTTATCCGTATTATTATGGATACCTAGAAAATTATTGTTCTTAATAGCAATATCAATTATTGTAGGGCATAATTTATTAGATTCTATTCATTTCAATAAAGATTCAATATTTTATATACCCTGGTCGATTTTACATGATAGAGGATGGATTGAATTTACTTATTTAAAAATCAGAACCTCTTATCCTATACTACCATGGATTGGCGTAATAAGTTTAGGCTACTCTCTAGGTTGGATTTTTAATAAATCAACTCCAAGCCCATTTAGACGTAAAATATTATTATATACCGGGATATTAATGTTCATTCTATTTATGGTTATAAGATATCTAAATTTCTATGGAGAAAAACCTTGGGAATTTTTTACGAACCCCACATTAACGTGGATGAGTTTTTTTAACATAACCAAATATCCACCATCGTTTCTTTTTTTATTATTAACCTTATCGCTAAGTTTTATATTGTTATATATTTTTGAACTGATTAGTACAAAATATGATATTAAATATTTAGAGACTTTAGGTAGTGCACCTATGTTTTTTTATATATTACATCTATATGTATTGAAAATTTTATACATACTTTGTGTTCAAATTTGGGGATACAATCAGGGTGAATATTTTGGTTTTAAAGATGTATGGCAAATTTGGGTAGCTACAATCTGTCTGGCTGTAACTTTATATCCATTAGTACAATGGTTTTCAAAATTTAAAAAAAATCACAAAGAAATTAGATGGCTTAAGTATCTATGATGATCAAGTTATTGTTATTATACTTAAAGATATAGACCTAAAAACTTTAAATTACTTTGGTAAGTGAACGGTTAACTGTGGAAAAGGAATATTAATATTTTCTTTTTCAAATCTTTCATAGATAGTTTCGTTAAGATAATAGTAAACCGTCCAATAATCAGGTGTATTAGCCCAAACAGAAATCAGTATATCTATGGAACTATCATTTAATTTATGGAGACCTATAAAGGGTTGAGGAGTATTTTGAATTAATGGGTTTTCAATAATTATATCATTTAAAATTTGTTTAATTTTAGCCATAGAAGTTCCGTAATCTACCCCTACGGTTATAGCAACCTTACGCATAGTTTGGGTAGAATAATTTAGAATATTCCCTGAAGATAATGGTCCGTTAGGTATAAAAATAGTTTTGTTATCAGAAGTTACCAGAGTTGTATATAAAATTCCAATCGATTTAACTGTACCCTCCGTATTTTGAACAGCAATATAATCACCAATTTTTATGGGTTTATTAAGTAGGATCATAACACCCCCGGCAAAATTGCTAAGATTATCTTTCATAGCCATACCAATGGCTAAACCAGCAGAAGCTAAAATTGCAGCAAAAGAGGTGGTTTGTATGCCTAATATTCCAACAATTACAAGAATTAGTATTATGTTTAAAGAGATATGAATTAAGTTATTTAAAAAACTTTTTACAGATTTATCTATATCTCTAGTATCTAAAATGTGACGAAGAATCTTTTTTAGCCATTTAATTAAAAATCTACCAACAATATATATTAATGTACATATGATAATCTTTAATCCTAAATCAAAGATTAATATCCAAAACTTATCCAGTATTATCTTAATTGTTTCTGTATTTAATATATTCTCCAATTTAATTTGATATAAAAACATGTGATTAATTTAAAGATAGATGTAAATTTAATTAAATATGTTTGATTAGAATAAAATATGGTGTAAATTATTTCATAAATATACGACAAGTTATAAATATTAAAAAATTCATACTTTTGTATAATATATGGATTCAAATAGACAAAGAAAGGTTAATCAACTGTTGCAAGAGGAATTAGCAGAAATTTTTAGACAGCAATCTGCCAATATAGGAAAGAATTTACTGATATCAGTTACAGAAGTTAAAGTGTCGGTAGATTTATCTACCGCCAAAGTTTATTTAAGTATTTTCCCCCCTGAAAAAAGATCTGACCTAATTGAAGAAATAGGTATTGTAAAATCTCAAATAAGAAAGATTTTAGGACTAAAATTAGCGAAACAATTAAGACGTATACCCGAATTAATTTTTCGTTTAGATACTACTCTGGATGATATTGAGAAAATTAATAAAGCCTTAAAAGATGGAGACGAAAACAATATTCTTAATAAGTGAAAAACTTATCCCTTCATATAGCCTTTAGGTATTTTATTTCTAAAAAAAGTACACAAGCAGTTAGCATTATCATGTATACATCTTTGATTGCTATTGCTATTGCTACCTGTGCAATGTTTGTAATACTTTCAGTTTTTAGTGGATTAGAACATTTTAATATAAAATTTTTTAGTGATGTAAATCCCAGTCTTAAAATTTCACCTGCCTCAGGAAAAACCTTAAATAATATTGAGAAACTAAATAAGATTTTATCAACCAATCCTAAAGTAAAATCTTTTACAAAAGTAATTGAGGAAAAAGTTTATGTACATTATAACAATAAAGATGAGATTGCTTATTTAAAAGGAGTAGATGAGAATTTCCTAAACGTCATAAAATTAGATACTTGTTTTCAGGCGGGTAAATTTCCAAGTTCAGCCTCTGACAATGAAGCTGCATTTGGCAATGCATTGGCTTATCGCTTAGGTTTGCCAATCAATGATCAGGAAACGGCTTCTTTATACATGCCTAAACCAGGAAAGGGACTATTAAAGAATACTGATGAAGCTTTTGAAACTACTCAGGTTCACATGACAGGTGTTTTCGCCTTAAACGATCAATATGAAAACTATATTTTCGTACCGTTACAAGTTTCTCAAAAATTACTAAATCTATCTAATAATAGTGCTTTTTCAATTGAAATAAAAGCTCAAGATAAAGATATTAGTTTGCTTCAAGAACAACTAAAAAAAGATTTAGGAACAGACTATATTATATTAAATAGGCAAGAACAAGATGCTTCCTTTCTTAAAATGATGAAGATTGAACAATTATTTATTTATCTTATTTTTATATTAGTTATAATAATTGCATCTTTCAATTTAGCAGGAGCGATTATTATTATTATATTAGATAAAAAAAATCAATCAAGATCTTTAATATCCATGGGTTATACAATACAAAAACTTAAAAATATGTTTTTTGTAACAGGATTAATCATAGCCGTTTTTGGGGTTCTGATTGGAATTATATTAGGAACTCTTTTAACATGGGTTCAATCACATTTTCATTTAGTAATGGCAAATGCCTATATGCCTTTTCCTATACATTTTGAATTTTACAATTATGTTGTTGTTTTAGGTACGACCATAGTTATAAGTACTTTGGTATCGTATTTATCTTCCAGACGTTTAAATTTTAATTAAATCTTAATAATTCTTATAAAATAAATTGCTCAAAAGAATGAAAAAAGTTAGAAAAGCAGTTATACCGGCAGCAGGACTAGGAACAAGATTTTTACCGGCTACAAAAGCGATGGCAAAAGAAATGCTTCCAATTGTAGATAAACCTACGATTCAGTTTATTGTTGAAGAAGCTATTAAATCAGGAATTGAAGATATACTTATAGTAACAGGGAAAGGAAAAAGACCTATTGAAGACCACTTTGATTCTAATCCGGAATTAGAGATAAATCTTAGAGAGAAAGGCAAAAATGAATTATTAAAATTAGTTGAAGAAACTACAGATATTAATTTGCATTTTATACGTCAGTCACACCCTAGAGGTTTAGGACATGCAGTACTTCAGGCAAAAGCCTTTGTAGGAAATGAACCTTTTGTAGTAATGCTTGGAGATGACCTTATGGAAGATTCAATTCCTCTCACTAGGCAATTAATCATGGATTATGAAAAAACCTATGCATCAACCATTGCAGTAATGAAAGTTCCTGAAGAAGAAACTTCTAAATATGGAATTATTGCTCCAGAAAGAATGATTGAAAAAGGGTTATATAATGTTTTAAATTTTGTTGAAAAACCCAATCCAAAGGATGCTCCTAGTAATTTAGCTATTATAGGAAGATATTTATTAACTCCTCAGATATTTGAAATTCTAGAAAATCAAGCTCCAGGTGCGGGTGGGGAAATTCAGCTGACTGATGCAATAGATAATCTAAACAAAGTACAAAGGGTTTTTGCCAGAGAATTTTGTGGAACACGTTACGACGTGGGGGATAAATTCGGATTTATTAAAACAAGTATTCAATACGGTTTAGTACACCCAGACGTTAAAGAGAATTTACATAATTATATTCTTGAATTAGCACAAGAATTACAAAAAAGTAAAAAATAAAATCAACGTACGTAAATTATATTTTTATTGTAAGAAATATTTTCTAAATTTGAGCGTTGTAAATGAAAGTATTTCAATTATATAAAATAAAAATAACACTATTATTGTTTGTAGTTTTACTTCTTTTTAAAGTCGTAAATCTTCAAGAATACTTGCATATACATAAAGATCACGTTGAAAATTCTTCACATAAAAAAAGTTGTGATCTTTGTAATTCTATTTTCCATTATGGAAAAACAGAAGTTTGCCAAAATTTTGAATTTGAAAATTTTCGAATAAAAGTAAACCAATTAGTATTAATTCAAGAGAAATCAATTGGTTTAATAATTTCACTTCACAATAAATATCTTACTACTCAACTCTACAATAGGCCACCGCCAAGTTTATCATAATTCGTGTTATTTTCAGTGATTAAAATATTTAAAAATTAATAATCTAATAATAAATTACAACTTTTCCTTATTTACTAGGGGATCTAGTTTGTAAATTTTTTTATGATTATTTATTCAATATTTTATTTTAAAAATTGAAATGTTTACAATGAAATTATTATGATAAACAATTTTTTATGAAAAAAATTTTAGGGATATTTTTTACATTTTTTATACTTATAAATATTTCATCCCAAACCAACTTGTGCAATTATATCTTTAAAGGTAAAGTTATAGATGGACAAACAAATCAATCGATAAAAAATGCAACAATATTACTTAAATCAGAGAATGGTAATAATTATCCTGAAGTGATCTCAGATAGTTTAGGGAACTTTCTACTAGATTCTGTGTGTGCAGGAAACTATAGGATTTTGGTATCATCGAATAACTATAATTCTAAAGAAGTAGAATTAAATATAAGTGATAATATCTTTCTAGATTTAGATTTATTAAAACTTTCAGAATTAAGTGATGTAATTGTTATAGGCAAAAAGCAATTAAAAAATACACAAACTTCCGTTGAAAATAAATTATCAAAAGATAAGATAAATGCGTATTCGGATACCAATTTAGGAACCCTTTTATCTACTATTGCAGGAGTAAATATACTGAGCACAGGAAACAATGTAGTAAAGCCTGTCATTCATGGAATGCACAGCAGTAGAGTTCCTGTAATGAATAATGGAATCAAACAAGAAGATCAACAATGGGGAATTGAACATGCTCCGGATATAGATTTAAATGTAGCAAATTCTATTTCAATTATAAAAGGAGCCGGAGCGTTGCAATATTCCGGAGATGCAGTTGGAGGGTTGGTATTAATTGAACCTAAAAAATTAACCACTCAAGACACATTGATGGGGAATCTGTTAGGTTCTTATATATCTAACGGTAGAGGTGGAAACATTTCTGCAAACATTGAAAAAGGGTGGGGCAATGGCTTGTCAATGAGATTACAAGGAACATATAAAAACTTGGGAGATCTCTCTGCACCCCATTATAATTTATCCAACACCGGAGTAAAAGAAAATGACTTTTCTTTTCATTTGGGATACAATAAACAAAGATATGGGATTGAAGCTTTTTATAGTTATTACGGGCTTGAATCAGGGATTTTAAAATCTGCGCATATCGGTAATTTAACGAATTTAGTGAATGCTATAAATAGCAGAGAGCCTTCAATCATTGAGAAATATACTAGAAAAATTTCTGCACCCAAACAAAAAATAGAACATAATTTAGCTAAGATAAACACGTATTATCGCTCAACCTTAGGCACCTTTAATTTGGCTTATGCCTTTCAATATAATAAAAGACAAGAATTTGACATTAGAAGAAGCGAATTTAAAAATAAACCGTCTTTAGATTTAGAACTATCAACACAAAATATAAATTTTGATTTTGATCATAACTATTGGGGGAATTTAAAAGGAAAAATGGGGATTTCTTATATCTTTCAAGAAAACAAACCTCAGGCTGGAACAGGAGTTGATCCTTTAATTCCTTATTATAAAAAAAATAGTTTTGGAATTTACTGGCTAGAATCCTATGAGTTGACCAATAAATTAACTCTAGAAGGCGGGGTTAGATATGATTATCAAAAAATAAATGCATTAAAATTTTATAAAAAAGCTAGATGGCGAGCTTTAGGATATGACAGTAAATACTCATCATTAATTAAAGACGATGTAGGTCTAAGTTATTTAGTTAATCCGAAATTAAATTTTAATGGTTATTCCGCAACTTTAGGTTTAAATTATAAAATTAACCATGCCAATCAACTCACCTTTAATTATTCTTTAAGTAGTAGAGCTCCCAATCCAGCCGAATTATTTAGCGATGGATTACACCATTCAGCCGCCGCGATTGAATTGGGTGACTTAGAGTTGGGGAATGAAACAGCAAGTAAATGGATTGCCTCTTTTAAATCAAAATTATTAAACTCCAAATTAGATTTAGAATTGGTGCTTCATTATAATACCATTAAAGATTTTATTAATGAAATACCTGTTGGTGCGGAATACACTATTAGAGGAGCATTTCCTGTTTGGAAATATATTCAAACCAATGCGGAAATATATGGTATGGATATTACAGCAGATTATAGATTTACGAACAATTGGAATCTTTCTTCAAACTTTTCTTATTTAAGGGGACAAGATACCCAAAACCACTTAGCGTTAATTAATA
This sequence comes from Apibacter muscae, assembly GCF_007845595.1. Taxonomy (NCBI): domain Bacteria; kingdom Pseudomonadati; phylum Bacteroidota; class Flavobacteriia; order Flavobacteriales; family Weeksellaceae; genus Apibacter; species Apibacter muscae. The sequence continues at coordinate 74,107 of NZ_SELI01000017.1, forward strand.
TGCCACCGACCAAATGGGTAAATTCAATTGAATATAGAAATGGAAATTTGAATAATTTTTTCGCTAAGTTAACTTCTATATCCGTATTTAAACAAAACCATTTCCCTGATTATAATTTTAATGTTGATATCGTAGAAAATGGACAAATTATTCCTACTCTTTTAGATTTGAGTACTCCGCCTTCAGCCTATCAGTTATTTGATTTTACTACAGGTTTAGCATTTCACGTAACAGATAAAAATCAAATAAAATTGTCATTAACCATTAGAAATATTTTTGATACCTCTTATCGAAATTATATGAATCGATTGAGATATTATTCAGACGAGACAGGCAGAAATATTATATTTCAAATGCAATATGATTTTTAAAACACTTTAAATAATTTAAATAATATGAGAAACATGACTTTTAAAATTACTATTTATTCAATTTTTTTATTCCTTTTAGGGTTTGTAACCTCTTGTTCTTCCGATGACGATCATGTAGTTCAGCCAGAACATGAACACGAAGAAGTTAGTAAAATTGTTTTACATTTTACAAATATTAACAAACCATCGGAAATTATTGAAATTCCTTATGAAGTCCCTGAAGGATCTACACAGTATCCATTAGCTAAAATTAATTTACCAGCTGGTAGTTATAATGTTGAAGCCCATTTATTCGCCCATGAAAATGATCAATATCATGAAATAACAGAAGAAATTTTTAAACACGATGCGGATGACCATTTTATATTTTACCAAATACTAAACGGTAAAGGATTAACCATTGCCTATACAAACAATGATTATGTAGATACTGCAGGCAATAAACTTGGTTATAATACTGTATGGACTGTTACAGATGAAGCAAATAATTTACCGGTTTATTTATATTTACTTCACCAGCCTGCAAATAAAAAACAAGACGCCGTTTCATTACAAGAACTTGGAGGGAATATTGATTTGGAAGCGCACTATCAACTGAACTAATTCATAGATTATTAATGATATAAGGCCCTTGATTAGTCAAGGGCTTTTATATTTCTATAAGAAGATAGTAAATGTATCAAATCCATCATAAACTCTATGATCTATGATATTATAATGAATATAAGAATAAATCTTAATTAAACTTCAAATTTATTGGAAGTATTAAAGGATATATTAAAAAAATGATAATTCTTAATTATTGACCTATCTTGTTTAATATTATAGAGAAATCAGATGATTTTAATTAGTAATTATAATTTATAAACCTCATGGATAAAGTACGTTTACATGCATATATGATTAAATAGAAGAAATAAAAAAGCCTTTGAAAAAATTCAAAGGCTTTTTTTATAAAAAGTATAGCTATTAATTCAAATTAAAAACTAAATTTTTTCATAACACCAACTTTGATAGCTTTACCAAAGGTAAAATCAAAGTCTTTGCTTGTGGTGTAATTTTTATAGTCTGCAGCGACATTAGTTTTTGTATCGCTCCATTCAACTCCACCAAAAGAAACGTTAAGACCAAAATTATTTTTAAAGTTTATAAATAAAGCTGGGGTGAAATCGATATAGTAACCATATTGTCTTTGTCTACCTAAATCGTCGGAATAAGTACTAGCAGTGCTATAATCTCTTACCGTAGAGTTTTGTCTACCTTGAATGTATCCAGCACCTAAGTCTCCATAAATACCAAAAGTTTCACTAAATGGATGGTAGTAACGAATAAAACCACCAATTTTAGTTGTATAATTATTTAATTTATCTTTAAAAGCTAAATCTCCATTGATATCATAAAATTTTTCAGAAGATTCACTGTATGATAAATCAGATTTGATACCTAAATAAAAGTTATTAGCTACTTCGTAAGCTATTACTGGGCTAAAACTAAAAGTATTTGTACTTACATCATCAAAGCCATCCACTCTGCTGTAGCCTAAATCTGTTCCTAACATGATAGACCCTTTTTGGGCATGAACAGACAACACGCTAACAATAGTAAAGGCTACTAATATTATTTTTTTCATGTTGAATTTTATTAAATTTTGAGTAATTGATTTCTTAAAAACTGTTATTTTCTACAAATAATTATAGAGAAAAGTTTTTAGAAATACCGATGTTAAATGCATTACCAAAAGTTAAATCAAATTTACTTGATTTAAGATCGCTCTTATTCTGTTTTAAATGGCTGTATTCTATACCACCAATGTTAAAGTTTAAACCAAAATTGTTTTTAAAGTTGATAAATAATGCAGGAGTAAATCCAATGTAGTAACCATCTGCTTTACCAGCATCTGTTCCGCTAACTGTAGTTTTTAGCTCTTGCCATCCAGCACCAACATTTGCATAAACAGAGAATGTTTCACTTAAAGGTTGAGTATAACGGATGAAACCTCCAATTCTAGTATTTTTATTGGATGTATCATGATCAACATCTTCTTTGGCAAATTTTACATCAGCGGCAATTGTCCAGTTATCAGCAATCTGAACCCCTAAATATGGATTCCAATTGTAAGAATCTAGCTGAGTTTTAGAATCTCCAAATTTAGTTTCATTATGAGAATAACCTATATTACCTCCTAATAAAATACTTCCTTTTTGTGCGTTCATAGTTGACAATCCAAAAACTACTGCTGCAAACAACACTAACTTTTTCATAATTTTCCTTTTTTTATAAAATAATTTAAATTCAAAAATTTATTTAAAATCTAATTCTAAAACCACCATATAAATTTAAGTAGCTAGAATTTTACCTAAGTCTAATATTATAAAATACCATGCCAAAGTTAAAATTTTGTTAACAAACTAAATTTATAGAGAAAATTTAGATGTGGTAAAACTAATATCCTTAACAAAAGTATCACTAATAAGATTTAGCTTTTTAACTAAAAATTCTTTGCAAATATAAAAAAATAGAATAACTATATAATTTTTATATCACATAAATAGTATTTTTTTTATAAAAAACTTTCTTTAATAATATAAAATTAAGTTTTCAATTATAATTAATTGGTTGATATATAGTTATTTGTGTGTAAATTTTTTGATATTTAATTTTATAATAAATAAAAATTATTGTAATAGATTTTTGTTTAAGTGGATTAAAAACACTAAACAATCACATTAAAATGATTTTGCGATTATAATAATTTTTAATATCTAATATAGTTTTTATTGTTTTATTAAGCTAATTGTAGAAAACATTTCTAACTAATTAATATCATATGCCAAATCTATATAAAACTATAGGTGCAATTTTGTCGTGTATGTAATATTGTCTGTATTCTTGGCATTAATTTGATATATATAATGTGCAAAACCTATTGAAAGACTACTTTAAATGCTTGCTTAAAAGAATTCTTGTACTTATCCTTGTCAAAGAAGGATGATTGAATATATATAATTTTAAGTAATCATAAGATTTTTTAGTTGTTTATATTCAGAGATAATAAATTTAGGCAAATCATACATTTAATAATACATATATTTAAAACCCATACTTTTCTTCTCGCTTTTTAAAGGCTTCACGACCGCTTTCCAAAATTTCAGTAACATGCTCTCTTATTCCCATGCTAAATAAAACCCCTGATTCTACATTTTCATTTTTATTTGCATAGGTATTCTCTAAAGCCCCATTCACATATTCAAAACGAAAAGATTTATTTTTCCGATTTTTATCTTGTCCATTTTGATTAGCAATAATAACATTTTCGCTATCTGCTCCAACTACAATATTTGGATTGTGCGTTACAATGATTATTTGTCTATTTTCTTTTCTTTTTCTAATAAATTGAACTAAATCAGTGTAGATGGATCTATTGTCAAGGTTATCTTCTGGCTGATCAATTAAAATAGGGCAATTAGACTCACTAAGTTCTATAAGAAGCTTTAAAAGGGCAAGGTTAGCTTTGCCGGGAGACATATTCGCTATTTCATCATTTCCAATGCTCAATTCCCAATAATCAAAAAACTCGTCTTTAAATAAAGCCTTTACACTGTCTTTGGCTTCCTTATATTTTCGATAGGTAACTTTTCCTTCAAGGTTTAAATCTAGAATATTTTTTATCTCATCAAAATGTTCCTCAAAATTCACATCAGGAAGAAAATTATTTTCTCTTTCAGATAGCAAATTAAACTCACGGAGTTCGTTCGACTTTTGATTAAAGAAATCTAAAAAATTATTTTTGAAGCGATTATAGTAGAATTTAATAGAACCTATCAGTTTTATGTCATTGATTGAAGTAGCTCTTTCATTTAAAATATCTATAATTTTAAATACTTATTATAAGCATTGTTATATCCTTCTAATAAGATCTGTTTTTGAGTATTTTTATTTACCTGTAAGGCTTTAATATTTTCTTCTATATTATTTATTTGAAGAATCTTTTGTATTTCTTTTTTATTTTATTTCAAATATGGTTTTCATTAAATCTCAGTTTATAGCAAGAGGATATTAATAAAAATATATTAAATTGATTGAATTAGTTATAAAAAGTAAGGTATATAAATAGAAATAACACCCTATTACTGCTTGTTTAAATGAACTTTGTTTTATGTTAAATATTTTCTTTCTTCAAACGAATCCATATTTGTCAATCAGTAAGTTATATTTTTTTGTAGGAATTATAATATGGTTAAGTAAACACTAGGACAGATTACCACGATTTTATAATTATCTTTCACATTATCAGAACTTTATTTGCGGTCATAATAAAAAATGAATGGATATTTTAGTATTGTTGGTCAACATATCAAGGTAAACAAATGCTTAATAAAACATATAGTTAGTTTCTTAATTAGGGGTATAGTTCTTATTCTTAATATTGTCAATCTCTGCCATTATGATTGAAGAAAAATTATAATCAGTTAAATCATTTTCATTTATCCATTCTAAACATTGTTGCTTATTAAAATTACTATTTGGGATTACCTCTGATAGAAGGATCGTAGATTGTCTACTTAGTCCTAATGAAAGTAATGATATTTGAGTTTCTTCAGAAACTCCAAACTCTAGCCATAAATTTAAATCTGGAATATTTTCTAAAAGCTCATATTCTTCTTTTTGACTTAAAAAATATTTAAGGATATCAATATAACAAGAGGACTCCTTTACAAAACGAAATCTCGCAAAATTTTCGATCTCAGACATTACCTCACGACAAATAGAATCAATGGATTTTTTATCACCTTTATCTCTATAATATTTAATAGAGTCTCTAATTAGTTTTGATAATGGTTGTCCATCCATCCAATTCAAAATTAAAACTGATCTATATGCTGACAATTTATGATTAAATTTTGCTATTGTTTTTCCAATTCTTCCAATAAGTCTGATATATTCTTCATAACTATTTTCGTCTTCTGGGTATACTGGTATTAAATTCCTAATATCTTTACTATATCTCTCAAAGTATTCCAATAATTCTTGCTGTGCAATTGGAGAAATTCCAGGATTTCGCTCTATTATTGATTTTGGAATCCTAATTGTTGATGAAAGTTTTAAAAATATATTATTCAATCTTTTTTCAAAGTCTTTTCCTATATCCAGCTTATTATTTAAGAATTCGGAATAGTAATAATTAAATGCAAATTCAAAATTCTGTTTTATTTCTGCAATTTCTCTGGGAGAACCATTTTCAATATATTCTATAAATGTAGATTGTTCATTCTTTCTAAGATCATCTAATGCTTTCGTAATTAACTGTTTCTTTTTGTCTGGATTAGGCTTTATATCCCAAAGTTGTGGCTCAATACAAAATATATTTCCAGAGAATTCTTTCCCCCATCTGCCAGCTCTACCTGCTAAATTCCAAAAATCATTTTCATTAAGTGGTTTATTTCTTCCTCTCTGAGGTTTTCTAATAAAAATAGATTTTGCTGGCAAATTCATTTCTTCTAATAGCGTTGAAGTACATATTAGAAAATCAACCTCATTATTTGTAAAAAGTTTTTCTATTTCTTGTCTTATTAATAAAGGAAGATTACCATAGTGTATTGAGATTTTATTATATAATAGTTTTCCTAATATATAATCTTTGTGTATACTATTTTTTACAAGTTTGATTAGCTCTTTAACATTATCTGAAGGCGTCTGTATTTTATTCTCTTTATATATTTGGGATATAATTTTCGCATAGTCTTCTGCTTGTGCTGCACCATTTGCATATATAATATTTCCTCCTTTATCTGCACCCAATTCGTATGCTATATAACCTACTTTTTTGGTTTCATTAGTTGGTCTTTTGTCTTTACACAAGTTGATGTGTCCGATATTATATGTTGATCTTTTTGTAACTAATTCAATATTCCACTTTAATGTATTTCCTTTCTGCTGAGAGATATAAATTAAATTTTGGTTGACAGCAACAAATTCGGTATTTATTACCTCTTTCTTTTTTTTATTTTTTATGATTTCAAGAAGTAATTCAGGATTTGAAGTGAAAGGACTAGAAAAATAAATTTCTACATTAGGATTTAATGAAATTATTTCCTCTAGCTTTCTTTCTAATAATATACCTCTATTATCATTGTCTATTTTATGAGCCTCATCAACTAATAGAAAATCACAAATAAAATCGGGATTGTCTATGTATAATCTATGGAGTCTTTCTTGTGTTAAAACGTATATGTTATGTAATGATTCTTCAATTCTTGGAACAGAGGTAATAGTTATATCTTTAATACGATATTTTTTAGTAAAGTTGTTTAAATCATTTTCAACTTGACTGATCAAAGCTCTAGTCGGAACTATATAAATAATATTTTTTACTCTGGTTATTTTATCTAATAATAACTGATACAAAATAAAAGATTTTCCTGCGGAGGTGGGAGCAGATATACTTATAGAATCATTCAATATAGATTTCTCGTAAACATCTCTCTGAAATCGGTTTAGCGAAACAATGTTTTTATTAATGCTAACTGAATTGAAAATTTTTGTTTTATTTATCTCAAACTTTAGTTTTAGAGGTAGTCTTTCAATTAAATTCTTATCAATAAGTTCTCTTCTGATTGCTAATTCATAAGCAGGAATATTAGTTAGTTTCTGTAATATATAAATTGCTGCTGCTTTTTGTTCATCTGTACAATTGACCAGCAATGATGTTTGGGAAATTCTTAAAGAAGCTTCTAAATGTTCATTATTTGAGGATTCACATAATATACTACTAATACTTAAAACATTGTTCCAATTGATTTTACTATCAATAACCTCTCTTTTTTCATTCCATGCGAGTTTGTCAATTGTCAACGAAACGGACAAAATAAGTATGTACTTATATTGTTCTTGAAAGCTTTCAAGGTTGAATAATCTTTCTGTTAGCATAGGTTTTAATTAAATAATTTTAGAAACTCATTTCTCATTTCTTCTACTGAATCAAAGGGCATTAAAAAAAGATTGATTTCAAATTTTTTTATGTCTGGATAATTTTCAACCTGAGTTTCTATTGACTTTTTCCAACTATTCAATTTTGATTTGAATTCATTCAAAAGTTGGTCAGATTTTTTTCCTTAGGCTTTTTAGGATAGTTTTTAACATCAAAGCCTATAAAACAAACCCCTTTAAAGTTTAGCTTGTTGGAATAATCACTATTTAAATCAAAAAAATTAACAAGAAAATCTTCTAATTTCTTATTATTAATATTATCCGAAATATTAGCTGTAATGAGTTGTAAATCTCTATTTTGTGTTGAATCATAACTATTAGGATCAGTTAAGAAAGGTGTAATACTGCCAAAACAATTACTCAACGCACTCGTTATTGTTTTTTCCATCTTGGACTCTCCCCAATACAAGTCTAAAGAGTCATCTGATTCATTATATTTAAAATGGATTCCATCAGCTCCTTGGTAATGTAATTTACCAGATGTCTTCAATGTCATTTTACTTATAATTTTAGGAAGTTTCAATATATCTTCAGTAAGTATATAAAGTAAGATTTCGCCTAGCTCTCCTGTTTTATCGAGTTCAGTAAATAATTTCTTAGCTTTTTGTTCAAGCTCTAACACTTTTAAGGAAGATCTGTACTTTATCAAGTATTCACTAGCATCCTGTTGCTGTTTTTTAGGAATTGAATAATCTACAATTTTCGTTGCAATGAACTGCAATAAATCTTTCTTTCTGGGATTTCCATTTGCATCAAGTTTGATAAAATAAAAATGAGCAGAGGTTTCAGTAGAATCAATTTTCAGATCCTTTTCGATCAATTCTATTCTTGAAAAAAGTTCATTTTCTCCATTAATTATAAGGTTGTTTATAGCTTCTGTAATCCAATTCATTTAGTAAGTGTTAAGAATTAAGTTAGGGCTAATAATTTATTTACAAACTTATCTTTTCAAATAAAAGCAAAGATGTATTTTCTTTCTACCTCCTCCCTTTCAACACCTCTTCTAAAAGCCGTACCTTTTCCTTTTCGGTTTCCAATAGTTTTTCGTAAAGTTCTACTATTTTATCTAAGGTATTAAAGGTCGGTTGATAATTTTGAGCAACAGAACTATCATTCCACGTCCCTGAAAATATATTAATAGGAGCACCTTCATTAATTTCCGTAATGGCTTCCACCGGAATCTCCAAAGCTTTGGCTAGTTTTTCCAAAACCTCCTGTTCTAGTTTGTCTTTCTTTTCATAGCCCGAAAGGGTAGCCTGTGAAACCCCAATTTTTTCTGCTAAAACCTCTTGGTTAATATTTCTCCACTCTCTCCAGCGTCTTAGGTTTGGTTCATGGTTGGTTCCTTTTATAGTAGTTGCTTCCATCCGTTTATTGTGTATATTATTTACTGTATTTACAAAATTAGCAAAATAAATCCATGTGATATTTAATTTCTTTAGCTAATAATATATTATGGAAGCGGGCTGATATATTATTCCTTTATTTAATAAACTATAGGAAGTATTTAAAGAATAATTACCCCATGTATTGTTCTTTTGTAGCAGTCGTAATACAAAATTTATAAGTGAATGAAAAAATATACACGAAGATTAAAAATTTATACCCACTATTCTCCTGGAAAATATAGAAAAGATTGTAAAGTTCCTTATATACGGCTGCGTGGGAAATGGTTGGAACAGGCCGGTTTTCAAGTGGGGAAACCTATTCTAGTTGTGGTGAATAAACAAAAACTTGTAATACTATTTAGGAAATGTTATAATGAATAGGGGAGAGTATAATAAATAAAAAAATCGCAGTAATACAATTACTGCGATTTTCTTTATTATAAATATTTTCTTTACAAATATTATTATTTTACTTCTTCAAAGTCAACATCTTCAACATTGTCATTTCCTTGTTGGTTGGCTCCTGCATTTGGGTTAGCACCTCCTTGTTGTGCACCGGCGCCTGCATCTGAATTTTGTCCAGCTTTGTATAAATCTTCAGAAGCGGCTGTCCAAGCAGTATTTAATTTCTCCATAGAAGTTTCAATCGCTGGAACGTCTTTTGCTTCATGTGCTTTTTTCAGTTCCGCTAAAGCATCCTCTATCGGCTGTTTTTTGTCTGCCGGTAATTTTTCACCAAACTCTTTCAATTGTTTTTCAGTTTGGAAGATTAAAGAATCTGCAGCATTAACTTTTTCAACCTCTTCTTTACGTTTTTTGTCTGCTTCTGCATTGGCTTCTGCTTCTTTCTTCATTTTTTCAATTTCTGCTTCGCTTAATCCAGAAGAAGCTTGTATTTTAATAGATTGCTCTTTACCTGTACCTTTGTCTTTCGCAGAAACACTTAGTATACCATTGGCATCGATATCAAAAGTTACTTCAATTTGTGGAACCCCTCTAGGAGCTGGTGGAATATCTACCAAATCGAATTTACCAATCTCTTTGTTATCATTAAACATAGGTCTTTCTCCCTGTCCTACTCTTATGGTTACCGCAGGTTGGTTATCTGCCGCTGTAGAGAAAGTCTCTGATTTTTTGGTAGGGATGGTTGTATTAGCTTCAATTAATTTTGTGAAAACTCCTCCATAAGTTTCAATACCTAAAGAAAGTGGAGTAACATCTAATAACAATACATCTTTTACATCACCGGTTAAAACACCTCCTTGTATAGCTGCACCTACTGCCACCACTTCGTCTGGGTTCACCCCTTTCGATGGTTTTTTACCAAAGAATTTTTCTACTTCTTCTTGAATTACTGGAATACGTGTAGAACCTCCTACTAATAATACTTCATCAATATCAGAAGTTTTTAATCCAGCATCTTCCAAGGCTTTTTTACAAGGCTCCATAGATCTTTTAACTAAATCCGCAGCTAATTGTTCAAATTTAGCTCTACTCAAAGTTTTCACTAAGTGTTTAGGTCCTGAAGCAGTAGCCGTAATGTATGGTAAATTAACTTCGGTTTGTGTAGAAGAAGACAATTCAATTTTAGCTTTTTCAGCGGCTTCTTTCAATCTTTGAAGTGCAATAGGATCAGCTTTTAAATCTACCCCTTCTGCAGATTTAAATTCATCCGCTAACCAGTTAATGATTACATCGTCAAAATCATCTCCTCCTAAGTGGGTGTCTCCGTTGGTAGAAAGTACTTCAAATACCCCATCTCCTAAATCTAAGATAGAAATATCAAAAGTTCCACCCCCTAAATCGTAAACCGCAACTTTTTGGTCTTTGTGAGATTTGTCTAAACCGTAAGCCAATGCCGCAGCGGTAGGTTCATTTATAATTCTTTCTACTTTTAAACCGGCAATTTCTCCAGCTTCTTTAGTTGCCTGTCTTTGCGCGTCGTTAAAGTAGGCAGGAACTGTAATTACAGCACGGTCTACAGTTTCTCCAAGAAAATCTTCAGCTGTTTTTTTCATTTTTTGAAGAATCATTGCAGAAATTTCTTGTGGAGTGTAAAGTCTACCATTAATATCTACTCTTGGGGTATCCCCATCTCCTTTAACCACTTTGTAAGGTACTCGTGAAACCTCATTTTCATCCGATGAAAATTTAGTACCCATAAATCTTTTAATAGAATATATGGTATTGTGAGGGTTGGTAACTGCTTGTCTTTTTGCAGGATCCCCAACTTTAATTTCTCCATCTTCCATAAAAGCTACCACAGAAGGAGTAGTTCTTTTACCTTCAGCATTGGTAATTACTGTTGGGTCGCTTCCTTCCATTACAGCCACACATGAATTGGTTGTCCCTAAATCTATGCCTATAATCTTACTCATATCTAAATTTTTTTATATTTTCTATTGTTTAATTAATAATTTTAACTAAATATTTTTTTTCAATGATTATGCCATGTAATAAAATTATTGGTTATTGTCATAATTTTAAGCAAACCATGTCATAATGACATAATTTGAAAATATAAAATTAGTTAACCTTTTTTATAAGGGAATGTTAAATGCTCTAAGGCTTTAATTATTCAAGAGTAATTACCTTTTTAATTAGTTTTTTATTAATGTAAACTAAATTTCTAATAAGCAGTTGAAGATTGAGGTTGGCTGTAGCAGGGATCATAATTTTTTGAATACGCTCTACACTTTTGATTTGTGAGTGTAGTTTATAATAACCGTAGCCTTTTAATAATCCTTTTTCTAGATATAGAAAAGAGTGTTCGTTTTTATTTCTACCGATCCCTAACAGGAGTAGTTTGTCTTCTTTTAAGAAATAATTATTTTTTGAGGTTTCTGTATAAGTAAAATTTTCTAAAAATGATTCTGCTTCTTCAACTGTTGAAAAAGCGAGCCAAGCACTTTTTTTATTTTTATGAGTAATTGGGGCTATTGTAAATTGATCTCCTTTTATAAAAATTCCTTGTAAAAAAGGATAGTTTTCCTTGGTAGCTTTAAATTTTGGAAGAATTGCAATCTCTTCATTGAGCGCCTTTATTTCAGCTATAACAGCACTGCCGGTTAGTTCATAATTTATAGATACAGTTTGTTTAAGTATTATTTTGGATTTTCTATGGTTGTGCGTTAATATTAAACGAGCCTTGATAGATATATTCCTACTCGAAGCTAAGTATATAATAGTTCCATTGGCGTCAAGAAGATAAAAGACACCGGGCAATTGTGGTAAGCTTTTAAGCAGTTTATTAATTTTATTATTTTCTTCCTTTTTATTTGAGGTTTCTTCCTGAATAAAAGAAGTAATAATATTTTTGTTAATATCTTTAGCTAATAATAATTGAAATAGCTGCACGGTTGCTCTAGCATCTCCATGCGCCCGATGCCTATCACTAACAGGGATTCCTAATTCTGAACATAAATTACCTAGAGAGTAGGAAGGCATATTGGGAATTAGTTTCTTTGAAAGGTTAACCGTATCTAAAGTTAATCTTTGATAATTGTAACCCAGTCGTTTAAATTCATTTTTTATAACTCTATAATCGAAATTTGCATTATGAGCAACAATAATAGCATTTTCAGTAATTTCTATAAGCCTCTTCGCTAACTCATAAAATTTGGGTGCTGCTAAAACCATTTTAGAGGTAATACCTGTAAGTTTTTGTACATAAAAATGGATTTTTCTTTCAGGATTCACCATTGAAATAAAAGTATCCGTTACCTTTTCACCATTAAATCTATAAACCGCAATTTCAATGATTCCTTCTTCATTAAATTTTCCACCGGTGGTTTCAATATCTAAGATGGCATAATCCATTGGATAACTATTATTCTTAACTTTTATCTTTTTCTACTAGATCTTCTTTTATTGACACCTAAAGCATTAAACAAGGCTTTCGATCCTTCTCTAACAATGGTTCTTCCCATATCTCTTACAAAAGCAGAATTTAAAATTGTGGAAAATAAAGAGGTATCCTTCGTTGATTTTTTTTGATCGGAAGTTGTTTTTTTCGTTGAGACATCCGATTGTTCTTTTGGGGTAGAATTATTGTTGCTTGATTCCGATAATATTTCAAAAGCTCCTTTCGTTTCCAAGTTTTGTTCATATTTTTTGACTAAATACGAATCGTTAACGATCTCCTCAATTTCTGTTTCAGTTAAAATATTCATTCTGGAACTTGGAGAAATCATAAATGTGTCTGCCAGTGGTGTAGGGATCCCCTTTTCATCTAAAGAAGTTATAAAGGCTTCACCAATTCCCAATTGTTGAATCAATTCATTGGCTTTATAATAGCTAGAAGAAGGATAATTTTCCACAGCCTTATCAATCTCTTTTTTATCTTTAGCCGTGAATCCTCTTAAAGCGTGTTGTATTTTCAAACCCAATTGGCTTAGTATACCCTCAGGAACATCCCCAGGCACTTGTGTACAAAAATATAAACCCACTCCTTTTGAACGAATCAATTTAACCATAGTTTCAATTTGATTGATCAAAACTTTAGAAGCTTCATTGAAAATCAAATGAGCCTCATCAATAAATATGGCAAGTTTGGGTTTGTCTTGGTCGCCTATTTCAGGGAATTTTTGATAAATTTCTGTAAGTAGGCTTAACATAAAGGTGGAAAAAAATAATGGATTATTTTGTATATCTGTTAAGCGTATGATATTTATTACCCCTAAATTATCTTTAAATTTAAGTAGATCGTTAGGATCAAAACTAGGTTCTCCAAAAAAGCAGGAAGCACCTTGTTGTTCTAAGGTAACTATGCTTCTAAGAATGGCTCCTAAAGAACTAGAGGCAATGGATCCATAATGGGTGACCAAATCTTTTTTACCTTCCTCATGATCCGTAACATATTGCAAAACTTTTCTTAAGTCAGAAAGATTTATTAAAGGGAGATTTTTATCTTCACAATATTTAAAAATTATTGATATAATGCTCGTCTGAGTATCGTTTAGTCCTAATATTTTGCTTAATAAAATAGGTCCAAATTCCTTTACTGTGGCACGAAGCCGAACTCCTTTTTCCTTGGAGATTGTTAGTAATTCCACAGGAAAGCCTTGTGCGTTATAGGTAAGTTCAAGACTCTTATAACGTTCCAGAATTTTAGCATTGGAATGATCACCAGGTTTTGCTAAACCACTTAAATCCCCTTTGATATCCATTAATAAAGTTGGAACACCATTAAGAGAGAGTTGCTCTGCAAGTGTTTGTAAAGATTTGGTTTTTCCCGTTCCTGTAGCTCCGGCAATTAAGCCGTGACGGTTAATCATTTTTAAAGGAACTCCTATCTCTACATCTGTCATCACCTCTCTATCTAGCATAGCCTTGCCTAAGACTATTTTTTCTCCTTTAAAAGTGTAACGAGTACTTAGTTCTTTAATAAATTGTTCTTTCATAAGACGGATTAAAAAAATATAAGCGGTAAAGTTAAAAATTTTATTTCTCCATGTGTTATAGAGATTGTAAAAGATTAGTTTATACAATTTTTTTTTATCAAAATAGTTAATACCTCTGAGAGGTTGTATATTAAAAAACTTTATTATTATTTTGCTTAAATATTTAAAAGGAAAGAATGAAGATTAATATCATCAATAAGTCTAAACATAAATTACCAGAATATAAAACGGCATTGGCTGCAGGTATGGATCTGAGAGCAAATTTAGATGAGCCTATAACTTTACGTTCTTTGGAAAGAAAAATTATTCCTACGGGTTTATATTTAGAGATTCCCCCAGGGTATGAAGGACAAATACGTGCGCGTAGCGGTTTAGCTCTAAAGCACGGGATAGGGTGTCCTAATTCTCCCGGAACGATTGATGCCGATTATAGAGGAGAATTAGGAGTAATTTTAGTCAATTGGTCTAAGGATGATTTTGTTATAAATGATGGAGATAGAGTTGCCCAATTGGTTATTTCTAAGCATGAAACCGTTGAATGGGTTGAGGTTGGTGAACTAAACAATACTTCTAGAGGTAATGGAGGCTATGGAAGTTCAGGCATAAATTAAACATATTAAAAGTTAAAATATATATTATAATTAATCATAAAAATACCATGAAAATAATTGTCCCTATGGCGGGAAAAGGTTCACGCTTACGTCCGCATACATTAACAGTACCTAAACCATTAATTCCTATTGCTGGAAAACCAATTGTACAACGTTTAGTTGAAGATATTGCTAAGGTTGTGAATGAAAAGATTGATGAAATAGCTTTTATTATTGGAGATTTTGGTCAAGATGTTGAAAATAAATTAATTAAGGCTGCTGAAAACCTTGGAGCAAAAGCTTCAATTTATTATCAATTAGAGCCTTGTGGAACAGCACACGCAATACATTGCGCTAAGAACAGCATGTCTGGACCTGTAATCATAGCCTTTGCAGATACACTTTTTAGAGCAGATTTTCAACTGGATAAATACTCCGATGGAGTTATATGGGTGAAAAAAGTGGAAAACCCAAGTGCTTTTGGAGTAGTAAAACTTGATGCTTATGGGGTTATTCAGTCAATTGTGGAGAAACCTAAAGAATTTATCTCTGATTTAGCCATTATAGGAATATATTATTTTAAAGAGGCAGAGAAGTTAATGAATGAAATTGATTACCTTATAGATAATAATATTAAATCTGGAGGAGAATACCAATTAACAGATGCCTTAGATAATTTGAAAACAAAGGGAGCAAAGTTTACTTTAGGCAAAGTAGACGATTGGATGGATTGTGGAAATAAAGATGCAACTGTTGAAACGAATTCTAAGATATTAGATTATGAAAAAGACAATGCGATTGAATATCCAGCAAGTGCTGAGATTAAGAACAGCTTAATTATTCCGCCCTGCTATATTGGGGAAAATGTAAAAATTACTAACTCAAAAATAGGTCCTTATGTCTCACTAGGCAATGGTACTAAAATTGATAGTAGTAATATTGAAAATTCTTTAATACAAGAAAATACTCTTATCACTCATGGAAACTTGAACAATTCTATGATAGGAAGTTCAGCAAAATACTTTGGAGTAGCAAGCGCTTTAAGTTTAGGTGATTTTAGTGTTTTAGAAACAAAATAACCTAAATGAAATATATAATCTATTTTGCATTATTAACTATTCTTTTTTCTTGTAATACCCAAAAAGTTAGTACTGAACAAACGAATAAAATCAATTTTGAGAGTGTTAATGAAAAAAGGGTATTTGACAATATCAATAGTTCATTGGAATTTAAGAATTTAAAAATTAAAGCCAATGCAAATATAAAAGTAGGAGAAACAAGTTATCCTTCTGTTTCATTGGTTTTATATTTAGATAGATACAAAGAAATTTGGGGAAATGCATCTTTAATATTGCCTTTAGCAAGAGTTAGTATTACCCCTGAAGCATTTAAGCTGTATGAAAAAATAGGAAAGAGTTATATTGATACAGATTTTAAATATATTAATAGTTTATTAAATGTAGATTTTTTAGATTATTCAAGTATAGAAAATTTATTAACAGGTAAAATGTTTTTAACAATAACTCCTAAGGATTATAAATTTTCAATTGAAAAAAACCAATTTATACTACAATCAATAAAAGATATTCGAGTAGGTGAGGGGAAAAACATTCGTAATTACAAAGTAAAAATTTCATTGGATTCCAACTACAACTTAAAAGAAGTTAAAATGGAAGATAAAAAATACAATTCTTTAATTGAAGTTAGTTACGGTGAATATTTACTCTTTGAAAATTTGAAATTCCCAAAGAATATTAAAATTATCTTAAAAGACCAAAAAGAAGCTTCTATTACTTTAGAATATAATAAATTTGAATCCGTTAAAATGGAAACTCCATTTGATATACCTAAAGGATATACCCAAAGAAAAATAAACTAATGAGTATAAAGTCATATTTTACACTTTTCACAGCTGTATTTTTAGGCTGTATAACCTATGCACAACAGCCTTATAAGAAAGAAAATCTTCAGAAAGAAAGTGCTAAGCTAAGACAAGAAATTGTAGAATTAAATAAAGCTTTATCAATCAGTAAAAATCATTCTCAAAGCTCATTAATTTACATAACTAATTTAAATAAAAAATTAGCAGCAAGAGAAGCTTTAATAAATAACACGAAAAAAGAGTCTAAAGTTTTAGATGATGAAATCTATCTCAATCAATTAGCTATAAACAAATTAAGAAGAGAACTAAAAGATTTAAGGGAGGATTATGCTGAAGTATTAATAAGGTCTTATAAAAACAGATCAGTGCAAAATAAGGTACTTTTTATTTTATCATCCAATGATATTTCCCAGGCCTTTCGAAGAATAAAATATTTACAAAAATATTCTGAATATCAAAATGAAAAAGTAGCTGAAATTGAAGCCAAGCAAGAAGCTATACTTAAAACAATTGAATTAAGAGAAAAAGCGAAAAAAGATAAAATTAACATTCTTGCTCAGCAACAAGCGCAAATAAAAGAAATAAACAAAGACAAAAAAGAAAAAGAAGCAGCTGTTGAACTTTACAATAAACAGCAGGGAGATTTGTTAACAAAAATTAAGGAAAAACAAACGCAACGAAATGCTTTAGATAAACAAGTACAAGCGATTATTGCAGAAGAAATGCGTATAGCAAAAGCTAAAGAAGCAGAGGAAAGAAGAAAAGCTGAATTGGCTGAACTAGCAAGAAGAAAAACCATTGAGGAAGAAAGAGCAAGAAAGGCTAGGGAAGCAGAGTTAGCAGCAAAAAAATTAGCAGAAGAAAAAGCAGCTGCAGCAAGAAAAGCAGCTGCAGAAGCTTTAGCAGCGAAGCAGGCAGCTGAAAAAGAAGCCAATGAAAAAGCCAGAATCGAAGCAGAAAAAATTAGAGTAGCAAGAGAGAAGGCAGCAGAAAAAGCAGCAGCAGAAAAAGTGGCTGCTGATAAACTTGCTGCTGAGAAAGCAGTGAAAGCTAAAGAGGCTGAAAAGATTGCTGATAATAAACGTGCTTCCTTAGGGATTACAAAAACACCCATAACTAATACAGAAACTTTATCTAAAAATTTTGAAGCAAATAAAGGCAGATTGCCTTGGCCAGCTATAGGTACAGTAGTTGCTACTTTTGGGACTTCTCCGCACCCGACTATGCAAAATATAAAAGTTGACCATAAAGGGGTTGAAATAGCAACTTCGCCCGGAAGTTTAGCTAAATCTGTATTTGAAGGAACGGTAAGCAAAGTATTTGCAGTTCCTGGAGGAGGTAAAGCTGTTCTAGTAAACCATGGAAACTATTTTACTTTATATGCAAATTTATCAACGGCTATTGTTTCAGCGGGCGATAAGGTTAAAATAGGCCAGCCTCTAGGGAAAATTTATACTGACGATGCAAATAATACATTATTAGATTTCCAAATTTGGCAGGGACAAGTTCCAGTAAATCCAGCCAATTGGGTTTCAGGAATGTAGAATATATTTTTAAACTTGAGAGTATTAATTCAATATGCATATTGTAATAATAAATATTTATTACCTTTGAAAAAATCTATTAAAGAATAACATCATGAGATTATTTGAGCATCCTATGACAATTGTAATTATACTAGTGGTAGTATTATTATTATTTGGAGGTAAAAAAATTCCAGAATTAATGAGGGGATTAGGTACAGGGTTGAGAGAGTTTAAAGATGCTACCAAGAAAGATGAGGAGGTTAAGAATAAAGAGTCCAATTCCACTAGAGATGAGTTGTAATAACTTAAAATTTTACTCAATTTTTTTATGAATTTTACAGAAAACGCTTGGAGAATTTTTAATCAGTCAATCGAAGATTATCATAAGCTTGACAGGGTAGACCAAGAAATTAAAAATCCATATCCCAATCATTCAATTGAACATCTGCTATATCTAAAAAACTGGATTGATACTGTGCAATGGCATTTAGAGGATTTGATAAGAGATCCTAATATTGATCCTATTAAAGCTTTAGAATTAAAAAGAAAAATTGATGCATCCAATCAAGAAAGAACGGATCGTGTTGAAAATTTAGACGGTTGGTTTTTAGAGAAATTTAAGGATGTGAACATTTTGTCTGATGCTAAAATAAACACCGAAAGTCCTGCTTGGGCTCTTGATAGATTTTCAATCTTAGCCTTAAAAATTTATCATATGAATATGGAGGTTAATCGTGAAGATGCCTCGACTACACACATACAAAATTGCAAAGAAAAACTTTCAATTTTAAAAGAACAACATAAAGATCTATCCATAGCCATTGAAGAATTGTTAGAAGATTATAAACATGGTAGAAAGTATATGAAAGTGTATAAACAAATGAAGATGTATAATGACGAAGACTTAAACCCTATATTGTACAATAAAAAATAATATTAGTATATAACTCTAAAGTATAGTAAATTACGAAATTTATCTTAATTTCGTAATTTTTTTATATAGTCTAGTATCATCTATTAATACTATTAAACCAGTGAAATGCAGAAAATAATCTACACATATATTATTTTAATAGGAGCAATTAATCTGTTTGAAGCACAAGAAAACAAAAAGGTTGATGAATTGGATTCTATCATAGTTCCAAAAAAAGAAAAACATTGGAAAATTATTGGTGAACAATCGTTAACCATAAATCAAAGTTCATTCTCTAATTGGGTAGCAGGAGGTGTAAATTCATTTGGTGCGAGTGCTAAAATTAATTATTCATTCAATTATGAAAAAGGTAAAAACATCTTTAAAAATAAAATAATTTTAGGTTATGGTCAAGTAAGTAACGAAAAGGAAAAACCTAAAAAAACAGATGATGTTATTCATATTGAATCGATGTATGGATATAAAATCAGTAAAAGTTGGTATAGTTCAATAGCATCATCTTTAATTACACAGATGGCCAATGGTTATAATTATGACGCTGATCCGGACTATACAGTTAAGGATAGAAAATCAGCCTTTATGTCACCGGGTTATATAACTTTAGGTTTGGGGTTTGAATATAAGCCCTACGGAAAATTGCAAATTTCCATTTTGCCGGTAACCGCCAAAGCCACGCTTATTTTAGACAAAAAACTACAAAAAAAAGGAGAGTATGGTCTAAAAAAAGATGGAGATAACTTATTTATGGAATTGGGCAACTTATTTACAATTAAATATGATTTTGATTTAATGAAGAATGTATCAACCAACAATACCTTAAGCTTATTTTCTAATTACCTAGAACATGTAGAAAGATTTAACATAGTATACGGAACTATTATTAATATGAAGATTAATAATAGTCTAGCTACTAAACTTACTTTTGATCTTATATATGCACACAACCAAGTACAAAAGGTTCAAATTAAGCAAACCTTTGGCTTAGGAATGTCCTACAAATTTCAAACGGAATAATTAGTTAAATAAATATTTTATACTTGAAATATACTATTTTAATATTTGATAAGCCAATAGAGCTGTGAAATATGCGATTCCAGTCATAGCGATTAATTGAATGATAGGCCACTTCCAAGAAAAAGTTTCTTTTTTCACTACTGCTAGGGTGCTTACACATTGCATAGCAAAAGCATAAAACAACAAAAGTGAAACACCTGAAGCAAAATTAAATGAAGGTTTTCCAGTGTTGGGATTAATATCATTTTTCATTAGCTCTTTCAATTTCACATTGCTATCTGAGTCATTTTCTTCAAGACTATAAATGGAAGCTAATGTACCCACAAAAACTTCTCTTGCTGCAAAAGATGATAAAATAGCAATATCAATTTTCCAATCATATCCCAAAGGTCTGAATACAGGTTCAATAGTTTTACCGAATTTCCCTAAATAGGAATCAGCAAGAGGTACTTCTGCAAAATAATTAGTTTTAGAATTGTTTTTAGAAATTCCAAAGGTTCCCAAAGCCCATAAAACTACACTTACAGCAATAATAATTTTTCCTGCGCTGGTTATAAAACTTAAAGACTTTTCATATAAGCCATAAAATACATTTCTCCAGAATGGTACTTTATAGTTGGGCATATCTAAAACAAGATAACTTTTATATTTAGATTTTATAAGCGCATTAGCAATGGAAGCTCCGAGAAAAGCCATTAAAACACCTAGTAGGTACATCACCATCATAGCTACTCCTTGTAAATTAAAGAAACCTTCTCCTTTGGGTATAATTAAAGAAATAATGATTGAATATACAGGTAAGCGAGCAGAGCAAGTCATAAATGGAGTTACTAAAATGGTAATAAGCCTTTCTTTAGTATTTTCAATATTTCTAGCAGACATTATCCCGGGTATTGCACATGCCACTCCAGATAGTAATGGAACAACACTTTTTCCATTTAGTCCCACGGGTTTAAACCATCGATCCATTAAATAAACAACTCTAGCCATATATCCACTCTCCTCCATTAAAAGCAAGAAAAAAAATAGCAAAGCTATCTGTGGAACAAAGACTATTACCCCACTAACTCCAGGAATAATTCCTTGCGCAATTAAATCTGTAAGAGGACCTTTGGGAAGAAACTTAGAAATCCAAGTGCTGCTATCTGCAAATATACCTTCAATCCAATCTTGAGGATAACTTGATAAATAAAATAAAGATTGGAATATAAAAAAAAGAATTGAAAAGAAAATTAAATATCCCCAAATTTTATGTGTAGCAATTTCATCAATTTTATTTGTTAAAGTTTGATAAGTTGGATCTTTGTATACAATTTTTTCAACAATATTATCTATCTGCTGATGCCTTAAAATAGTCTCTTTAACTTGTAAACGTTTAGGTATAATTTTGTGTTTCTTCTCAATTTCGGAAATAACAGATTTATATTTAAGGGGTATGTTATATGTTTTAACTTGAGTGATAAGTAACCAAGCTATATAATCATTATTAATGGAACAACTTTCTTTAATTTCGTTGATAATAGCTTTATATTCATTTGGGCATTCAAAATGAATTTCTTTTGTAACAGCACTACTAGTAGTTAGTTCATATATTTTATTTTTTAGTTCTTCAACACCCTTATTTTTCCTAGCACTAACCAATACAACAGGAGTGTCAAAATAGGTACTAATATTCTCTTCTCTAATTAGAATACCTTCTTTTTCAATATCATCAATTTGGTTGATTGCTAAAATACAGGGGATTTGTAAATCTCTTATTTGCTTATATAAATATAAACTTCTTTTTATATTATGTACATCTCCAACGACAACTATACAATCAGGATAAAAAGGATTTTTGGTATCTAATAAAGTATTTAATACAACTTCTTCGTCAGCGGAAGAAGGACTTAAGCTATAGGTTCCAGGTAAATCTATAATTCTATAATTTGTATTTTTAAAAGAAAATTCACCTTCTTTTTTTTCAACAGTAATTCCGGGATAATTGCCTGTTTTTTGATGAAGTCCAGTTAATTGATTAAAAAGGGTAGTTTTTCCAGAATTAGGATTCCCTACAAGAACTATAGTTTTTTTTTCCATTATAAAATTTAAGATTTTACCTCAATAAGAATACATTTTGCCTCTTCTTTTCTTAGCATAATAATGCTTTTCTCATTCCCATATTCTATGTATAGAGGACCATTCCATGGGGCTTTTCTTATAAGAGAGATGGAAACTCCAGGTACAATACCCATTTCTAATATTTTCGCAGGAATATCTTCCTCTGAAAAACCAATTACTATTGCTTTTTCAGAAGGTTTTAATAAGGATAATGATTGAGGGTTCATAGATTGACTCAAAGTGAATTGATTGCAAATATAAAAATTATTTAGATTTAATATAAATAAAATTTGAATCTATATAGTATATATGATAATTGTGAATACATAAAAAATAAGTCAATATTTTATTAATATATCTTATTATAACTAAAAATATTAGCTAATATTTTAATAATTTATTAAAATTACTAATAGTTTTGCTTTCAAAGTTTAGAGAATTTTAAATTATATGAGAAATAAAAAGCATTTATTAATATTTATATTCATAATCATGATTTCAATGGTACAAGCTGGAGGTTTTAGAGTATCATTGCAAGGGGTAAGACAAGCAGCTATGGCGCATACTAGTGCACATGTAAGAGATGCAAGCGTTGCTTTCTTTAATCCCGGAGGAATAGCATTTATCCCTTCGAAACTGAGTATATCCGCCGGAGGTTTTTTAGTAGGAACCAAAGTAAATTATCAAAATTTACAAACCCATTATAAGGCAAGTACAGACAATCCAATTAGCACACCAATGACATTTAATGTGGCTTACAAAGCAACCAATCAAATTTCTGTAGCTTTAAGTATTACAACACCTTTTGGAAGCATAGTTAATTGGGGGGAAGATTGGGCAGGAAAAGATTTAATCAACAAAATTGAACTTCAAGCTTTTTATATACAACCTACGGTTGCCTATAGGTTTAATAATTGGATAAGTGTGGGTGCAGGGTTTATATATGCTACAGGGAACGTAAACTTACAAAAATCATTAACACCCGTAAATGGACAAATGAAGTTAGAAGATAAAAATGCATCCGGTAACGGGTTTAATGTAGGAGTGTATCTAAGACCCACTGACAAATTAGATATCAGCGTAGCATATCGATCAAAAGTTGATATGAAAGCAAAAAAAGGAAAAGCTGAATTTGATATTCCTTCTTCATTGGTTGGGGAAAGTCCCTTTTTAACGTCAACAGACCAGTTTAGTGCAACACTACCTTTAGCTTCAGAATTTACACTTGGGCTAACTTATAGAGTATTACCAAAATTATCTATATCCGCCGATTGGAATGTTTCCGGGTGGAATAGATATGAAAATTTAACCTTTAACTTTAAAAAGAATCAGGTAGGTAACTTAGAAAATGATCCTACTGTTTCAATGGTACCCAAAAAATTTAAAAATTCAAATACCTTTAGAATAGGTGGAGAATACTTAGCAACAGAGGATTTAGCCGTTCGTTTAGGATATTATTACGATCAATCGCCCGTTAGGTCAAATTTTTGGAGTCCGGAAACACCTAGTACGAATAATAATGCTGTTACAGGTGGGGTAGGATATAGTTTTTATAATAAAAAACTAATGGTTGACTTATCTGGAATTTACTATGTAGGAAAGTCAAGGAAATTTAATAACGAATTCTATAACTTTAGTGGAGAAGCTAACTTAAGTAGCTTTATTGTTGGACTAGGATTAACTTGGAATCCATTTTAAAAATTAAAAAAACGATGAAAAAAATTTTTTTATATATCTTTCTATTACCCATATTAGCATTAACCGTACATTCTTGTAAAAATAGTTTTGATGAAGATGTCTCAGATGTAGCTATTCAAAAAGGACAGGCAGATTTTTCAAGATATGTTGCGTTAGGGAATTCACTAACTTCAGGTTATAGAGATAACGCTTTATATATATCAGGTCAAAAAGAATCATACCCAGTTATGTTAGCCACTCAAATGAAATACGCTGGAGGAGGTGATTTTAAAGTTCCTTATATGAATGATGAATTAGGGGGGATACCCATGGTGAAAGTTGAAAATAAAAAAATATTAGCAGTAGTAAATGGTAGTTTATCTCCAGTTACAGCCCTTGGGAATGCAAGTACAACCTTAAATAATTTATATTCAGAAGGGCCTTTTCAAAATATGGGAGTTCCGGGAGCTAAATCATTTCATTTGATAGTTCCGGGGTATGGAAATCCTAACAAATTACAATCTCAAGAAGCAAATCCATACTTTGTACGTTTTGCATCTTCACCAGAGTCCTCAGTTTTATCTGATGCAATGTTGCAGAATCCAACTTTTTTTTCATTGTGGATAGGAAATAATGATGTATTGGGCTATGCTACCTCTGGAGGGGACGGCACCAATCCAATTACAGATATTTCTACTTTTGATTCTGCTTATAAAACATTAGTACAAACCCTAACTTCAGGAGGTGCTAAAGGAGTAATTGCGAATATACCAGACGTAACCAGTATTCCTTTTTTTACAACTGTTCCATACAACCCATTATCCCCTCAAGCACTTACAGCAAGCGATCCCAAGCAAATAGATAAAATTAATACTTCATATTCACAGCTGAATCAAATTTTTGAGGCTTTAGGCTACCCAGAAAGAAAGATTGTATATTCATCAACACAATCAAATCCAGTATTAATTAAAGATAAATCTATTAAAGATTTAAGTCAACAATTATCAAATGTACTAATATCCAAAGGAATCCCTTCACAGCAAGCAAATTTTTTAGGAAAGTTGTATGGGCAATCTAGACCAGCAAATTCAAAGGATTATTTGTTATTGACAGCAAGCTCAATTCTTGGAAAGCCCAATCAAGAAGCTATAAAAAATGGTGTTCCAGCAGAACAATCCATTAATGGGGTAACA
This sequence comes from Apibacter muscae, assembly GCF_007845595.1. Lineage (NCBI taxonomy): Bacteria > Pseudomonadati > Bacteroidota > Flavobacteriia > Flavobacteriales > Weeksellaceae > Apibacter > Apibacter muscae. Next base: position 99,171 of record NZ_SELI01000017.1, read on the forward strand.
TATCCATTGGAAGACCAATGGGTACTAACAGAAGTAGAAGTAAATCTAATAAAACAGGCAACAATCGCATTCAACAATATAATAAAGAATTACGCAGAACAATATAATTTAGCATTTGTAGATGTCAATAAGCTGATGAATGATTTAAGCAAAAAATCAGGGATTACATATGATGGAGTTAACTATACAAGTAAATTTGTTACAGGAGGAGCTTTCTCTTTAGACGGGGTTCACCCTTCAGGTAGAGGATATGCCTTTATTGCTAATGAATTTATAGAGTCTATTAACAAAAAATATTTATCAAATTTACCTAAAGTAAATCCTAATAATTACAAAGGCGTAGACTTTCCTTAGAAATTTATTTGCAATAATTAGTCTATATCTGAAAAAATTATAAATTTGTGTCATTGTTTTTGGGTAAAAATTTTAATAAGCATAAATGAGTCAACCGGTACATATTTTCTCTACCAGAGAAAATGTAACTTTAGCAGAAAAAATATCACAAAGTTATGGAATGCCATTAGGAAAAATGAGCTTTTTTGATTTTAGTGATGGAGAATATCAACCATGTTTAGAAGAATCTGTAAGAGGTTCAAGAGTTTTTATCATAGGATCAACCTTTCCACCTGCAGATAATTTAATGGAAATGTTATTGATGATTGACGCTGCTAAACGAGCTTCTGCTGATAAAATTACAGCAGTGATCCCATATTTTGGTTTGGCTAGGCAAGATAGGAAGGACAAACCTAGAGTACCTATAGGAGCTAAGTTGGTAGCCAATTTACTAAGTGCTGCCGGAGCGACACGTATAATGACCATGGATTTGCATGCAGATCAAATTCAAGGTTTTTTTGAAATACCGGTGGATCATTTATTTGCATCCAACATCTTTGTGAATTATGTACGTTCATTAAATCTAAAAAATTTAACAATAGCATCTCCGGATATGGGAGGAGCTAAAAGAGCGAGAACCTATGCCAGTCATTTAAATGCTGACGTAGTAATCTGTTATAAAGAAAGAAAAAAGGCTAATAATATTGATTATATGATTTTAATTGGAGACGTTAAAGATAGAAACGTTATTCTAATAGATGATATGATTGATACAGCCGGTACTCTAACAAAGGCTGCTGATATTATTATGGAATCCGGCGCACTAAGTGTTAGAGCTATGGCAACTCATCCTATTCTCTCTGGAGGAGCTTACGAACGAATTAATAATTCAAGATTAGAAGAAGTAATTGTCACAGATTCAATACCATTAAAAAATAATTTGGTAGACAAAATAAAAGTCTTATCTTGTGCACCTCTTTTTGGAGAGATAATGAATCTTGTTCATAATAGAGAATCTATAAGTAAAAAATTTTTAATATAAAATATGAAATCAATTACAATTCAAGGGGAAAAAAGAGAAAGCGTAGGTAAAAAGTCATCCCAAGCTCTACGTAATGCTGAAAAAGTTCCTTGTGTTGTTTATGGAGAAAAAGAAGTATTACACTTCTCAGCAGATGAAAAAAGTTTTAAAAACTTAGTTTATACTCCCGAAGCACACACAGTTACTTTAGAAGTTGATGGAAGAAAGATAGATGCAATTTTACAAGATGTGCAATTTCATCCAGTAACTGATAGAATTATACATGCAGATTTTTATGAGTTAAATCCAGACAAGCCTGTATCAATTGAAGTTCCTGTAATTACAACAGGTAGATCTAAAGGTGTTGTTAGAGGAGGGGTACTACGAGTAAACTTAAGAAAATTAAAGGTAAGAGCGATTCCGGTTAATTTGCCAGATGAAATAGTTATAGATGTAACGCCTTTAAATGTTGGTCATAAGTTTGAAGTTGCTAAACTTAAAAATGACAAATTTCAAATCCTACATCCAGACAACACTGTGGTTGTAGCGGTTAAAACTTCACGTACAGTTAAGGCAGGAGCTGATGACGATGATGAAGAAAATGGAGAAGGTTCAGCAAATGAAAATGCTGAAGGAACTAATTAATACAATTGTTAAAAATAAAAAAAGGGTACTTATTTAAGTATCCTTTTTTTATTTAAAATATTGTGATTTGGATTAAACCAAAAATTACTCTTGAATAGCAAATGCTAATATGAATAATTCAAGTCAAGCAGTCAATATTTTAAATTTATCGCTTGGCTACAATAATGAAAAATTATTAATTAATTTACAAGATATATCTATTGAACTAAATAATAGAAGTTATTGTTTTGTTTTCTTATTTCTGGCAAGCATTACAATGGAAAATAAACCCATTACAATCATAATAACCATTTGCAAGCTATGAGAAAGTATAGCATAAGAATATCCTATGTCTTTCCCTTCCGATGCAGATTTATCTAAGCTTAAGAATAAAGCAGAAAAACCAATCATCATAGCACCGTGGTAGGCGCCAATACCCCCAGAAGCAGGTAGTATCATACCTAAAGAGCCGATTGCAAGTAAGTAAAACCCGGTTTGTATAGGAATAAAAGAAGTTTCAGGTAACGCAAATACAATTAAATAAGAAGCAAAAAAGTAGCATACCCATATTCCTATAGTTAAAAGAGTAAATTTAAGTTTTTGTTTTACTTTTACAATTGAAATAAGTCCAGTAAGAATTCCTTTTAATAGGCTTATTATTTTATTTACTACTGATAGCTGTAAAAGCTTTTTTCTTAAAATTAGAATTAAAGAAAATAGTAATAAAGTAGTAAAACCTATAATATATAAAATTGTATAATTGATTTCAATAGGTTTATCATTAGAACTTATGGAGATACTAATGGCAGATAATAAGGATGAATAATTAAAAATGAAAGCTAATAATAAAAAAAGAAGCATAAAAAGAAGATCAATAACCCTTTCTGTTACAATCGTACCAAAAGATTTTGAAAAAGGAACATTTTCAACCGTTTGAAGTGCAGTTGCTCTACCTATTTCTCCCATTCGTGGTATGCCTAAATTTAGGAAGTAACCAAAAGATAAAGTCCATAATGCATTTGAATTATGAATCTTATATCCCATGGGCTCTAATAGTAAATTCCAACGAATTGCTCTAAGAAAATAAGCTCCTAAGCCAAAACAAGCGGCTAAACCAATCCATAGATAGTTTGCCCTTTTAACTACAGATATAGTTTTTTCAACAAAGTTTCCACCTAAACTTTTTGCGACTAATAGCATAAGACCTCCGGCTACAATTATAGATACTAAGACGGTTAGAGTAGTTTTAATCTTTTTATTCATTCTAAATGCAATTATTAAAATCTAATTTTATATTATCAATAAGCCTAACTTCTCCAGCGTAAACAGTTATAAAGGCTCTATAACTTTTATTTGATTCTAATTTTTCAACAGGGATTAGATTTTCCTCTTCAGCAATAATAAAATAATCCAGTTTAAAGATTGAACTATCATACAATTCTTTAATTTCTGAAATAACTTCACTCACAGGTTTACAATTTTCAATAAGTTTTTTTGCTTTAAGTAAAGATTGATAGATGAATGGAGCTTCTTCTTTGAATGAACCCGATAAACGGCTATTCCTGGAACTCAGAGCAAGACCCGAGTCTTCTCTAAAAATTGGCATTCCAATAATTTTTATAGGAAGTTTTTCATCGTAAACAAATTTTCTAATAATTTGAAGTTGTTGAAAATCTTTTTCACCAAAATAGGCTTTAGAAGGTTTAATTTGTAGAAATAAACGTCTAACTATAGTAATCATACCATCAAAATGTCCCGGTCGTGAATGCCCTTCCATGTGTTCCCCTAAAGTTCCAATATTAAAAACATCTAACTCTAAACCCTCTGGGTACATATCTTGATTCGAAGGAATATAAACGGCGTCACATCCAATACTTTCTAATTTTCTAATATCTTCCAGTTCAGTTTTAGGATATTTTTCAAAATCAGATATATCATTAAATTGAGTTGGATTTACATAAATACTAGCGAGCGTGTACTGGTTTTCTTCTATGGATTTTTGAATTAGAGAAAGATGTCCTTGATGTAGAGCCCCCATAGTTGGCACAAAGCCAAGGGTGAGTTGCTTATCATTTATTGAGCTAGAAAAGTCTGATAAATCTTGCTTATTTCTTAATATAACCATAATCTTAAAATTATTTGTTGCAGTAATGCAACTAATCCATATATAATGCAAACATAGCACATATCATTAATTTTTTGTAACTTTGTAACAACTATTACAATCATTTTTTAAAAATAATGAGTTTACAAAGAATACTTCATGTAACTTCCGAATTAGTTCCTTACTTTAATGAAAACCCTATATCTTCTGGTGTGTACAATGCAGCAAAGCAGATGTTTGCACAAGGGAAAGATGTTAGGATTTTTATGCCAAGATTTGGTTTAATAAATGAGAGGAGATATCAACTCCACGAAGTTATTCGACTGTCGGGAATGAATTTAATCATCAACGATTTAGATCAACCATTGGTAATTAAAGTAGCTTCACTTCCTGGAGAAAGAATGCAGGTTTATTTTATTGAGAATCAAGAATACTTTAAAAGAAAATCTGCCTATTCAGATGATTCTAACCAGTGGTTTGAAGACAATGATGAAAGATCCGTTTTCTTTGCTAAAGGAGTTTTAGAAACTATAAAAAAATTAAATTGGATTCCAGATGTAATACATATTCACGGGTGGATGGCAAGTTTCTTACCTATCTATTTAAAGACTAATTATTCCAATGATGCATTTTTTAGTGACATAAAAATTATATCTTCAGTATATAATCATGGACAAGGCGGTGTGTTTAGTGAGAATTTTAAAAATATTCTTGAATATGATAAGATTGATTTGAATGATTTAAAATACTTAAATTCCAATTCTTACGTTAATGTTGTAAAAGAAGCGATGAAATTTTCTGATGTAGTAGTAAAAGGAGAAGAACTTCTATTAAATGAGTTGGAAGAGCTTTACAATGAATTAGAACAATCCAAATTTGATTTTATTCAGAACGAAGACATTCAGGAAGTTTATCGAGAAGCAAATGGAATAAATATTCAACATTAAATATTTTATGAATATACTTAAAAGTAATATAAAGTTATTGATATTAACAGGAATATCAATAACTTTTTTGTTAAGCTGTGAAAATGATTCAACAGATATAGGTGCAGGATTAATACCAGATCAATCTAAAGGTATGAAAACTACAGTTGATTTAGTTGCTTACACCGTGTCTAATAATGATACTATTAGAGCAGATTATTCAACATTAACCAATGGTTTAATTGGTGTGTATGAAGATAATGTCTTTGGAAAATCCAAAGCTTCGTTTAATACTCAGATTAGATTGGCTGCCAATCATGAGATTAAAGGAAATATACAAGAAGTTGATTCAGTGGTTTTAACTATAAATCCTTCCTTTGGAGCTTCTTTAGGAACGGTTTCAAGCGTTTTGAAACCAGGTAATGGAACAGACACGTTAAAATATACTACTAAATATCCTTTAACCTCTTATTTAGGAAGCACAGAAACTCCTATGCCTATTAACGTTAATAGAATTAATACTTTTTTAGAAACTACCTCATCGGCTTTGTATTCTAATAAAGTTGTTAGCGTAGGTGACTTGTTAGGAACTGCCAGCTTAGGTGGGACCCTTACAAGTATTTCAATAAAAACTAGTGGAGGGGCTGTAGTTACAACTGAATCAAAGCCAGGTTATAGAATACGATTGGATCCTACCTACTTTAAAGAAAACTTCTTTAATAAAAAAGGTGCACCAGAGCTAAGTAATGACGATCTCTTCGTGCAATATTTTAAAGGAATAAGAATTTCTCCAGCTGATGATCGTTCACATTTCATGTTTGATTTTTCAAGAAGCACAATGACATTGGTGGCTTATTATAAATACAAAAATACAAATGCTGATAATTTTGTAAATGCTACTTATGAATTTACCATGGGGAATGAGTTTAATTCTGAGCTTGGTGAATATACTTTTGATAATTCAACCGCTAGCTCTCAATTGAAGGAACAACTGCTTAATCCCAACATAACACAAGGAGAATCTAAATTGTTTTTACAAGGAATGGGAGGTCCGTCTGCGATTATTAAATTGGATGAAACACAGATTTCTGCCATTAGAGATTCAGTCTTACATAAAAATTGGGCAATTGTTAATGCTCAGTTAAAATTTAATGTGGCAGAAACTACGGGAACTAAACCCATTTATATTTATGGGTATAATAGTACTAAAAATTCTTTTTTACCAGATATAACTAGTTTTTCAAGTTTATCGGGTTATAATTTCAATCCTCCTTACAATACAGAAATAAATCCAGGCTATTATATTTTAAACATTACCCAATATGTGAAAAGTATTGTAGAAAAAAATGCTAGTAATGACCTTATTAAGGTTGGTATTGGAAATTTTGAAAAAAATTCTTCAGATCAGTATGTTTCATATGTCAAAACAACAAGAGCATATCAGCCCTACCGATTAGTATTTTATGGAAATAATGAAACTGAAGATAAAAAATTAAAATTAGAAATCACTTATACTAAAAAATAAATTTATAATAATTATGTGTGGAATTACAGGATATATTGGAAATAAATTGGCTTATCCCATAGTTATTAATGGATTAAGACGATTAGAATATAGAGGGTACGATAGTGCAGGAATTGTTTTAAATGAAAATAAAAATTTTAAATTATTTAAGACTAAAGGTAAAGTTTCAGATTTAGAAGAAATATGTAAAGGGCTTAAATCCGATGCAACCGTAGGTGTTGGTCATACTAGATGGGCGACCCACGGAGTTCCAAACGATATTAATTCTCATCCTCATTTATCCAACAATGAGAAGATAGTTTTGGTACATAACGGTATAATTGAAAACTATGATACTTTAAAAATAATGCTAACTTCTAAAGGTTATTCCTTTAAAAGTGATACAGATACAGAGGTATTGGTCAATCTTATACAATTTATGCAGGATACCCAAAAAATTGATTTATCAACGGCTGTTCGTCTAGCATTAAATGAAGTTATAGGAGCTTACGCTATAGCAGTCATGGAAGTAGATCATCCGGAGGAAATTGTAGTGGCAAGATTAAGTAGTCCATTAGCCATAGGAATTGGTGAAAATGAGTACTTTATTGCCTCTGATGCATCTCCGTTTATAGAGTTTACGAAAGAAGCCCTTTATTTAGAAGATGGCGAGATGGCTAATATAAGCTTAAAAGGCGTAGATGTTTTTAAAATTAAAGATAACTCAAAAGTAAATCCAATCATTCAAGAACTTAAATTGAGTTTAGAAGAGATCGAAAAGGGAGGCTATGAACATTTTATGCTAAAAGAAATCCATGAACAACCCAAGTCTATTATGGATACTATGAGAGGAAGGTTGTTAGTGGAAGAAGGCATTATTCAAATGGCAGGTATATGGGACTATCAAGAGAAATTTCTAAATGCAGAAAGAATTATTATTATCTCTTGTGGAACTTCTTGGCATGCTGGTTTGGTAGGAGAATATCTTATTGAAGATTTGGCTAGAATACCTGTAGAAGTTGAATATGCTTCAGAATTCAGATATCGAAATCCAATAATTACAGATAAAGATATTGTAATTGCCATATCACAATCAGGAGAAACAGCAGATTCTTTGGCAGCTTTGAAATTAGCCAAAGAAAAAGGAGCCTTTATATACGGCATCTGTAACGTAGTTGATTCTTCAATCGCTCGATTAACAGACGCCGGCTCTTATACCCATGCAGGACCAGAAATAGGTGTAGCATCAACAAAAGCTTTTACTGCACAATTAGCGGTACTTTCTATGATAGCTATAAAGCTAGCGAAGCATAAAGGAACCATTAGTAAAGAAAAATTCAATTCTTTAATAACGGAATTGGACTCAATTCCTGATAAAATTGAGAAACTAATTAAATCTACCGAAGAACAAATCAAGAATATTTCTTTGCAATACGAAAATGTACATAATTTCTTATATTTAGGGAGAGGATATAATTATCCAATCGCTTTAGAAGGAGCTCTAAAATTAAAGGAAATTTCATATATACATGCGGAAGGTTATCCAGCGGCTGAAATGAAACATGGTCCGATAGCTTTAATTGACGAAAATATGCCGGTGGTGGTTATAGCTCCAAGAACGGAACATTACGAAAAAATAGTAAGTAACATTCAAGAAATAAATTCAAGGAAAGGAAAAGTGATAGCAATCGTCACCGAAGGTGATACCCAAGTTAAAAATATGGTTGCTGAAGCAATTGAAATTCCTGATGTTTCAGAATGTTTTTCCCCGATCTTAGCCTCAATTCCACTTCAGTTACTTGCTTATTATATAGCAATTTTGAGAGGGGTTAACGTTGATCAACCTAGAAATTTAGCAAAATCAGTAACAGTTGAATAATTAAAAAAGGTTTAGATTTCTAAACCTTTTTTTATAAGCTATAATTTTCAAGATTAGAGGAACTTAAAGACTAAAAAAAATTATAAAAATCAGTATTTTTGTAATAAGCAAAGATCAAATACAATGAATAAAAAAGTTATATTAATGATATTAGACGGCTGGGGGATAGCCACTGATAAATCTGTTTCAGCCATTGACCAAGCACATACACCATTTATGGATAGTAACTTCCAAAAATATTCCCATACCACATTAGTAACCTATGGATTAGATGTGGGATTACCTAAAGGGCAAATGGGAAATTCTGAGGTTGGACATATGAATTTAGGAGCAGGGAGAGTAGTTTACCAAAACTTAACTAGGATAAACTTAGCTGTTGAAAATAAGACTTTAAATAAAGAAGTAGAATTGCAAAAAGCTTTTGAATATGCAAAAGCCAATAATAAGCCAGTTCATTTTATTGGTTTAGTTTCAGACGGAGGAGTTCATGCGCATATAGATCATTTAAAATCACTAGTGGAAGCTGCCAATAATTCTGAGGTTAAAGAGGTATTTGTTCATGCGTTTACAGATGGAAGAGATTGTGATCCGCATAGTGGAAAAGGATTTATAAAAGAAACTTTAGATTTTTGTAATACTTATAATGCAAAGTTAGCCACAATTGTAGGAAGGTATTATGCAATGGATAGAGATAAGAGGTGGGAAAGATTAAAACTTGCCTATGATGCCATGGTAAATTCTGAAGGAACCCATACGGATGATCCATTACAAGTAATTGAGCAATCGTATAAAGATGGAATTACTGATGAGTTTTTAAAGCCTATTGTAGTCACTGAAAATGATGTTCCTATTGCTAAAATACAAGAGGGTGATGTAGTAATTTGTTTTAACTTTAGAACAGATAGACCTAGAGAAATTGTAGATGTATTGTCTCAACACGATCATCCAGAAGTGGGCACTAAAAAATTAGATCTCTATTTTGTAACAATGACTGAATATGATGAAACTTTCAAAAATATTCACGTAATTTTTAAAGAAGAAACCATTAAAAATACTTTGGGAGAAGTTATTGCCAATGCTTCTTTAAACCAAATAAGAATTGCAGAAACTGAAAAATATCCGCATGTAACATTCTTTTTTTCAGGCGGAGAAGAAAAAGAGTTTGTCAATGAAAAAAGAATTATGGCACAATCTCCTAAAGATGTTCCAACTTATGACTTAAAACCACAAATGGCAGCTTATGATATACGGGATGCAATAATACCTGAATTAAAAAAACAAGAAGTAGATTTTGTGTGCTTAAATTTTGCTAATACCGATATGGTAGGACACACCGGAGTGTTTGAAGCGGCTATTAAAGCAGCAGAAGTGGTGGATGAATGTGCAAAAGATATTTGTGATGTAGCCTTAGATAATGGTTATACAACAATTATTATTGCCGATCATGGAAATTCTGATAAAATGAAAAATGAAGATGGATCTCCAAATACACAGCATACAACAAACTTAGTACCTTTGGTTATAGTAGATAAAGAGCACTACAATTTAAAACCAGGGAAATTAGGCGACGTAGCCCCAACCATTTTAACTCTTATGGGACTTCCAATTCCTAAAGAAATGACTGGAGATATACTTATTCAAAAGAAAAATTAATACTATAATTTTGCAAAAAGACATTAATAAAATTAATGTCTTTTTTTATACTTAATCTTAAATAAAAATCAAGATTAAGATAATCTATGATTGATAAATTAAATATTAAAATTTAATTATTTAGAATTCATTCGTAAAGTGAAGTTTAACAGAAGGATATTTTTCCTGTGTCATGGTAATGCTAAATGCAGAATCTGCTAGAAAAACCAATTGACCAAATTTATCTTTAGCTAAAAATTTTTGTTTCACACGTTTAAATTCTAAAAATTCTTCAGATTTTTGATCTTCACATTCTACCCAGCAGGCTTTATGAATGCTTACCGGTTCATAGCTACATTTAGCTGAATATTCATGTTCTAATCTGTATTGTATAACTTCGTATTGAAGAGCACCTACAGTTCCAATAATTTTACGATTGTTAATTTCTAAGGTAAACAATTGAGCGACACCCTCATCCATTAGCTGGTCAATACCTTTAGCTAATTGTTTTGTTTTCATGGGATCATCATTATTAATGTAGCGGAAATGTTCCGGTGAAAAGGAAGGAATTCCTTTAAAATTAAGTTTTTCGCCTTCGGTTAGTGTATCTCCAATTCTAAAATTGCCCGTATCATGCAATCCCACGATATCCCCAGGAAAACTCTCTTCAATTACCTCTTTTTTATCAGCAAAAAATGCTGCCGGGCTACTAAATTTTAAAGTTTTGTTTTGTCTTACGTGCAGATAATTGGTATTTCTCTTAAATGTTCCTGAAACAATTTTTACAAAGGCTAAGCGGTCTCTATGTTTAGGATCCATGTTAGCATGAATTTTAAATACAAAACCCGTAAAATTATTTTCTTCTGGTTTTACTAAGCGTATATCGCTCATTTTTGGAAGCGGGTTAGGAGCTATATCAATAAAAGCATCCAATAACTCTTGAACTCCAAAATTATTTAAAGCAGAACCAAAAAACACCGGTTGTAAAGTTCCATCTAAATACTCTTGTTTGGAAAATTCTGGATATACAGATGTAATTAATTCCTGATCTGTTCTTAGGTTTTCAGCGGCTTTATCCCCAATTAATTCATTAATAATAGGGTCATTTATATCTTCAATTTCAATACGATCTCCAACTTTTTGTTTTTTCTCTTCCGTAAAGAATTTTAAATTCTTTTCCCACATATTATAGATTCCTTGAAAATCTAAACCCATACCAATGGGCCAAGAAAGAGGAGTAACTCTTAAGTTTAGTTTTTGCTCAACTTCATCCAATAAGTCAAAAGCATCCTTACCTTCTCGGTCCAATTTATTAATGAAAACCAACATAGGAATGTTTCTCATTCTACAAACCTGCACTAATTTTTCAGTTTGCTCTTCTACCCCTTTAGCAACATCAATAACAACGATTACGGAATCAACAGCTGTTAAAGTTCTATAAGTATCTTCTGCAAAATCTTTATGACCAGGAGTGTCTAAAATGTTTATTTTTTTTCCTTTATAATCAAAAGCCAATACAGAAGTAGCTACAGAAATACCTCTTTGTCGTTCAATTTCCATAAAGTCAGAAGCAGCCCCCTTTTTCACTTTATTGCTTTTAACCGCTCCAGCTTCCTGTATAGCACCTCCAAACAATAATAATTTTTCAGTTAAAGTAGTTTTTCCTGCATCTGGATGGGAAATAATTCCGAATGTTTTTCTTTTGTGTATTTCTTTTTCTAAGGTAGTACTCATGGTATCTTACAGCTAAATATCTGCAAATATAAGATATTTAACAGATTTAGATTCTAAGAGAATAAGACGGTTTTATTTTTATAAACCAAAACCTTACGGTTAATATGGTGCTCTATAGCATGCGATAACACAATTTTCTCTAAATCTTGACCCTTTCTCACTAAATCTTGAATACAGTCTTTATGACTGATACGAGTAATATCTTGTTCTATAATAGGTCCCGCATCCAGTTCTTCAGTTACATAATGGCTGGTAGCCCCAATTAGTTTAACGCCACGTTCGAAAGCAGCATGGTAAGGTTTTGCACCAACGAATGCAGGAAGAAAAGAGTGATGTATGTTGATTATTTTATTTGGATAGCTAAGAATAAAGTCATCCGTAAGGATTTGCATATAACGAGCAAGAACAATAAAATCAATCTCTTTTTCTCTCAAAAGCTCTTTTTGCTTTGCTTCTATAGAAGTTTTATTATCTGAATTCATTTTGAAAACATGGTACTCAATACCAAATTTATCTGCTACCCACCTAAGATCTTCATGATTGCTAATAATTATTGGAATCTGTACTTTCCATTCACCCGCCGTATATCGACCTAGAATATCAAATAAACAATGAGACATTTTTGATACACAGATAGCCATTTTCGGAATATAATCATTAAAATATAATTTAAAATTCATGGAAAGTTTATCTCCATAATTTTTTTTAAAATACTCTGAAATTTCATTTCTAGGAATTGAAAAATCCTTCAAATCCCATTCTACTCGCATAAAAAATATTTTATCTTTAGGATCTACATGCTGTTCCAATTCAATTATATTTCCTCCATAGGAACATATAAATTCTGTAACTGATGCGATAAGTCCAGGTCTATCCGGGCAGTGTATAAGTAGAATAGCATTTGAATTCTTCATTTTGTATTAAGAGTTTTTATTAATTGTATGTTATCTTGAATGATTCGAAAAAATTTTCCTTTTATTAAAGATAAGGATTAAATCTAATCATAGGGCAATACAAAATTAATTTTTGACAAAAGCGAAGAAGAATAAATTTTTGTAGAAACCATAAAATATGTATTAAAACTAAGAAAAACTAAAATTTTGGCTAAGAACAGCCCCTAAATTAGAGACTTAAATGTTTTTTTAAATTAAGTTTAATACACGATGAATAAAACTACTAGTAAGTAAAAAAATCAATAGAACGTACAATTAATTATTAAAAAATAAATAAAAAAGGAGAATAAACTTTTATTCTCCTTTTTTATTAAGCTTATATATACTTATAAAATCTTGCGCCTAATAAATTTGGATCATTCTTTTCAATTTTGTCCAATATGTATTCATTACAAGGAGATATAATAGATTTTTTTAATTCTTTTTTATGTAATGCATGATAAGCATCAAGGTCTATGGGTTTAGAGTCTTTAATGGTTTCAAATAATTTTATTTTTTCAGTTTGAGATTTCCATTCACTTTCAACAATACCTTCAAACGCTTTGGATTTTGAACCGCTTCCGTAGGCTAAAAAACCAAATTTTTCTCCTCTGATTTCTGAATTATTTTTAAAATGATAGTAAAGTGTTGACAATAATCCCATAAATATAGATCCTGTATACATATTTCCTATGTCAGAAGAAGCAATTTCTGCGGGGCTAAATTTTTCTTTAACAAGGGTTTTATACTCTGCGCTCTTTCCAATTTCTTTAATTCTTTCATTATAGGCAGTCAAATCTTCCGGTAATGAATCTTTAAGGTTGGAATCTAAGGCATAAATTTCTGAAAACATTCTTCTTCCTTGAAAAGAATAGGGCAAGTGAACAATTATATTTTTCCAAGCATTGTATAAAGAGCCTTCATAATTTAAAAGTTTTTTTAGTTGAAAGTAGGCTCCTTTTAAACGGTTTTGATAGCAACTATTGGAATATTGCCCTTCAAAAACTGGTTGTTCTTTAAATAAATCAATTTCATTTTCCAGTACGCCAAACCATTCTGGATTGTTCTCTTTACCGGTTACTTCTTTTTTATTTAATGACCTTTTCGGTTTAAAGAAATCAAAAACGCCTTGAGTGCTAGTTCCTATATTATTATCAATAGAAATGATTCTGGGATTGCTGGATAACAGTAGAGCTATTGCGCCAGCCCCTTGGGTATATTCTCCGGTTGAATTTAAGTCGTATTTTGCGAAATCCGTACAAATAACAATGGCTTTTTTATTGGGGTTTACCCTTATAAAGTCTAAACAATTATGCAAAGCATCTACCCCTCCAATACATGCGAAAGTGAGATCGACCACATCGCAATGTTCCATCGATCCTGCTCCATAATAATCTTCCAGTAAGGGAAGTAAAAATGAACCAATGGGTTTAGAGGAGTCTATACCGCTTTCAGTTCCAACGTATATTCTAGCTATATCCTCAGGTTTTAAATTCTCTTGAAATATTAGTTTTCTCAATGCATTGGCTGCAAAAACCACAACATCCTGATGAACATCTGGAAAAGACATTTTTAATAACCCTAGTCCTTTTTCAAGTTTTTCAGGTTCTATATTTCTTGCTAACGCTAAATCTTTTATGGGTAAGTATATTTTTGGTATGTCGAAACTTGCTGCATCAATTCCAACTTTTATGGATGTATTCATAGGTAGGATATTTATTATAATCTTACAAAAATAACAAATAATTAAGAGCCTTTAAATAATTGAATTAAGTTTGTTCTAAGAATTGTTGATTCAATGAAAGTATTATTTCATTTAATTAATAATTTCATTTTTTCTAACCAAGATATAATTTTTTAAAGCTTTTTCGAATTTTTTGTACATAATATCTACCAAAGACTTTGGGGATAAAATTTTGATTGAATCTGCAAAACCTAAAAATTCTCTTATTAGTTCTTGATTAATTACAACCTTTATTTGAAAAGTTTTAGCTCCGTCTTCATGGGATTCTATTATTTGTTGACTTTTATGCAATGGTTTAGTTTCTACATATGGAGCATTGTTTTTGTCTACCCAAAAACGTATGTTTTTAGCTCTAATGTTAGCATTTCTAGTTACACCTACAATATCTTCAAAAAATGATTGAATATTAAACAAGTCATTATCAATAAAATTATCATTTTCAGATATTTCAATTTCCTGAATTCTATCTAAAGCTAAATTATATATAGAGTGATTAAATCTACCAAAAACAAACCAACGGTTCCTATATTCTTTTAACAAGTATGGATGAAATATATAACAACAAGTGGACGTAGCCTTAAACGATTTATATGTGATTTTTAAAACTTTTTTATTATTAATTGCATGGTAGATAGGATCAAGATATTTAAGCCCGGTTAAGTTTTCATTTTTTTCAAAATCAATAACTGGAAATGTTTTTTTCTTTGCCGAAGTAACATGATCTTCCAGACGACTAACAATGTTATCCATTTCGGAAAAGTAAGAAAACCCTTTAAATTGTCTAAGTATTTCAACAGCTTCCGACATGGTTTTTAAGTCTTGTTCTGTTAAGGGCGTATCTGTAATACTATAATTTTCGTCTTCATATTTATAATATTTATGGTCATAAACTACAATAGGAGCATTGTATCCGAGCTTTTCGCTTCGCATCATCTGTATATCCATTTGAACTGTACGCTTACTTATCCCTTTATCAATTCCTTCGTATTCATACAAAGCATCAGAGCAGGCGTCAATTAAATCATTTAAAGTCCACCGACGATATTTATTTCTTAAACAAGTGTCTATGGTTTTATATCGAATTAAAGCATTTCTATTGACTGGCATGTAAATAATATTAGATAAAGTAAAATATTTTTATTAATTTTAAAATTTAAAGTAAAATATAAGTTTCTAAAGATATAAAATAAATTTAATTGCGCAAAAATATTGCGTAGCCTAGGTTTTATCTTTGAATAACATTAAAGGATTTTCTTATCAATTCAATTATCTGAACCATGAAATTTAATCAATTATCTAATAATAAAGATCAAACCGTAAATCATATGGGGGCACTTGCATTTCGTATGGAAAGCGAAATTGAGCTTTATTCAGCAGTGGTAACCTTCATGGTTGATAATTCTTATTATGAGTCTGGGGAAGAACGTTTGGAAAGAATTAAAAAATTAATTGTAGAATGCGATCCTGAATTTGTATGTAAATTAGCTGTATATGCTCGGACGTATATGAACTTGCGTTCGGTACCAATTCTATTAACGGTGGAGTTGGCAAAAATTGTTAGTGGCAATGATTTAATTAGAAAGACAATTGCTAGAATTGTTCGCCGTGCAGATGAAATCAAAGAAGTTTTGGCTTATTACCAAATTGCCAACAACCGTAAACAAGCAAAAAAGTTAAACCAATTGTCTAAGCAAATTCAAAAAGGTTTGGCAGAAGCCTTTAATTCTTTTGATGAATATCAATTCGCCAAATATAATTCTAAGTCTGAAGTTAGTTTACGTGATGCCTTATTTTTAGTTCATCCCAAGCCTAAAGACGAAAATCAACAAGAAATTTTTAACCGTATAGCTACCAATACATTAAACACTCCTTACACTTGGGAGACAGAGATGTCAGAACTAGGAAAGAAAAATTTCTCATCTGAGATTGAAAAGAAAAATGCCGTAGCCAAAAAATGGGAAGAATTAGTAGAAAGCGGTTCCTTAGGCTATATGGCTGTCTTAAGAAATATAAGAAATATTTTAATAAAAGGTACGGATCGTTCTCTGGATACATCAATTCAAATCCTTACCGATAGAGAACGTATTCATAAATCTAAGCAAATGCCATTTCGTTACCTATCTGCCTTTATTGAGATTGATAAATTGTCACAAGAAGATCAAATTTTTGAGAAGATCAAAGAAAAAACTGTAAGAGTTAAACATGCTTTAGAAATAGCTTTGCTTATCGCTTGTGAAAATATCCCCTACCAAGAAGGGAAAACAGCCATATTATCAGACAATTCGGGAAGCATGTATGGAGACTATGCCGGGAAATCCTTAGTATCAGCCATGAGTAGCCGTAAAACTGCCGATATAGCCAATTTATTTGCTGTACTTTATTGGGAAAAATGCAGAGATACGTGTGTGGGACTATTTGGAGATCATTTAGTTAATGCTAAATTAAGCCGAAATGAAAATGTGTTTGAAAATTTTAAAAGAATTGATGAAGCCGCTAAAGAATGCGGACCAGGCACAGAACGAGGCATCTTTGCATACATGGAAGAGATAATTAAAGAGAAAATAATTATTGATCGAATGATCATTTTCTCAGACTGCCAAATTGGAGATGGATGTAATTGGTTTGATGATAGGGGAAATACTGGAAATAACTTTAACTCTCTATTTAAGAAATATTTAAAAATAAATCCTGAGGTGAAAGTTTATACGGTAGATTTAAAAGGTTATGGTAATTCATTAACTAAAAGTTCCAAAAATATGGTGTATATTAGTGGTTGGAATGAACGGATTTTTGACATGATTTATTTCATTGAACAAGGATCTACCATTGTGGATGAAATTATGAAAATTAAATTATAAAATAAGGCTTTACGGATGCCGTAATATAGAGTTACTTCGATTTACAGAACAACAGTCTCTATATGAATGTTGCTCAGTAAAGCTTATTTTATTCAATTATTTAATGGCTTTTAGGCTCATATCCTTAACAGATGCGCCATAAATAATTGAACCTGAAGAAATATAATCAACTCCTATAGAGGCTATTTCCAATATTCTTTCTTTGGTTATTCCTCCGGATGCTTCAGTCTTTGCACATCCATCAATTAAAAGTACTGCTTTTTCCATTTCTTTAATGGTCATATTGTCTAACATAATTATATCTGCTTTAACGTCTATCGCTTGCTGAACTTCTAATAAATTACGTGTTTCAACTTCAATTTTTAAATCCAATTGTTTTTCCTGCAGGTATTTACGAACGGATGTTACTGATTGTACAATTCCACCAGCAAAATCATTGTGATTATCCTTAAGCATAACCATATCAAAAAGTCCATACCGATGATTAGTAGCTCCACCCATGTAAACTGCCCATTTTTCACACATACGAAAGTTAGGAGTAGTTTTGCGTGTATCTAGGATTTTAGTTTTTGTACCTTTCACTAAATCGCTCATTTCTTTACTTAATGTAGCTATACCGCTCATGCGTTGCATACAATTTAAAACGAGTCTTTCCATGGATAAGATAGATGATGCATTTCCGGATACAATAAAAGCTATTTCTCCTTTCGAAACTTGTTCTCCATCATTTTTCAAAACTTCAATTTGAAGGGATGGGTCATAAAAATTAAAAATCTCTAAGGCTAGATCAATTCCGGCTAATAAACAATCTTCTTTAATAATAAGATGTGCTTTTTGTTTGGAATGTGCCGGTACACTTCCAAGGGTAGAATGGTCGCCATTTTCAATGTCTTCCTTTATAGCTTCTGTAATGAAATGCTTTAATCT
Organism: Apibacter muscae; assembly: GCF_007845595.1. NCBI lineage: Bacteria > Pseudomonadati > Bacteroidota > Flavobacteriia > Flavobacteriales > Weeksellaceae > Apibacter > Apibacter muscae. The sequence goes on from NZ_SELI01000017.1 coordinate 117,389, forward strand.
ATCTTTAGTAACGTAAGGGGGTCTATTCATCTTTAATTTAAATCTTTGTTATAAAATGCTCCATTATTTCTTTTTTGTTCAAGGCTTTGGTTAATAATTAACCAGGCAACACTAACCAAATTTCTAAGTTCTGATAATTGTGGAGAAAGTCTGGACAAATGGTATAATTCTTTTACTGCTTTATATATTTCTTCCTCTTTCTGTTTAGCCATTTCTAGCCGTCGGTTGCTTCTCACAATGCCTACCAAATCACTCATCAAAATTTGTAAATCTTTACGAAGGTAATTAAGAATAGCCATCTCTTTACTTACTTCCATGCCTTTTTGGTCCCATTCTGGAATTTTATCAATTTTGTTGTATTGGAAGTTATCACTATTGAGCTTTTCAGTGGTTTTCATAGCACTTCTATGGGCGAAAACTAATGCTTCAAGTAAGGAGTTTGAGGCTAAACGGTTGGCACCATGAAGACCTGTATTGCTACATTCGCCTACAGCAAACATATTTTCTATAGTACTCTGTCCATAGATATCCACATCAATACCTCCGCAAAGATAATGACAGGCAGGAACTACAGGTACAAGATCCTTAAACATATCAAAACCCTCTTCTTTGCATTTTTGATAAATATTGGGAAAATGTTCAAGGAACTTCTCGTGATCAAGATGACGGCAATCTAAACAAACATAATCATCGCCGCGTAATTTCATTTCACTGTCAATAGCTCTTGCTACGATGTCTCGGGAAGCTAATTCCTCTCGTTCATCATATTTATGCATAAATTTTTCACCGGAAGTGGTTCTTAATTTAGCTCCAAATCCACGTACCGCTTCTGAAATTAGAGATAACTGACCAGATCTACGGCTATAAAAGGCGGTGGGGTGAAACTGAATATATTGCATATGGCTGATTTTAGCCTTAGCTCTATGGGCTAAACCAATGCCGTCTCCTGTGGCTATAAGGGGGTTGGTGGTATTTTTATAAACATGTCCGCATCCACCAGTAGCCATAAGGGTTATTTTGGAAGACATTTTTATGATTCTTTGTTTCTTTAAATCAAGTACATATGCTCCAAAGCAATTTTGATTATATTTATTGAAAGGCTCATTCGGGATATGATGTTCAGTTATGAGGTCAATAACATAATGATAATTAAGTAATTGAATGTTTTTATATTTATTTATAGCTTCAAGTAAAGCGCGTTCAATTTCTGCTCCCGTAATATCTTTAAAATGCACCACTCTATTTACTGTATGTCCTCCTTCTCTTCCTAGGTCGTAGGTTTGTTTATCATCTTTGTCAAAGTTAGTACCCCATTCCACAATTTCTTTAATTCGTTCCGGTCCATCTTTAACTACAATTTCTACCACTTCACGGTTGCATAATCCATCGCCAGCACGTAAAGTATCTTCAATATGCTTATCAAAACTATCTTGAATAAAATCCGTAACAACAGCTACACCTCCTTGTGCATATTTAGTATTGGATTCTTCATCATCAGCTTTGGTTAATATTGTAATGCTAGCTTCTGGGGATTTTTGTGCTATTTTAAGAGCATAAGATAAACCTGATATGCCTGAACCTATAACTAATACATCTGTATACAACATTAGCGGTGTGGGATTTTTATTGGTGTTTACTATGAAATTTATGGATAATTCAAAATAATTAATGTTATTGTACTACTTAATTTGAACTGAAAGTTCTAACATTTTGTTAATAGATTTTAAGGCTTTAATCCGCATATTTTCATCCAGAAGTATTTCTGGTAATTCGTATTTCATACACAGATATAATTTTTCTAAAGTATTCATCTTCATATAAAAACACTCACTACAATTACAAGATTCATCTTGTATTAAAGCGGGGATCAGTTCTTTATGTGGAGCTCGTTTATGCATTTCATGTAGAATACCTTCTTCAGTTGCTACGATAAATTTTTGGGAATCATTGTTTACTACATAATCAAGAAGTCTAGCGGTAGATCCTATATAATCTGCCAAAGCCAATACATTTTTTTGAGCTTCTGGGTGCGCGATTAGTTTAGCACCCGGATTCTCTAGCATTTGCTTGGCAATACGTTCGGCGGAAAATGCTTCGTGTATAATACAGGCTCCATCCCATAGTATCATGTTCCTACCAGTTACTTGGTTAATATATCTTCCTAGATTTCGATCGGGAGCAAAAATAATTTTTTGATTTTCTGGTAGTGATTTTATAATACTTTCAGCATTGGAAGAAGTTACAATTATATCACTTTCGGCTTTAACACCTATATCACAATTGATATAACTGACAACAATAGCACTGGGATATTTTTCTTTCATTTTGCGCAATCCATCTCCACTGCAATTATCAGCAAGAGAACAACCTGCATGTAAATCAGGTAAAACTACTTTTTTGGTAGGATTCAGAATTTTTGCTGTTTCAGCCATAAAATGAACGCCACAAAAGACAATCATATCTGCTTCTGTTTTCTCGGCAGCTCTTGCTAGTTGTAAGCTATCGCCTAGAAAATCAGAAAGATCTTGAATTTCTTTACTTTGGTAATAATGTGCAAGGATAATTGCATTTTTTTCTTTTTTAAGTTTTTGAATCTCTTTAACAAGATCTAAATTTTCAGGAACTATCAAATTCAAATAGCCTTTTTCCTTTAAAGATTCTATGGCATTATTCAATGTTGGCATGTTACAATTCAATTAATAATTGATAAATATAGATAAAATTCATTGAATGAATTTATAAATGAACTGATAATATAAACAATAATGTCTTTTTAGATATAACTTTATATCATGCATTAGTTTTCTTTAAGAATTTAAATGATTTAAAGACTTCTATTCTTAATTAGAATGATTGTAAGAATTTTCTTTTAGAATTTTAAATTTAATTTTAATAAAAAGTGCGCAAATATACTTCATACATAAGCCTTTACTTTGCATTGTAAATTTATATATGGTCTTTGAAATTGAGTGATTGAGATGGTTAAGAATTTAAACTTTATTATAAAATTATTTTTCACTAATGCAATATTTATGTATATGGTTGCAATTAATTAGGTTAATACAAATAATTTCCATCTATACTGGTTATTTATTTAAAAATAAATAATTTTTTGTGTAATATTTTATAAAATAATGTATTACACTATTCATATTATGCCCTTGTAGCTTAAAAGGTAAAGTCTATGGGAAAAGAACCGGTCGAGCCATAGAGTGTACGGATATCCCCGTTATTTTGGCGGGTAGAATTTGCAGATGCACCGAAAATATTTTAAAGTAAGTAGGGAAGCGCATTTAGAGCCGTACTGCTCCGTAAGGAGAATGTGAGTTCGAATCTCACCAAGGGAACAAAATTGGTAAACTAAAGTTCTGAATTTCTATTAATCAACGTATGATTCGCTGTGGTTTTATTAGTAGGAATTGCTAAATATACCTATTTTGATATCTGTATAATCTATAGATGTTCAATTTTAGATATTCTATGGTTTTTATTTATTATGGTATTTAAAACATAATATCACTTGGTTTAATTTACGTGTTTCTAAAATTTATATTATTCACTTTAAACTTTATGAATATTCAACCGACTTCATTAATTTCAAATAATTATTGGTTTAAGTTTATTTCTGTGTTTTTTTAACTTACGATTTATCTTTTATTTACAATATATTGAAAAATAATTGGTAATAAAGGAATTTTTTTTTGAAAATAACCATATTATAATGCAACTAAAAAATATTATTCCGTACCAAGAAATTAAAATTGTTGAGTATATATGAATACCTAGATATATTACTTATTGATTTCATTTGCCTCGTTGCCGAATGGTAATCAGAACAGGAAATAAATAAATCTCTTGCATTCTTTATTTTTAGAAGCATGGGAGAATATGAAGAAAATGAATAAATAAAAACAAAGGGAAACAAAACCAAGATTGGAGCCTCGTTTATATTTAGTAGCTCAACATATTTCTAATTTAAGTGAAATATAATTAAAAACATATTCTAGCGATATATAATATTTTTATTCATTGTTTAGGCCTTTATTACAAATTAAGAAGAGTAGGATAGGGAATACTACCTTTCACCCATATAAACAGTAAAACCATAATATTTCTCAACCACATCAATATTATATTTAATTCTAATTTTTGACTAATTAAATATGCCTATATAAAAATGAATTTCAATATTTTAAAAGATGATTTTGCTACAAATTTTAAATTATTTAGAGGGAATCCTAATAAATAAAAAAATAAGTTTAAGCTAAAGATAAAATAAGATGAATAAAAATATGCTTATATTTAACGGCTATAAACTAACTGCTATAATTATGGATCTTTATAAAACTTTTCTCATTAAAAATTGCAAATTTTTTCTTCTTTTTATACTGTCTCCTTTTCTAATTTCATGTTTTGAAATATTAGAAGAGGTGGATATGAATGCAGATGGAAGTGGGGAGATGACCATGACAATTAATCTCAGTCAAAGCAAAAATAAAATAGCCTCCATTATGTTGTTAGATAGTATTAATGGATATAAAGTTCCCAGTAAAAAAGATATTCAACAAGATATAAATGGTTTATCCACTAAACTAAAAAATATAGCAGGGATCAGTAATGTAAAAACGACTACAGATTTCACTAATTATATAGTTTCCGTAAGTTTTTCTTTTTCAGATGTATCTGTTTTAAATAAAGCAAGTAAAGATATTTTTGCGGCTTATAAAATGAAAGTTGAAGAGACTCCGGTTTATTCTTACAATAAAACAAGTAAAACCTTCAATTATGATTATAAAAATGGAAATAAAGAAGCTTACAATAAACTGAAAGCAGCAGATAAGGAAGTTTTTAAAAATGCAACTTATACCCAAATCTACAGATTCACCTCTACCATTGAAAAAAGCAACAATGCACAAGCAAAAATTTCTAAGAGTAAAAAAGCGATAATGCAGAAAAGTCTAATTTTAGATTTAATAAACAACAAAGTAAATATATCCAATCAAATAAAACTAAATTAATAATGAAATTACTACTATCAACCCTCTGTACCCTTTTGTATATAAGTATTTTTGCACAAGGGCAATTAGTTAATAAAATTCCACAAGATGCAAATGCAGTAATTCATGCAAAAGGGAATAAATTTTTAGAAAATATATCCCTACAGGAACTAAGCAAAACTAATTTAGGAGATAGCATTCTAAATAAAATATTCGGAAAAAAAAGAAACGGTAAAGATTTTAATGATTTAGGAATAAACTTTTCTTCCGATTTCTTCTATTTTAATCAAACAACCGATAGTATAAACTACAATGCACTATTATTTTCAATATCAGATGCAAATAAATTTGAAGAACTATTAAAAACTAAACAAGGAAAAAATATTAAAATTAAACAACAAGGAACTATAAAAGAATTTTATAAAAACAATAATCTAATACTTTGGGATAACGAAAAAGCAGTGGTTGTTTTCGGAGATTTTAAAAATAATTTTTTTGATGATTCTACTAATGTTGCACGTTATGGGGTGAATAATTCAGATGAGTATGTTTATAATTCGATAGATACCTTAGCTGCTACAGATGTTATGGAATCTGCCTCAGTAGAAGAATCTGATGAGGTAACTGACTATCCGGTGGCAACAATTGCTAATCCTGCTGAAAACGATGAGGAAACAACCGTCGCAGAAACCTCTACGGAAGATGATGATAGCGAATATGAAAATAGACAAAATTCTTATGAGAGAGAAAGGGAAAAGCAAGATAGTTTAAAAGCATCAGTTAATGAAAGATGGCTGAAAGAATATGCCTACAGAATTTATTATAGAAATACAGCCCCATCAATTTTAGATAATCCCAATTATAGAAAAGTAGAAGATAAAGAGGCAGCAATTACTTTTTTTACTGATAAATACGATAAAAGAAGATATTATTATGGTTGGTACCCAGAGAATAATGGTCTATTATCCACATATACTAAAAAATTTTTAGAATTTACAGGTTCACCACTAGCTTTAGGGGCTAAAAGTGTAAATGTAAAATTATACTTAAACAATCAGAATGTACTACTTAAAACAGCTGTTGAAGTAAATGAAAAAGATTTAGAGCAGTACAAGCAAATGTATAATTATAAATTGAATAAAAAGTTCTACCAATATATAGATGAAGATAAAGTTCCAGGTTTTATCAGTCTGTCTTTAAATACAGAAAAATACATGGAATTATATCCTAAATGGATGGCTAATTTAATTTTTAGTAAAGACGAAAAAGAAGAAGCTGAATTATTTACTGAATTTTTCAATATCATTTTAGATGAAAAAGCAATTGCCAAAGTAGCCAAAGGAGATGCCTTATTCCTTTTAAATGGCTTATCAGTCAGAGAGAGTACTTATAAAACCTATGAATATGAGGAAGATACTTATGATTCTAAAGAAGTAGAAAAAACTAAAAAAGAAACTTTACCCGAATTCCTATTTATGGCATCTTCTGAGGATACTCGCTTTCAAAAATCTTTGTTAAAATATGGAATGAAAAAAGGGATTGTATCTTTAGAAGATGGAATTTATACCATTGAAAATAAAGATTATAAAACCTATAAATTTTATTTGCTGATTAAAGACGGAATTATATTTATCGGCACTTCTCCTAATGATATTTCAAATATTAAAAACGGAACCTATGTGGCTAAAATAGGTAAAAAACAAAAAGAACTTCTATCTAAAAATAGTTCTGTTGTATATTTTGATCCTAAAAAAATAGTAAATCAAGTATCTATAGAAGAATTTGATGATATTAAAAAATTTGTGAAAACGCATAATTTATTAGATGAAATGGGAATTTCCTATGCAAAATATACAGGAATTTCAGAGAACTATATTAATACAGAAATAACATTTGAAACCACTGAAAAAGATGAAAATTCATTAAAATATTTCTTAAAAATGGTAGAAATATTAGCAGATTTTTAGAATGAAAAAAAAAGGGTATTGCATAACATTAACTATAATAATACTATTGGGTATCTCCTTATGGGGATACTTTCAATATCAAAAAAAACAATCCCATAAAGCAGGTATTTATAACCATGCCCATACCTTGGTTAAAATAGATACGTACGAAATTCTAAAAAAAGCAATAACCAACCAACCAAATACTTTAGACTCAGTAACCGTAATAAAAAAGATAATTAAAGCAGTTGAAATTCCTGCCAATATATTTATTTACAATGTAGAAAGGAAAGATAAATCTACCTTTTTCGGAAGTTTAAAAATTACAGATTATACTTTTTTTGAGAACTATACAGAACTTGGTTTAGAAAGAAAAGATATAGATTCTTATACCAAATTATTTATGGATAAAGACCATAAATGGGCTATCATGTACAACCAAACAACAGCTGTATTTGCTTATACCTACAAGGAAGAAAAAGTAATAGATATTATGCAGGAAATTATTCATAACAAAAATATAATACCTGTAGAAGATAGTAAATTTAAAGATATAATTAATAAGAAAGGACTAGTTGTATTTTATGATGGAGAAAATGAAGCAAATCTAAACTTAGAAGGAACCAAGATTAGCGGAACCATCCAGATAGAAACTAATAAAATAAAAATTCCAGCTACAATAGTAAGTCCGGATTTTAATAAAGAAAACATACTTTCCTTTTGGTTGCAAGCAGATGTGAAATCTTTTATACCCCATAAAACCTTTACAATAGATAAATATCAAATAAATACAGATAGTTTGCTATCCTCTTTTCAAAATGAAATACAATTAGAGATAACAAAACCAGTAATTCAAAAAGAATCCATAATTACCTATGATTTTGATGATAATTTTGAAAAGATAGAAATAGTTAAAACTAAAGAAACTCTAATCCCCGGTTTATCACTTCAAATAAAATCTAAGACTAATCAATTATATCAATACCTAGACAAACAGAAGATAATAACAAACAATGAAGAAGTTAATAGAAAAGTATTTCCTTTATACCAAGTATATGTAGGAAAGTCCAAAGAAGCGTTGGTTTTTAGCACACAGAAAAAACCGAAATTTGCTCCGCAGGTTCCATCCAATATCATTTTCTATCTGAAAATAGATTTTGATAAAATGAAAAAAGAGAAAGAATATTCCACATTATCTAAATACATTCAAAAATTCAAAAATTTAGAAATGAAAGCTCGAAGTTCAAATAATAAAATAACTTGCGATTGGCAATTTAATTTTTCTAATAATAACGAATATCCACTAGAGACATTAATTGATTTTATAAAAATAGTTAACAATCCTAAATTTGAAAATAATAAAGATTAATTTATATCTTGATTTTTATTCCGCTATAACACCATCTTTTATAACCAGGCATTTATCAGACATCTCAGCTAACTGATTATTGTGTGTAACAATTATAAAGGTTTGATTAAACTCTTGTCTTAGTTGTAAAAACAATTGATGAAGATCTTCTGCATTTTTAGAATCTAAATTACCCGAAGGCTCATCTGCTAAAATAACTTTTGGATCATTCATTAAAGCACGTGCTACTGAAACCCTTTGTTGTTCTCCTCCTGAAAGTTCGCTCGGTTTATGATCCAACCTGTGGGAAAGATTTAAGTACTTCAATAATTCAGATGCTTTTTTTTGTAGCTCATTTTTCCCTTTTCCGGCAATCATTCCTGGAAACATCACATTTTCTAAAGCGGTGAATTCCGGAAGTAGTTGATGAAACTGAAATATAAAACCAATGTTTTGATTTCTAAATAAAGATAACTCTTTATCTCGAAATTGTGTAACCGGAAGATTATCAATTTCAAGCAAACTATGATGCTTTTCAGGATGAGTAGGCTTATCTAGTGTCCCAATAATTTGTAATAAGGTTGATTTTCCAGCTCCTGATTCTCCAATGATAGAAACAATTTCTCCTGTTTTTATATGCAGAGAAATACCTTTAAGAACTTCTAAATTTCCAAAAGATTTGTATATATTTTTAACTAGAACCATAGTTATTTCAAAAGTAAAAAAAATTAATAAATTTTTGTCGTAATTTCATTAGAAATAATTTTGCCAGAAATGCCACAAGGGTTTAAAGTAATATATATAAAATATTCTCCCGGTTCTAATTGAGGGATGGTAATTCGTAAGTTACTACGAACAGTTTTGTTATTGGGAATACGAATTTTATCCTCAACAGGAAGAAGTATAACCGGCTCTAAATTTTTTTTTCTTAGGAAAAGAACCTTTATTGTTTGATTAGCAACAGAATTTAGATCAATGCTTGTTTTGTAGGGATGATTCCAATTAAGCTTCAAGTCAAAAGTTTGATTGGGTTTGGATTGTATTATTGTAGGCGATACCTTAACTTTTATTTCAGGATAAGAAATATAGGAGTGGATGAATTTATAATATTCTTTATCACCGTTTTCATTGGTAATAAACTTATCTGAAATATTGCCCAAACCAAAAAAAGTTATAGGTTTTCCTTGGATTAAATTTTCTGAATTCCAAAGATCGTATTGAGAAGATCTATGCCTATAAACTTGAAGGCTAATAGAAGGTTTCTGGTTATAAAAATGAAATAATGCCGCTTTTTGATATCTTTCAAACACAGCCATACCATTGGTAACTTTATTCGCCTTTACAACAAATTCTTTCAATTTATACATGGGTGAAGCATGAATTACCCAAGGGGATAAAATTAAAAATCTAAGTAAAAATAGTACTGCTAAGTATGTATATGAAAGTAAAATTATTCTCTTATTATTTAAAGATTTATATTTTAAATAAGTTAAAGGGATTATAGCTAAGTAAACGATTAAATTCCATTGAGGTTGAATAATTCTTTTAAATGAAAATAAAAAGAAAAATGCAATAGTTCCAATGCTAATCCACTGCAAGGATTTTATCCATAGAGAATCATATTTTTTTAATAAGCTTTTACCATAAAAATACAATAATAAAGGATTTGCAATTAACATTAATCCTAAAAGCCATGCCGCAGTAGGAAATCCATTAATTTCCTTTTTATTTCTTCCAAAAAGGTGGTATTCAATGGAAACCCAATTATGGTTGTATTGCCAAACTAAATGAGGGATATACAAAATTAAGGCTAATAGAATGCTGAAATAGAAACATTTATTTTTATAAAAAAATGGGATTGATGGTAGAAGGGTAAAAATAATTAAAATAGCTCCATGGTATTTAGAATACATGGTTAAAGCCATGGATAATCCTAAGAATATTGAATTTAGGGCGTTATATTTATTTATAAAACATTTCCATCTCCATAAAAATAGAGAACCAAATAAGAGCAAGGGTACGTCTGGAGTAGCCACAAAACCCATTCCATTAAAAATAGCCGTGGATCCAAATAAACCTAAGAATAAATAATTTTCATTTATAGTTTTAGGATTTAAAATTTTTAACCAAATGATATAAAAAAGGATATTTGAAAAGCAAGAGATCAAGCGAACCCCCAGCTCATTCTTTAAGAAGAATGAACCAATTTTTATAAATACTGCAACCATAGGCGGATGGTCGTAATAACCAAAATCTAAATGATTGGACCAAACCCAATAATAAGCCTCATCATCTATTAAAGGCAGGGTATACGCATGTAAAAGGTTGAATATTAAAAGAATCAATAAGAATATATATTGAATATTTTTACTATTTATTTTACTCATATTGAAACCTTATAAATAACAATCTTTATTTATTAAAACAAAACTTCTGAATATAGAAATAATCAGAAGTTTTGTATTAGAAGGATATTTAAAACGTACGATTAAATTTTTATTCTCCATCCAAACGGATCATCCAACTCATTGGTTTGAATACCCACCAATTGTTTTTTCAATAAAACAGCATAACTTTCTTCGTCTTTAAGAGTTGGTAACTCCATAATATTATCATTGTAGCCAACATGTGAATACCTATTTACAACTACAGCAGTTCCACATCCAAAAATTTCTTTTAATGTGCCCTGTTGATAAGCATTTACAATGCTATCTACGGATATTCTTTCTTCTCTAACCTCAATTTTATTGTGTCTAGCGACATTAACGAGACTATCACGAGTAACACCATTTAAGATAGTATTGGAAACCGGTGGCGTGTAGATAATATCACCAATTCTAACCATAACATTCATAGTTCCAGATTCCTCAAAATATTTATGTTCTTGGCTATCTGTCCATATAATTTGATCAAATCCCTGTTGATTGGCTAGTAGGGTAGGATAGAAAGATGCACCGTAGTTACCGGCACACTTAGTAAATCCAACACCACCACTAACTGCCCTAGTATAATGATTTTCAATTTTTATTTTCAAAGGCTTATCATAATAACTATCAGCAGGAGATGTCATTATCGCAAAAGTATATTTGTTTGATATTCTTGCAGAAAACATTTCTTCAGAAGCAAACATAGTAGGACGTATGTATAATGAGCTTCCATCTTTGGTAGGAACCCAATCTCTATCTAAATCTATAAGCGCATATAAACCCTCTAAAAAAATTTCTTTCGTAATTGGAGGCATGGCTAGCCTTTCCGCAGATTTATTAAAACGTTCAAAATTTTTTTCAGGTCTAAATAAAAAGACATCGTTATTTTTATCCTTATATGCCTTCATTCCTTCAAAAATAGCTTGTCCATAATGAATAGCCATTAAAGCAGGAGAATAGTTCATACCTCCATAAGGCATAATAACAGGTTTTCCCCATTGTCCATTTTCATACTCACAAATTAGCATATGATCTGAAATATTTACTCCAAAAGGAGAATTATTAGGATCAATAGTATCTAATTTTGAATGTTGAGTTTTTTTTATTTCCATTCTAAAATCTTATTTTTTCTCCTATCAAAATTACTAAATTAATTATCTAAACCATGAAAAAGTATAGTAAATTTGAGGATATAAATATAGTTATATGCTAAAAAGAGTAGTAGTTACTACCAAGGAAGGTTCAAAAACATTGCAAATCCCAGAATGGAATGAAAGTTATCATTCACAACACGGTATACTTCAAGAAGCTTCCCATGTATTTATCAAAAATGGATTAGAACTAATAAATTTATCAAAAATTTCAATCTTAGAAATGGGTTTTGGAACAGGGTTTAATGCGCTTTTAACGTTGTTTAAAGCCTTAAATTATAATAAGAAAATAACTTATTACACCTTAGAAAAATACCCTTTAGAAATAAACGAGCTTTTGGAATTGGAATACTGGAAATTAATTGATGATTCTAGGGCAAAAGATTATTATTTACAACTGCACCATTGTGAGTGGGGGAGAATTGTACAAATTCACGAAAATTTCGAAATTGTTAAATATCCTTCTGATTTTTTTGATTTATATAAATTACCTATACATAATATAAACTTAGTTTATTACGATGCTTTTGGTGCTAGAGTTCAGCCCCATCTATGGGAAGAAGAAATATTCACCCAAATAATTAATACAATGGCGCCTCAATCATTACTAACGACCTATTCAAGTAAGGGGAGTGCCAGGCGAGCCATGCAAAAAGCAGGGTTTTCTGTAGAAAAAATAGCTGGACCTATGGGAAAACGAGAAATGGTAAACGCATGGAAAATTTAGAAAAAATAAATGTTAGAGTTTACGCTCTTTTGATTAATGAAGGCAATATTCTATTTCTGCAAGAAAAATTTGCAGGAAAAAATATTATTAAATTACCCGGGGGAGGATTGGAGCTAGGGGAAGGAACCCAAGAAACCTTGGAAAGGGAACTATTGGAAGAACTTAATTTAAAGATTGAGGTTAAAGAACATTTCTACACACAAGACTTTTTTTTAAAATCAGAAATTACTCCAAAAAGCCAGTTATTGTCCATTTATTATTTAGTTGAATGTAAAGACCTATCAACTCTTAAAATAGTAGATAAAGATATAAAAAGTATCTTATGGCTACCTATTAAAAGTATTGATATTCATAGAATTGATTTGCCCATAGATCGAATAGTTATAAGAAAATTAATCCAGAATAAATTTTTTATGAGGTGAAAGTTTTAAACTTATTTTAATTCATTCTAAATCTAAATTTTTATAATTCAGTAATTTAGATTAATTCTTAAAACATTCTTATTTAATTTTGTTTTATAAGAAATTAAAAATAGAATAAATAAAAATATTTCAATTATGGATTTAAAATTAGCAAAATGTTGTGGAAATTGTGAATTTTTTTTAGACGGACGTATATGTTCAAAAAAAGAAATATCTGTTACACAAAATCAAGTATGCGATGCTTATGAATTCAAAGCCGTACTACATAGAGAAGACGATTGTTTAAAATGTTCAAAATTCCAAACTTCTAATTGTGCACACCCGAAAGTAGCAAGCGAAGGAATTATGTGTACCGTTTGGTATCCAAGAAATTCAGCAGTATCTTAAACTTTAAAAAAAGTATATTGTAAACGGGCATTTAATTCTAAATGCCCGTTTGTTTTCTAAGGTATTTAAAGATTATATTTTCTTTGCTAATTTACCCACTGTCATCCCTTGTACCAAAATAGAGAAAAGTACTACTACATAAGTAGTGGCAATGATAGCCTCTTTATAATTACTTTCCGGGATTGATAATGCTAAAGCGATGGAAACTCCTCCACGTAATCCTCCCCAAACCAGCATGGCAACCGTACCTTTATTGAACTTTTCTTTAAAAGGGATAATTAATATTGGAATTTTTATGGAGACATAGCGTGCAATTAAAACAATAATAATTGCACTTAAGCCTATAGACCAGTAATTAAGTAAATCTTGAATTAAAAGCAATTCAAATCCCATAAACAAAAATAATATGGCATTCATAACCTCGTCGATCAATTCCCAGAAATTTCCTACATAATTTTTTTCTGAAGAAACAGATTTCCTTTTTGCTTCACCAATAATAAGTCCAGCACCTACCATAGCTAGTGGAGCCGAAGTATGTAAATAACTAGCGATAAGATATCCACCCATTACTACGGCTAAGGTTATTAACACAGATACTTTATAGTCACGGCTGGTTTTAAAACCATAGGCTGCAAGATAACCTAAAGCTCCCCCCAATATAAGTCCACCAATCGCTTCTTTTACAAATAAATCAAAAATATGAGAAAATGAAAGATCCATATGCCCAGTTTCAACTACTACCGGATTGGCAGCTAAATTGGCAAGGATTGCAAATAATACTACTGCCACACCATCATTAAGCAAAGATTCTCCCGCAATTTTAGTTTCAAGAGATTTAGAAACTTTAACTTGATTTAAAATACTTAATACAGCAATAGGGTCAGTAGGAGAGATTAAAGCTCCAAATAGTAAACAATATATTAATGGTATGGCTAAATGTATATTAACCAATGGAAAAAAATAATTGGTAATATAATATAGACTCATACCAACAAAAATGGTAGATATAATTACTCCTATGGTAGCAAAGACAATTACAGGAATTCTTTGTTCCTTTAAATCGGATAAATTTATATGGATGGCACCAGCAAATAAAAGAAAATTTAACATGGAGCCCATTAAAATTTCCGTAAAGTCAAATTCTTTAATTAGAGAGGCAAAATCGTTTAAAGGCTTGGAGGTTAAATTCCCTAAAAGAACCAATATTATAGACATAACCAGCGCAATTACCATTATTCCGATCGTGGAAGGGAACTTTAAGAAACGAACGTTAATATAGGAAAAAATAGCAGCTAAGACAATTAATATAGAAAATGAATAATATAATTCCATAAGATTAACTTTATATTTTTTGCAAAAATATAAATTTAGATTTATAAATAATTAAATTATAGATAATCGCTTCAACTTAGTATGAAATAAATAAAATAAAAGCCAATCTATATAAGTTTGTTCTTATATACTATTAAATCAATTTATTAGTACTCTATTAGTTTAGTTGATTATTTATTCATTATAATTTTATTATATAATAATTCAATGGCTTTGTTTGAAATTCTAAGGATCATTTCTTCTCGGGTTAAGTTAGAATAAACAAATTTTTCGCTAAAAACCTCACCTTTATAAAATAAGCCTACATAGGCTAACCCAACTGGATTATTGTACTCATCTGTATTAGGTCCAGCCACTCCTGTTGTAGAGATAGCAATATCTGTTTGAAATATTTTTGCTGTATTTATAGCCATGGCTTCAGCTACTTCCTTGCTAACCACTGTGTGTTCATCGATTAGAGCTCTAGGAACATTAAGTATATTTTCTTTAATTTTGGTATTATACGCAATAATTCCACCTTTATAGTAAGACGAGCACCCTGGAACAGAGGTAAAACATTGAGAAAGTGAACCTCCGGTTATACTTTCCGCAAGAGCAATAGATAATTGTTCTTTTTTTAAGAAATCAGAAATTAGATCTATTATATTTATATCCTCTTTAGAAATTAAACGATCGCCTAAAATTTCAGGAAGTTTCTCAATTTCTTTAGAAACTAATTTTTCCATTAAATCTTTATCTTCACCTTTAATGGTTAATCTTAATTCAATTCTAGAACCCGCGGGTAAATAAGAAAGTGAAATATTTTTAGGGAGCTCATTTTCCCAATCAGTCAATGCAATGGCTAATTCGCTTTCAGGATAATTAATAACAGTTAGGGACTTTCTTAAAATGAATGGAAGTTTAAATTCAGATTTAATTTTTGGAATAATAGTTTCCTCCATCATAGCCCTTGTTTCGTAAGGAACGCCCGGCAAGTTTATTAGTATTTTATTATTTTTAGCTTTAGACCATAATATTGGAGCTGTTCCATATCTGTTTACGATGGCTAATGAACGTGAAGGAACCAAAGCTTGGTTTCTGGTTAATTCGTTAAGAATTCTTCCTCGTTCGGCATAAAGCTTACTTACATGATCCAAACAATCTTGGTTGAAAATTAAAACATCAGATAGGAAATCAGCAATGGTTTGTTTAGTTTTATCATCTTTAGTTGGACCTAGTCCCCCCGTAGTAAATATAAAATCAGCCTTAGATATAGTTGCTTGCAAAAGCTCGTTTTTAATAGTTTCAGGATCGTCAAATATCGTTGATATTTTAATGGTTGATATTCCTATACGGTCCAGTTGTTTAGCAATAAAGTTAGAATTGGTGTCTAAAGTTCTGCCAGATAATAACTCATCTCCAATAGCTATAAGGTATGCATTCATAATGATGTTTAAGATTTTAAATAGTCAAATCTAAAAATAATTAAAAAACTGATAAGTATAAACCTAAAATAACTTATAAAATATATAAGTTATATTCAAGACAGCAATAGAATTATAAACATTTTAATTTTTCGATAAAAATTGCTATCTTGCGATTATATGCATTATTTTATATTAAAAACATCTAATTTTTAACATAAAAAGCTTGTGTTTATATTGATAAATTTAAAATAACCAGATATTTATGGAGAACCATTTACCTAAATTGATTGTTGATTTAGCTTTAATATTAGGAGCGGGCGCAATAACTACAATAATATTTAAAAAAATTAAACAGCCACTTGTATTAGGCTATATTATTGCAGGATTTTTAGTAGGTCCACATTTTAATTTAATGCCTAATGTGGGAGACATGGCTAATATTAAGACTTGGGCGGAAATAGGTGTTATTTTTCTTTTATTTAGTTTAGGACTTGAATTTAGCTTTAAAAAATTAATCAACGTTGGTGGAGCAGCTTCTATTACTGCTATAGTTGAAATTGTAGTTATTATGATTTTGGGCTATTTAGTTGGACAATGGATGGGATGGAGCATGATGAATAGTATTTTTTTAGGTGGTTTGTTAGCCAGTTCTTCAACGACTATTATACTAAGAGCTTTTGATGAATTGGGGGTTAAAAGGAAGAATTACGCACGTATAGTATTTGGGGTTCTTATTGTGGAAGATATTGTGGTTATACTCTTAATGGTATTATTATCTACAATGGCAGTGACCCAACAATTCAATGGACCGGATATGTTTATGGAGTTTTTAAAACTTATATTTTTCTTATCTCTATGGTTCATATTTGGTATATTTTTAATACCTACACTATTACGTAAAACAAAGAAAATATTAGACGAAGAGACTTTATTAATACTTTCAATAGGACTTTGTTTGGGTATGGTAGTCTTGGCTACAAACATAGGGTTTTCAGCAGAGTTAGGTGCATTTGTAATGGGTTCTATTTTGGCTGAAACTACATCTGCTGAAAAAATTGAACATTCTTTAAAACCAGTAAAGGATTTATTCGGAGCTGTATTTTTTGTATCCATAGGAATGATGATTGATCCAATATCAATGTATGAGTACCGATGGGAAATTCTAATTGTAACTCTATTAACAATTATTGGTAAGTTTTTATTTACCACTATGGGAGCGTTGCTTTCTGGGCAACCATTAAAACAATCTGTTCAGGTTGGAATGAGTATGGCTCAAATCGGTGAATTTGCATTTATTGTAGCTGCTTTAGGCATGAGCTTGGGAGTTACCAGTGATTTTTTATTTCCTATAGCGGTTGGCGTATCAGCAATCACAACTTTTACTACCCCTTATATGATTAAATATTCTGAATCCTTTTATGAAATTATAAGTAAAATTGTACCACCACGAATATTAAGGTTGATTGATAAATATTCAGCAGGAACTCAAAATATTCAAGAAGAAAACAAATGGAAAAAATTATCCAAAGCATACTTGTCTTTAGTATTAACCAATGGAGTAGTCATTATTGGGATAGTATTATTAGTTGTCTACGTTGCTATACCAATTATAAATGAACAATTGTTAGGTGTAAGAATCTTTAATCCTTCTTTATTTAATATTATAGCAACAGTAGTAACAATTATTTTATGTACGCCTTTCTTATGGGCGATTGTAGTAAAAAAACCCGAAAAAGAAATTTTTACTCATATCTGGAAAGAAAATATTTATGCTAGAGGACCTTTAATTGCTATGGAAATAGCTAAAGTTGCGGTAGCAATCATATTATTAGGGTTTATATTAAACTTATTTTTATCGGGAATTATAGCTTCACTAATTGTTATACCTATAGTAATTGTGGGATTGTATTTTCTGTCCACTAAATTTGATTTTTTCTACTCACTTATAACCAAAAGATTTGTGTATAATTTAAATGAAAGAGATATAAAACAAAAAGAGTTAGAAAAAAGTGAAAATATAAAACCTAAAAAGTCATATCTATTGTGGGATAGTCATATTACAGATTTTGAAGTTAGCCCCAATTCAAAGTTTGTTGGAAAAAAATTATCAGAATTAGCTTGGAGAGAAAAGTTTGGAATTAATATAGCTTACATTAAAAGAGGTGATATTAAAATTTCAATACCGAGTGAGAATGATCGAGTATTTCCGTATGATAAATTAGGTTTAATAGGTACTGACGAACAAATTAAAAACTTTGAAATTAATATACAAACGGAATGTTCACAAGATGAAAATATTAATTCATTAAAGCAAAATGTATCCTTAAATAAATTTGCCATATTAGAAGATTCGCCAGTACTAAATAAAGATGTGAAGTTTCTTAGGGATTTAACTCAAGGTTTAGTGGTTGGAATCGAGAGAGGAGACGATAAAATTGTGAATCCATCCTCTCATACCTTGCTACAATTATACGATAGGGTTTGGATTGTAGCTGATAAAGAAAATTTACAAGGAATAAATACAACTGATACAGAAAATAAAGATTGATGATAAATACAGTGATATTTGACATGGACGGAGTGATAGTCAATACAGAGCCTATGCATAAAGCTTCCTTCTTTAAACATTATAAAGAATTAGGACTAAACATTTCAGAAGAGGAACATGATACGTTTAGAGGATTATCTACCAAAAATCTGTACCAGAAAATTAAAGAAAAATACAAGGTTGATGCTTCACTTGATGAATTAGTCAATCGTAAGAGAGAAATATTTTATAAGATATTTGAAACAAAAAAAGATTTAGATCTACTTCCGGGAATGAGAAATTTGATAGAGTCTTTATATAAAGAAAATTTTCAATTAATATTAGCAACCTCATCAGCAAAGGCTACCTTGTCGAAAGTATTTACCAGATTTAACTTATATCCATATTTTACTCATATCGTAAGCGGTGAAGATTTTCCACAATCAAAACCCAATCCAGCAATATTTTTAGAAGCTGTGCGTTTGTCCGGTAATTCCAAGCAAAATTGTATAATTATTGAGGATTCAACCAACGGAATAAAAGCTGCCAATGCTTCGGATGTTTTCTGTATAGGATATAAAAACGAAGCCT
Organism: Apibacter muscae; assembly: GCF_007845595.1. Lineage (NCBI taxonomy): Bacteria > Pseudomonadati > Bacteroidota > Flavobacteriia > Flavobacteriales > Weeksellaceae > Apibacter > Apibacter muscae. The sequence continues at coordinate 136,649 of NZ_SELI01000017.1, forward strand.
CAGGAGATCAAGATTTGTCAACGGCTGATCTCGTAATTGATGATTTTAATACTTTAACTATTGATAAGATTAGAAATTTAGTTAAACAAGACTAAACATTTAATAGTCTAGTAAATTTATTTGAAGTTAAAAAAAGAATTAATCTATTAAGGTTAATTCTTTTTTTTATAATTGACTATGATAATTACAATATTGAAACTATACTTTAAAATGCAAGTTAAATAGTTATCTCATATTTTATATTAATCTTAATAATACTACAAATGAGAACTTTTCAATATTATTAGAATGTTGTTATTACATATTTACTTAAAATTATAATCTATAAATGTAATCTAAATAAATTTTTTAAAATATAAATTACAATAAGCATCAATAAAGCTTTATTTTATATCAATAATTTATTTAAAGAAGTTATAATAAATATTAGTTGATTAGTATTTAGTAATAAAGACTATTTATAAACATAATATATATAAATATATGTATCTAAACTATATTTTTATAAAACAAATTCACTTGTTACAAATAATCAAATTTTTACTATAAATTTTATGTAATATTTTTTTAAATAATTACGTTATAGAATCATATAATTGTTTAAAAATATTAAATTAATGATATTGTAAATTGTGAGCTTTTTGAATTCATTATAAGATATTTACAGTTCTATTTAGATGAAGAATAATTATTAATTTAAATATGCTGGATTAATATATTAAATGAATTTAAATGATTAAATTTCAATATATTCCAATAATTAAAATATATAATAATAAAATATAATAAAAGAGTTTTATTATATATGAGTAAATTTTAATATTTAAACAATAATAATTAAAAAAAATATGTAATTTTACAAATCTATAATTTAGATTAATATTTATGCCTAAATTACTATATATAAAAATGTAATTTATTATTAATCAAGAATTACATAATAATTAATTGCTATGAATAATATCTTTTTGTTTTACATTAAGGGTGATTTAAATTTTATACTATTTTAAAATGGATTATAAAAGAAAAAGATCTTTATTAAATTACCTTAGAAAGCTTGATATACGCATACTTTTAGTGTTTATTATCTTAATACTTTTTGGGTTGTTTTTGTTTTTATTTCAGTTGTATAGACACGTAGATTGTAGTCAAATAGATTTTGAAATAATTTCAGAGAGAAATCAAGTCGGTGAAGTGATAAGCTTCAAAAATAAAACTCCAAATGCACAAACTTCTATATGGGATTTTGGGGACAATACGAAAGAATCAAAAGAAAAGGATCCATTACATAAATATGAAAAACCTGGAGTTTACACAGTAAGTTTGCAAGTAAATGGCTCTTGTGTATTTCAGAAAATTATCGAAATAAAAGATTTAGGAGCTATCATAGATGAATCAAGAGTGCCAAAAATAATAGCTCCGGAAAGTGTGACCGTAGGAGATCCAGTCAAGTTCTATTATAATTATAAAGGTGAAGCATTTTCGTGGGAATGGAATTTTGGCGAAAGTGGTCAGACTGATAATACCTTTGAATTTCCAGCTTATACTTACAGCATCCCAGGGATAAAAAGAGTTACTTTAATCATTAATGGTGATGTTAAGCATATGGGGAGCGTTGACATATATGTGAAACCTCGGAAGTTAGTTAAAACTAAAACAGACACTATACATTCTTATGAACCTGAAAAAGATGCAAATCTCTTTCAATTGCCTAAAGGATCTCCGCAAAAAGATCCTTTGGAAGAATTCTTGAGAAGAATACCAGGGGTACCACAGCCTAACCCTGTACAAGACAAAATTAAAAAAGCAAATGATAGTATAGCGCCAAATATATCCCAGTATCAATTTGAATTGTTATTGCTAGACGTAGCTAAGCAAGTAAAAACACAAGAAGATTTTGCGAAATATACCTGTGGAAATTATGATTTTCCAGTGGTTAAAAACAGTAAAAAAATAATGCCATTTACCCAATTTTGTGAGCAAATCAGTAATAAGAAAATAAAAATTGAAGCATTAAGACTTACAAAAGACAATAAAAATTGCATTAAGGGAATTGATATCACTTATAAAGTGAAAAAATCACTTATTTGGATTTACGACTAAAATAATATAAACTGAGATGCAGAAAGAAGAAGCTTTATTTCATGAAGAATTACATACAGCATTAGAGTTAGCAAGGAAGTACGCAACTGAAAACAGAAATGCAGAATACGGACCTTCACATCTTTTAAAAGCTATACTACATAGAGATCTTTCGTTATTAAAAGAGTTAGAATCAATGAAGAAAGATGTTTTCTTCATTGAAGAATGGGCTGAGGTGCGTATAGACGATGAACTTAAAGCAGGTCGTCCCACTCAACCTGAACCTAATGATGATATTGATAAAGTAATAAATGAGGCTGATGAAATAAGGGATATATTAGGAAGATCTGAAGTTGATTTGTATTGCGTAATGGTAGCATTAGCCACACCAGGAGTAGGATTTACCTACGATCAAATGAAAAGTTTTCCAGTAGTTAGAGAAGAATTGTTAACAGAGGTAGATCATAATACAACTTTAGAGGCTACAGAAGAAAAAGCGACCAATTCCAAATCCATTAAATACTTATTTAAATATTGCAAAGATAAATTAGTACAGGTACGAAAACGTCCTAAAAAAATTGTTGCTAGAGAAAAAGAGATTAAAGAAATCGTTGAGATCATTTGTAGATTCGTTAATCCCAATGTGCTTTTGCAGGGATATCCAGGAGTAGGGAAAACAGCATTAATTGAAGGATTTGTTAATCTTGTAGCAAATAAACAAGTTCCAGATAAATTAATAAAAACAAAAATTTACGAATTAGATTTAGGAACTTTAATCGCTGGAGCTTCTTACAAAGGAGAAATTGAAGATCGATTAAAAAAGATATTGCAAGAGTTAAAAACTTACCCACAAGCAATATTAATTATTGATGGTATTCATGTATTACTAGACAAGAATAGTGATAATGCTGGAATTTCAAGTATTTTAAAAAGTGAACTTTCCGGTCAAGAAGGATTAACATTGATTGTTACAACAACCATAGATGAATACACCAAAAAAATAGAAAAAGATGAAAGTCTTTCTGGAATGTTTGAGGTAATAAAAGTAGAAGAACCTGATGAAAAACAAGCATTTAGAATTATAAAATCAGCATTAACATCTTATTTGGTTCATCATGAAATAAAAGTTACGGATGACTCTATAGAGGAATCCATAAGATTGTCTAAAAGATATTTAAAAGAAAAAAGTCTACCAGAATCAGCTCTTAATTTATTGGATCGTACCATGTCTGTAATTAAAACGGCAGGTATATCTTTTTTAAAAGAGAAAGAGGTACTTCAAAAAAGATTAGAAAGCATAAAGCAAAAAGAAAGTTATACATCTAATAAAAGTTTAGAGTATAAATGGTTTTATGAAGATTTAAAAAGAAAATCCCAATATTTATTATCCCAAGAAAAGGAACTTAGTGAAGATATTGAAAAATTATCAGAAGAAGAATTATATAATTATCTAAATCAAATATTAGAAAAACTATCAGAAGCATCTTTGGCTAAAAAGGAGCATATTGAACCCATTGATTTAGCCGCTGTAGTAGCTCAAAAAACTGGCATTCCATTAGGGAAGCTTCATTCAGAAGAAAAAGACAGGCTACAAAACATGGAAGAGATTCTTAAGAAAAGAGTAGTAGGTCAAAATTATGCTATTCAAGTCATTACAGAAGCTGTTTTAGAATCAAGATCAGGCTTAAGTAAAGCAGGACAACCCATGGGTTCCTTTTTCTTCTTAGGACCAACAGGAACAGGGAAAACAGAGTTAGCAAAATCATTAGCGGATTTTTTATTCCAAGATGAAAATGCGATCATACGTTTTGATATGTCGGAATTCAAAGAAGAACATTCAGCAGCTTTATTATATGGTGCTCCTCCAGGATATGTAGGATATGAAGAAGGAGGATTATTGGTTAATAAAATTAGACAAAAACCCTACTCAATAGTTTTGTTTGATGAAATTGAAAAAGCCCACTCTTCCGTATTTGATGTATTCCTTCAAATTATGGATGAAGGGAAGTTGCATGATAGATTAGGAAAAGAAGGAGATTTTTCAAATGCATTAATACTATTTACATCCAATATTGGTGCACAGTTTATTGTCAATTCAGTTAATGAAGGAAAAGGTTTACCCCCTTCTAATCAATTAATGGAAATCATGACGAATAATTTTAGACCAGAATTCTTAGGACGTTTAACGGAAATAATACCATTCAGTCCAATCACTAAGGAAAATGCTTTAGGAATATTTAAAATTCATTTGAAAAAAGAACTGTTAGATTTAGTACAAAGCTTAAATATAAATCTTGAGATTTCAGACGAAGCCCAATCTTATTTAGTAGATAACGGATTTAACGCAACTTATGGGGCACGACCATTAAAAGGAATAATAAGATCTGAATTAAGAAGACCAATGGCTAAAAAGATTATCTCAGGAGAGATTAAAGAAGGAGACCAAGTGGAAGTATATCTTGAAAATAAACAATTAAACTGGAAAATAAAATAATAACTTAAAAATAAAATTCTATGTTGTCAAATTTTGGAATAGGTGGGAATGAAGTCCCATTAGATGCAAATGAAGCGATACTAGAGATCGCTCAAAACAGAACATTAATAGCACAAAAATTAACAGGAAATCCACCTGTAAAACCTGAGATTGTTGAAGGTTTAAATACCGTTGAACAAGTTTTTGAACATTTTAAGCCAGAAGTTAAAGTTAATTTTGAAGATGCAGAAGGAGCAACAAAATTCGAAGAGTTAAAATTTAAAAACTTAGGAGATTTTGGAATCAAAGGGATAACTGCCCAAAGCAATTTCCTAACAGATTTAAAAATGGAAAAAGAGCAATATCAAAAAATAATTAAACAATTAAAAACTAACAAAATATTAAAAGCAGCCTTAGAAGATCCAGATGCTAAAGAGGCTTTAATGGAATCAATCGAGGGGTTAATTAATGAATTAAATCAGAAATAATCATGCCTAAAGACGAAATAAAAACTCAGGTTCAAACCAAAGGGGTTTCCGTAGTAGAAACCGGAAGAAAAGCAGATGTTCAAAAAGGAATTGATAAATTAGCCAAATTCGGTGGATTTGATTTATTAGAATCAGCCATTGAAAATGTGCAAAACATGAATCCGGAAAGAAAGGCAAGACGTCAAATATTTTTAGGAGATTCAAGCAAAACCAATGAAAGAACTGCCCTTAAAAAAACTTTAGAGTTATGGTTGGAAGTATTAAAAGGGAATAACAACCTTACTGACATGGTAGCTCAAAGCGAAGATAAGAGTAAAGTAGCAGAAAAAACTTTGCTTAAAAACTTAGCTACTGCTGTAAAAGAAACAGAAGAGTTAGAAAAAGCATATAGAACTATTGCCTTGTTTTATAAAAATACGGAACAAGACAAAATAAAAAATGTATCTATTGTTAATGCAGAGATGGATCAATTAACAGATTTAGATAATACTCGTTTTATTGATGCTATACATAATGAATTGGTAGATAACTACGATAGATTAGACCTTAAAAACAACTATGGATTGTTAGTAATTCCTGGTTATTTAGGCGGAAACAAAGTGGTTGAAAAATGGGCAAAAATAGCACATCAAAATAAAGTTATGTTAGTAACGGATTTTGCTCATTTAGACGAACCGGACGATGTTATGGAAATGTTTGACGAAGCTTATTTAACAGGTGGAGATATCTACAGATCAAACGTTTTAATGACTTGTAATTGGCTAGTGGGTAGAGGTAAATTTGATGAAATTGAAGAAATTGATGATTTATATGTACCACCATCCGCAGCACTAGCAGGAAAAATATATAAAACTTTAATGTCCCAAGTTACAGCTGGTAAAAAATTCGGGGGAATTAACGAGGTTGACGGAGTTAAATTTGACTTGAAAAAAAGTGAAATTGCAAATCTTGAAAATATGGGATTAATTCCTATGGTTAATGAGTACGGTAAAGTAATGGCTTTCTCTGGAAAAACATTATTTAACGGTGATAACTTAGGATTACAAACCTATTCAGTTGTGCGTGTTTTTGACTATGTTACAAAAGTTTTAATGGACTTTTTAAACCGTAGAGCATTTGAAAACTTTACCGCTAAAACAAGAAAAGAAATTATGAATCAGATCGTAAGATTTTTAGATGGAATCACCGGTCCTGATAAATTAATTGAAAACTTTGAAGTAAGAAGATTTGAACAAGATCCCGTACAAAAAGATAGAATTTATTTGGATATACATATGAAACCATATTTCCCGGCTAAAAACTTCCTAATAAAAATGGATGGACATAAAGGAGACGATGGTAACGAATGGGATACTGAATACGAACAAAAATAAATTAAACTACATAAGAAAGGAGATAATTTCTCCTTTCTTTTAAAAACAATAGTATGTTTAAAAGGATTATAAGCAATATAATTTTACCGATTCTATTAATTAATTTTATACATCTACATTCTCAAGAACAAATTCTTGATACCTCGGACCATGAATTAATAACTATTTCTGAGGATACATTAGTTACAAGAGTAGTGGATTGTAATTCTCTATTTACATTAAACAATAGGAAAATAGATTATTTAAAGAATCGTCCATATATATATGCAGAACCTTATTACGAAAGAGCCTACAATGATAAGAAAGAATATGGAGTTTTTCAGTTAGGTAAAAGAAAAGGAACCAAGCCCTTTTTATATATTAAATTGTTTAAATTTAACACTTGCCTAAAACAAGACGAAGTTTTAGAATTTATATTGGATAATGATTATCGATATAGAATAAACAATATATACAAGCCCAATTGTGACGGTATATTTATAGGTGAAATTACCCATAAAGATATTAAGAAATTAGAGCAAGGATATGTGAAAAGTTTAAAAGTTTTGACTTTTGATGAAGATTTTGAATTTCATTTAACAGATGAAAAATCAGAAAAATTCAGAGATGAATTACAATGCCTAAGGTATCAAAATTTTAAATATAAATAAACATGCCAATACCTCAACTAGGTTTATCTCTTTCAATTACAGATAATGCAGGATCATCCATGTACACAGGAAATGGAGAAAGGGAAAAAATGGCTGAGTTCGACTCTGCTTTAAGACAGCACACCATATCCATAACTATTTCAGATGAAAAAATAAATGAAGTAGAGTTAGAAGTTCAAAAAGGAATTTTAAATAAAGTTAAAATTCCGACCTATAAGATGATGGTAACTGATGATAAAACAGAAGAAAAGACTTATTATGAAGTAACCAGAGATTCATTATTATTTAATAAGCTAAAAAATGAAGAAATCGGAGGTTTTTCTTTTTTAGGCTTAAATATTTTGAAAAAAAAGATGTACAATATTCCTGTTTTAACTTTTGAACCATTAACCTCTAAAATTGAAAAATTTGAGGTATCTAAATATAGAACTAAAAAACAGGATTACTTATCGTATAGTCTTTTAAGGAATAAAGAATCTGCGACACTAGTTGCAGGGAAATTGCCACCCAATTTTTTTAACACAATCGAGACCAATCATTTTTTCTATATCGTTGACCATAATGAAGGGCAAAAGTTTATGGGAGATATATCTTATAGAGAAAAATTTGTTCAGATAACCCCCAAAGTAGAAATCAACTTGATTAAAAGATCAGACCATATAAAAGAATATCAATTAGATAAAAGAGGAAGAATAAATAAAATTATTTATTTATAATAAGATAAGAACCATTGAGTTATGTACGGCATATACTATAAAAAACCATTAAATTTTAAAGATATAATTGAAAAAAAAGATTTGGAAAAAACAAATCTTGAAAAGTCAATTATGCAATATATAGATTTAATAGTAACAACTTCTTTTGGAGAATGCAAATTCCAAGAATTATTTGGATGTAAAGTTTGGGAAATGGATTTTGATCTTTTATCAGACGATAATTCTTTAAGAGATAGAATTAAAAACAATATCAAAGATGCATTAAAAATGCACGAAGGCAGGCTGGAAGTAACTGAAATTGTAGTTACCATTGGAGTTGGAAGAGTTGCAGCATTAAGCAACTCATATAGAGTAAAAAAAGGAGTGGTTGCCTTAATTAATGGCTTTATAAAAAAAACAAATAGACCATTTGTATATAAATCTGAGTTCTACTTAGGACCCTTATCTTACGTATAAATTATGGATACACAAGAAAGAATTAAAGACAGAATACTACGTAGAGCAGCACAAACCTGGGGATATACAGATAGTGAGCTAGAAACCTCTTTTGATCCAATCGTATCCTTACTTTTGGAAGCCTGTAGTTCTGAACTTGAAAAAATATCAGCGGAGCTAAACAATTCACGATCTAGAATTATTGAAAGATTGCTAGAGATCATGTCTCCGGAAAATAAAACGGGAGTAATTCCCGCGCGTTCTATCATGCATGTAGTTCCTCTAGAAAATAATTTTACAATTTCGTTAGAGCACCAATTTCAATGTAAAAAAACAATTCAAAACATTTATGATCCACTAAATCCTACAGTTAAAGAAATATGTTTTGGACCTACCTTGCCTTTCAAATTAACCCAAGCATCCTTAGAATATTTAGCCTATGGAAATTCCTTATTTTCTTTAAAAAGAATCATACACAAAGATCCATTAGGTAAAATAAAATCACATTTATCTCCAGGTGAACTTTGGTTAGGATTAAAATGTCCTAAGGATGAAACAGTCATTGAAAAATTAATGTTTTTTACAGATATCAGAAACATTTCTCAAAGAGAAGTATTTTATAACTATTTAAAACAAGCCAAATTCTACATAAACAATAAACAAGTATCCTTTAAAGAAGGATATAATGTTCCAAATTTTAAAATAGATATAGATGCCGTTGTAAATAAAAATTACAACAAAATAAATCAATTATATACAGATGTAAATAACTTCTATGCAGATAAATTCATACATTTAGAAGAGGATATATCACTAGAAGAAGAAGGAATTTTTGATTTACCTAAAGAATTAGAAGAAACATTTAAAGATAAAAATTTAAATATTCAGGAAAGTGGAGATATTGTATGGATAAAAATCCAATTTCCAGAAGTGGTGATCAATGATATATTGGAGAACGTAATGCTTTATGTTAATTCTATCCCTGTTTTAAACAAAAAATTATTAAATCAAAGTCAAACTATAGATTCATTTATAAACTATATCCCCCTTTCCTCTGATGATACATTCCTAGATTTAGGAATCATCCATGATTCCAGAGGATTTAAGTATCATATAAAAGAGTTTTCAGAAGGTAATTTAGAAATAGGAGATGCCACGCTAAGACATACAGGAGTTACCCGTTTTGATGAACGTAATGCCTCGGAACTAATACAATATCTCATTGAACTTCTAAAAGACGAAAGTGCATCCTTTACGGTGATTGGAGGAGATTTTATAGACGGAACGATAAGAGAGGTGAATCAATTAATTGCAACTTTAGAACAACATATAAAAGAAAAAAAATTCACTAAAACTAGTTTTCCTTACGTCATTATAAGACCAAAATCACCAGAAACGAAAGGAGATAATGATATGTTTACTATTACCTATTGGGTAACAAGCGGAGAAGATGCCAATGATTTAAGAGTTGGGACTCGATTAGATGGTGTATTGGCAGGGGATTTTGTTCCAAATTCAGCTATGTTAATAAGTACATCAGTAGGAGGAAAAACAAGACTAAGCACACAAGAAAAAATTATTTCTTATAGAGAAGCATTACTAACTAGAGGTAGAGTGGTAACATTTGCAGATATAAAAACGTTCTGTTTAAATCATTTCAAATTCTCAATCTCATCAGTTGAAGTCCGAAAAGGAACCAAAGTAGATTCATCAACCAACAAAGGATTTGTAAGAACCATTGATATAGTTTTAACAAGAAATGATAAAGCAGAATATCAGGTATCAGATTTTGAATGGCAATACTTATGTGATAACCTCTTACATAAATTAGATTACGTATCATCCAATGTATATCCATATAGATTAATTGTAAAATGAAAAAAATATTAGTAGTATTGTTATTAATTTTCTTCTTTGTAATGTCCTGTAGAAGTCGATATTATAAAGATATACCTTTTAAACTTGTTTATAACCAACAGGATATTGAGAAAAGTCTGAATGTACCTAAATATAAGTATAGCATTTTAGACACCTTAAATCAGGAATATGAAATGAACTTAACCGATAGGGAAGTATACTTAAAAGAAAAGTATTCTATTGTCTTAGGAGTTAAACCACAAGAAGTTAAAAATTATAAATTTTATGATTTTATAGACCAATGGCTGGGAACAAAATATTCCGGTGAAGGATTTACCCGAGATAGTCTAAATATGGCGCCATTTGTAAGTGCATTGTATCAATATACTTACAAAATTAAGCTACCCTCAAACGCTATGGGAATGTTTAAATCCAATCAAGTAAGTTTATTTACCGGAAGAAAATATTTAGAAGAAGGAGACATCTTATTTTTTAGATATGGTAAAGACAGTCCAGTTTCAGACGTTGCTGTTTATTTGAAGAATAACAGAGTTCTAACCACATCAAAGAGAGATGGCTTAATAATATCCGATTTTAATAATGACTATTTTCAATTAAGATATATATCTGCTGGAAGATTAATATTATCGGAAGATAATGAGTCCAACTAAATAAAATGGAAAATACAGAAAAACATACTATTCAAGAAATACTTAAAAACAGAATAAACTCTTTAACAGATGATTTAAGAGCAGAAGTTATAGTATCAGAATTAATCCATAAGATTAAAGAAGAGGATAGAAATTTTCTGGTAGATTTTAAAGGACAATTTAAAAGACCATTTAGAAAAGACGTTTTAGGCGCAGAAATCGTTGATTTTAATTTTGATACCACTCAATTTGTTAAAATAAATCTCTCTAGAGACGGAATTTTTGATACACTCCCACAAGGATTATTTCATGCCTCTGAAAAAAATAGGCAGAAAATAAGTGTAGATGAAATGACCCAAGAGTACAAAACTCATAAAGTAGAAGAAGAATATGCCAGAAAATTCTTTCTACCTTTTGAAAATGAATTCTTCCTTAAATCTATTGAAAGAGAAAATAAAGAGAAAGAAATATTATTAGAACTAAACGGATCTAAGCCCATAGATTTCTTTTATGAATTTTGGAATTTAGACAGAGATCTTCCAGAAATATTAATGTCTAAACTCATTAGAATACTTCCTTACACCAATCAAATAGTCGGGAATTTAGAACTAACAATCCATTGTCTAAGTTATTTAATTGAAGAAAAGGTTGAAATTGCAGAACAAACATATAAAGAACAATCCAGCACCGAACAAGATATAACTTTGGGCGATTGTCGTTTAGGATTAGACATGATTTCAGGTAGTGCTTATTTAGATTATTCATTATATCTGGAATTTAGAATAGGAGAGCTAAAAAAAACATCATTTGCAGAATATATTCACGAAGGGAAAATGAAAAAATTCTTAGAATTATTTTACGAATTTTTTTTACCGATGGAGATAGATGTAAAAACAACAATTTTACTTAATAAAGAAGAAGAAATATTTGATTTTAATAAGACAGCCGTATTAGGTATAACTACAAGAATATGAATTTTAGAACTTATTTTAAAGACTTAATAGACCCTACAATTATAGTTGGAATAATTGTGATCTTAATTGTTTTTACACTATTAACAATTTTTTTCGGGTCTAAAGTAGGCGATTTTAAACAAAAATATAAATCCAAGTATATAACTTATCTGATAGTATTATTTTTAGGAGTTTCATTAATAACCTTTATAGGTTCTTCAGAAATATTTAATAACCAATTGGATAATATTTTAGTTTTCTATCAAACTATATTTTTTATGGTTGGGGTTACGCATACCTATTTATATCGAGTATATTTTAATAGATTTGAAAAAAGAAGCATAAAGCAGAGTTGGGTAGAAGGATTGTTTACTCTACTAATATTTGTTTTTAATATAATACCTTTTGTACTCGTTTTTACAATTGTAAAAGGAAATACTTATGCTTATACAATGGCAGGTTCTACGGTATTTTTTATAGTGCCCTCTTTAATATTTTTAACATTTGAATCCACAATTTCAGTACCTCCTAAGATATATAAAACTTGGAAATTTCCCGAAGATCATTCATTTCCTGATCCATTAAATAGCGATTATAGAGATATGCTCGTAGTAACCTTTGTATTTTACAAAAATCCTGAATCAGATGTACGAACAGAGTTTAGAGCAAAAGCTCCAATAAGAATGGATTTTGGTCGTTTATTTTATCATTTTGTTAATGACTACAACATTAGAAATCCTGACGATACCATAAAGTTAAATGATACAGACGGAGAAAGACAGCACTGGGTATTTTATTTAAAATCAAAGTATCTAGGATTTGCAAAATTTATAAGACCTGATTATCCTTTATATATGAATAGTATAGAAGAGAATAGTGTAATTATATGCCAAAGAACCCCTCCATTAATCGATGCTGAAGAAGGATTAAAATATATGGAGAAGGAAATTGAAGGAGAGGAAAAAGCTAAATCTAAATCTAAAAAAAAAGAAAATAAAAATATTTAATTAAAGATAAATCCCTGCCATGCTAGAAAAATTAAGTAAATTTCCCGTGAATTGGGTAGATGGAATGAAGATAAATAAATCTCATTTCATAGCTATGCAAGAAAATTTTGCAGATGTAACAAGAGATGCAATAGGGAGCCATGTAACCCCTATAAGCTACGGCTTATTACCCGTACAAACCCCTTTGGAGTCCATTAAATTATCCCTAGTTATAGATAACCATAAGCTACTAAGAGTAAAAGTTGAAGAATGCCACGCCATAACTCCTAATGGATCAAGAATAGAGATTAGTTCGAAAGACAATGCTATTGATACACAAATGCCTTATCCGGAAGCAGTCTATGACATAGAACAAGGAACAGAATTAGTTTTATTAGCAAATATTGTTGTAAATCCGGTAGAACAGATTCCTTTCGGAGAATTAGATCCAGAAGAAAACCCTCCAAGATATCCATTTTTACATCCCACTTATAGATTGCATTTAGAATTAGAAGGACAAAGTTCACAGCAAGCGGCCCATAAATCCTTTCAATTAACGGTGGGGAAAATACTTGTAAATAGAGATCAAACCCGTTTACAGCCAAACTATATACCTCCTTGTACGATGACAAACAGTCATAAAGAATTAATTGATGCTCATACCAGAATTGATCGATTCATGGGACAATTAGAATTATTAGCCGTACAAATAGCCCAAAAAATAAACAGGAAACAGCAAACCAATGAACTAGCGGTAATGGTATTGAAGTTGTCGGAAATAATAATTACGTATTTAGGGAATGAGATAAATTCCTTACGTTGGATGGGGCTTTATTCTACTCCGGCATTTATGTTTGATAAAATAGTCCGTTTAGCAAGAATTATGAAGAATTACGTAGATGCTAAATCAGGAGCAGGGAAGGAAGAATTACTTAACTATTTAGCAGAATGGTGTGGATTATCTCAAGGAGATTTTGAAGTTTTATTTACAGATTTAGTGAATGTTGGATACAACCATATACAAATAGATAAAACATTAACACAAGTAGATAAATTTATGCAAACCATAGAGCAATTATTTATTTCACTAAATAAATTAGACTTTATAGGAAAAAGAAATGATACTGGAATATTTGTAAAAGAAAGATTAGAAAATGATCCGATTGAAAAAAATAAAAGGAGTAGATTTTTTGATGAATAAATAAATTAACCGATGGAAATACTAAATAAAAAAGAAAGATTTATTTCATTTATAATTTTTATAAGTCTATTTTTAATTACAACATTAATCATAATATGGGCATTGTTTTACAATATATATCTGCCTAAAAGAGAAAATGCTCAACTAAAAAAAGAAAATAAAGCGCTTATAACTGAATTTAGATACCAAGCTAGGTTTGAAAATCAAATGGAAGATTTAAAAAAATTTATTGATTCTATCGATTTACCTAAACAAGATCTAAACACAAGTTTCTATTTTCAACAAAAAGCTATAAATAAAATTATAGAAATAGAACAAGGAATACCTAAAGAAGACAGTGTAAGAAGAGGACTGCTTTACAAGAATTTTTTGCTAACAAGCAGGTCATTAATTGATGCAAAAAAAACAATTAAAACTTACGGTCAAAGTAAATCAGAAATAGATACTTTATTGGCACAGATTGTCACTTACAAAAAGCAAATTGAGCTAATGAAAAGAGACTTAGATATTTGCAGAATGTTAAATAAAAAAGATTAAGAATTAACTTTTTTTTAACAATTGTGGATTTTAAAAAATATGAAAAATGTACTTATATTTGTATTATAACTAAAATTATTTAATTTAAATTTATTTATTATGTCATTTAAAGCAAAATTAGAAGTAGCTGGAAAAACGTACAATGTACTAAATGTTAATTATTCTTTAGCTCAAGAAACAGATCCAACGGGTCGTCCATCTTCTCAAACTAGAGGAGGAAGAATTGAAGTTACTGTAGAATCTACTGGAGAAACTGATGTTTTCGAATGGATGACTAATAGTTTCGAAAGAAAAGATGGTAAAGTAGTTTTCATCAAAAGAGATTCTGATGCAACATTAAAAGAATTAAACTTTACTGATGGTTATGTAGTAAAATACAGAGAAAATTTTGATTCAATTGGATCAAATCCATTAACTGAAACTTTCACAATTTCCGCCAAAACTATTAAAATGGGAACTGGAGAGCATGTAAACGAATGGGTATAATTTATACCTAAAAGTTAGCTTTTAGTAAAAAACTTTTAACTCTTTTATCTTAAAGAGTAATTGAGAAGGGAGTTTTAAGCTCCCTTCTCTTGTAATATTAATAATCCCTAAGATAAAAATTTATATGTCGTCTTTTTTAGCAAAATTAGAGATGGAAGGAGATACTTACAATGTTTTACAGTGTAAATATGATTTCTATCAAAACATAGATAATGCAGGAAAACCTCAAGGATCTTGTAAAGGAGGAAAAATTTTATTAACCATTGAAAGTAGTGGTAAACCTACTTTTATAGAATGGATGCTATCATCTGAAAAAACCAAAGATGCAGTTATAGTCTTTTATAGGAGAGATGCAATGAGTAAATTGCAAGAAGTTAAATTTGAAAAGGGATATTGTATTGAATTTTCAGAAGAATTTGATGCTATCAATGATCAACCCATGAAAATAAAATTACTTATTTCTGCAAAAAAACTTTCCATCTGTACGGTAGGATTTGAAAATAGTTGGAAAATCAGTTAATTAAATAAAATTTATACTTGTTAAAAGGCTTTTATATATTATAAAAGCCTTTTTTTATAGGTAAGTATTATGATAATGCATCCATCAATGACGGAATAATTTGTTTTTTTCTAGAAACTACACCCTTTAAAAAAGCCTCGTTATCAATAAATTTAGTATTAAAAGCTTTCTCACATTCGTTTATTAGACTGCCAGCAGAAATCATTTTAGAGTCACCCTCTAAAATATTTGTAATAACAAAAACAAATAAATCCAAGGAAGATTCAGAAATTGTATGGTTTAGTACATCAAGGATTTCATTTTTTCTCGATAAAATATCAGAAAAATCTATAGCATTGACTTGCGATACAACAATTTTTTTTCCATGAACTTCAAAAGACTTAGCATCTAAATGAATGAGCTGTTCAGCAGTTTTATTGGATAGATTAGTCCCTGCCTTTAGTAAATCTAATCCATAACTATTAATATCAACTTCTGCGATAGAGCTTAATTCCTTGGCAGCTCTTACATCTTCTTCCGTGCAGGTTGGAGATTTAAAAAGTAAAGTATCAGAGATAATACCTGAGAGCATTAATCCTGCTATATTTTTAGGTATAGCAATACTATTTTCTTTAAAAATTTTTAAAATTATAGTTTGTGTACACCCAACAGCTTCTGCACGATAATATAAAGGAGAGGCAGTTTGAAAATTAGCAATTCTATGATGATCAATAACTGCAAGAATATTCAATTCTGAAATATCAGAAACAGCCTGTTGAAACTCATTATGATCTACAAGCATTACATCTTTAGTATCATTAGAAGCACGATCAATAATTCTAGGAGCATCAAACTTGAAATAGTTTAAAGCAAATAATGTTTCCTCGTTACATTCTCCTAATGCAACTGCTTCAGTATTTTTCCCTAACTGATTTTGAAGAAAAGAAAAAGAAATTGCTGAGGTAATTGAATCTGTATCAGGATTTAAATGTCCAATAACCAGTATTTTATTCATAAATTAAATTTAGATTATCAAATAATTTAGGTGTTTAAAATCAATATACAAATATACATTTAAAATATAGATTTAAAATGAGAGACAAAATGCTTTAGAGTTTTAAAATGTATTTTGAAAATATATAAATAATAGATAATTTTTTAATTAATGAAAACTTATCTATTTTTGCAATACATAAATTTGAAAAAACATGTTTCAAAGTTTACAAGATAAATTAGATAAAGCCTTACATAACATAAGTGGAAGAGGGAAAATTACAGAAATTAATGTTGCTGAAACCGTTAAGGAAATACGTAGGGCTCTAGTTGATGCAGATGTAAGTTACAAAGTAGCTAAAGATTTAACCAAGCGCATACAAGACAAAGCTTTAGGGCAGAATGTATTAACTTCCTTGTCTCCAGGGCAATTGATGGTAAAGATTGTACATGATGAACTTGCGCAATTGATGGGTGGTGAAAATGTAGGAATAAACTTATCTTCAAACCCTTCCATCATTCTTATTGCAGGTTTGCAAGGTTCTGGAAAAACAACTTTTTCAGGAAAACTTGCCAACTATCTTAAAACAAAAAAAAATAAAAAAGTTTTATTAGTCGCTGGCGATGTTTATAGACCTGCTGCAATAAATCAATTGAAAGTATTGGGAGAACAAATAGGAGTAGAAGTATTTTCAGAATTAGAAAATAAAAATCCTGTTGAAATTGCTCAGCATGCTATTGAATATGCCAATCAAAATAAATTCTCGGCCATAATCATAGATACAGCTGGTCGATTAGCCATTGATCAAGTAATGATGGATGAAATTAAAAACGTTCATCAAGCGGTCAATCCACAAGAGACTCTATTTGTTGTAGATTCAATGACAGGTCAAGACGCAGTAAATACTGCGAAAGCTTTTAACGAAGTCTTAGATTACAATGGGGTAGTTCTAACTAAATTAGACGGAGATACCCGTGGGGGAGCGGCATTAACCATTCGTACAGTGGTAGATAAACCTATCAAATTCATATCTACAGGTGAAAAAATGGAGGCATTGGATGTATTCTATCCAGAGCGAATGGCTGACAGAATTTTAGGAATGGGAGATGTTGTTTCTTTAGTGGAAAGAGCGCAAGAGCAATTTGATGAGGAAGAAGCCAGAAAATTACACAAGAAAATAGCTAAAAATCAGTTTGGATTTGATGATTTCTTAAAGCAAATCAAACAGATTAAGAGGATGGGAAATATGAAAGATTTAATGGGAATGATTCCTGGAGTAGGTAAGGCGTTAAAAGACGTAAATATAGACGATGATGCGTTTAAATATGTAGAAGCGCTAATATATTCAATGACTCCAGAAGAACGAAGAAATCCATCTATGATAAACACATCAAGAAAAAATAGAATAGCCAAAGGAAGCGGTAGAACCATTCAAGATATTAATCAGTTACTTAAACAATTTGAGCAAATGAGTAAAATGATGAAAATGATGCAAAGTCCGCAAGGAAAAATGATGATGCAAGCCATGGCAAAACAAATGGGTGGAGCAGGAGGTAAACCCTTTTAATAAACCAATTTTATATAAATAAAAAGGAGAATACTAATTTTAGTATCCTCCTTTTTTATTCATTTACAATTCTATGGTTAATTTATTAAATCTAAGAACTCTTGCTCATCTAGTATAATTACACTGCCTAATTCCTGAGCTTTTTTCAACTTTGAGCCCGCTTTTTCACCCACTATTAAATAATTTAAATTTTTACTTACTGACGACACATTTTTACCTCCATTTAGCTCTACCATCTGTTCCGCATTTTCTCTAGTAAAAACAGTTAACTTTCCGGTAAACAAAAAGGTTTTACCCTCAAGTTTATTGGATATTAAGCAATTATTTTCTTCAATTTCAAAATGTAAACCAGCCATTTTTAGCTTTTCAATAATTTTCCAATGGACATCATTACTAAAATATTCAACCAGACTTAAAGCTATTTTTTCGCCTATATCATCGGTATTGATCAGCTCTTCAACAGAAGCATTTCTAATATTTTCAATAGTTTTAAATTTTTTCACTAATTTTTTAGCTATTGTTTCCCCAATATGCTTGATGCCTAAGGCATACAAAACTTTTTCAAAAGGAGTTTTTTTAGAATTTTCAATTCCATTGATTATATTTTCTGCAGATTTATCAGCCATACGATCTAAATGGATCAGCTGTTCCTTTTTAAGCTCGTAGAAATCAGAAATATTTTCGATTAATCCATTTTTATAAAGTAAGGTTACTGTTTCAGCTCCAACACTATCAATGTTCATGGCTTTTCGTGAAACAAAATGCTCCAGTCTTCCTATAGCTTGAGGAGGGCATAGATCCTCATTGGGACAAAAATGGGCGGCTTCACTCTCTTTTCTTACAAGAGGAGTTTCACAAACCGGGCAATTTTTAATAAATTCAATTTTGGTAGTGTTTTTTTCTCTCTTATCATAATTTATATCCACAATCTTTGGTATAATTTCCCCCCCTTTTTCAACAAAAACATAATCATTAATCCTAAGATCCAATTTAGAAATAAAATCTTCGTTGTGCAAAGAAGCTCTCTTTACTACAGTTCCTGCTAATAATACAGGCAATAAATTAGCCACAGGAGTAATTGCACCAGTTCTACCTACTTGGTAATCGATACTTAATAATTTAGTTTCAACTTTTTCAGCTTTAAATTTGTAAGCAATAGCCCACCGCGGAGATTTAGAAGTGTATCCAAGTTCTTCTTGTTCACTTAATGAGTTCACTTTAATGACAATTCCATCAATTTCAAAAGGGAGGTTAAACCTTTCGGTGTTCCAATAATCAATAAATTGAAAAACCTCATCTAAATTTTTACATAGTTTAGCAAAATTTCCAATTTTAAAACCTAAGTTTTTAGCATATTGCAAGGATTCCCATTGAGTTGCATAAACATCATCAACCGAAATTATGTTATAAAGATAACAATCTAACCCTCTTTTGGCAGTTTCAGTACTATCTTGAAGTTTTAAGCTACCACTAGCGGTATTTCTTGGGTTTGCATAAGGTTCCAATCCTTCGCTAATGCGTAATTGATTTAATTTTTCTAAAGATTTTTTAGGCATTATTATTTCACCCCTTATAAAAAATCTTTCAGGATAATCTCCAGAAAGTTCCAAAGGAACTGAACGTATCGTTTTCACATTAGTACTTACATCGTCTCCTTGAAATCCATCTCCCCTTGTTATCGCCTGTTTAAATTTTCCTTGTTCATATAAGATACTTATAGATAAACCGTCGTATTTTAATTCACAAACAAATTCCACTTCATCGGAAATAGATTTTTTAATACGTTCAGCCCAATCATGAATATCATCAAAAGAGTAACTATTATCCAAAGAATACATTCGCTTTTCATGTGTAATTGTAGAGAAATTTTTAGTGATTTCTCCACCTACACGGTGAGTAGGAGAATTAGGATCATCCAATTCAGGATAGGCTTGTTCTAATTGTCTAAGTTCATTTAATAATTGATCAAATTCATAATCGGATACCTCAGACTTATCCAATACGTAATATTGATAATTCAGGTGATTAATCTGTTTGCGTAGCTCTTGAATTTTTATAAATATGTTGTCCATTATTAATAAATAATTGAAGATTGAAAAGATGCAATAAAAATATAATTTTATTAGAGAATTTTATCATCTTATCCTTTCATTTTTTTTTGCTATAAAGCTATTATAAACAGATTTCCATCCATGTTGAGAGATTAAGTAATGGTATTTTGGAAAAAAACGGTTTATCTCGTATAAAATTTCTTTTGGAACATTAGATTTCCGCAATTTTTTATTTAATTGAATTTGAGTGCCTAATTCAGCTCCTTTTACAGGAGAGGGGAGTAAATTGTATATTAATAAATTAAATTCCCATGGATGTTGAAGGTCGCAGTCTATAGGTCTTCGTATAACAGGAATAGGATTCATGATTTTTTTTAAAAATTTTCTGGCTCCGTTACGAGTCCATATAGCAGCCAGTGTAGTTATTGGAATGCTTGTTCCACAGGCCGCTAAAAAATAACCTTTGTATATATCTGTAATTTTTATGTGATGTCTTTTTCCATTGATTAATTTAAGAATTTCCCATTGATGTTTTTTTGAAAGATTGTTTTTATGATTTAATATGCTATTTTCTATAATATTTTTAAAATCGGTACATAAAATAGCATCATCTTCAATTATAAGCGCATATTCATATTTAGAAACTAGAAATGTTTTTAATGCTTTCACATGACTTAGATAACAGCCTATTTCTCCCGGAACCAAATCTCTGTCGTATTTGTTTTTAATTATATACTCATCTCCTTTTAATAAACTACCATCTACCGCAGGAATCCTTAAAAAGTTCATTTTTTGTTTTTTAAACTCACTTTCCATAAAATTTAGTCGATCTTTGGAACGGTTTAAATTAATTAAATAGGTTTCATAGAGGTTAAATGGTGAATTCATAAACTTAGTTTTGGTATGTAAAAATATTAATAAAAATCAATAAGAAAAATACACTCACTTCATGTTAAAAATAATTTCTAAATTTGTTTTATTAATTTTTAATGGAATAATATGTCTTACGGATTGCTGAAAGGGAAAAAAGGAATTATTTTTGGAGCTTTAGATTCTAATTCTATTGCTTGGAAAGTGGCAGAGCTTGCTCATCAAGAAGGAGCAGAATTTGTATTAACAAATGCACCAGTAGCCTTAAGGATGGGAGAATTGAATGGATTGGCTGAAAAAACGGGTTCAGACATTGTACCAGCAGATGCTACATCAATGGAAGATTTGGGCAAGTTGTTTGATCATACACTTGCAAAGTTTAAGAAAATTGATTTTATTTTGCATTCTATCGGTATGTCAGTAAATGTAAGAAAAGGTAAAGAATATACAGATATAAATTATGATTGGTTAATGAAAGGTTGGGATATATCCGCAGTTTCCTTTCATAAAGTAATGAAAACCGCTTGGGATAAAGATGCAATGAATGATTGGGGAAGTATATTAGCCTTGACCTATATAGCAGCACAAAGAACTTTTCCTGGATATAATGATATGGCAGACAATAAAGCCTATTTAGAAAGTATAGCTAGAAGTTTTGGTTATGAATGGGGAAATAAAAATAAAGTTAGAGTAAATACAATTTCACAATCTCCTACTCTTACAACAGCAGGACAGGGGATAAAAGGATTTAACGGATTTGTAGATTTTGCAAAAGAAATGTCACCCTTAGGGAATGCTACAGCAGATGATTGTGCCAATTACTGTATAACTTTATTTTCAGATTTAACTAAGATGGTTACCATGCAAAATTTATTTCATGACGGAGGTTTCTCAAATGTTGGAGTAAGCGAAATGGTTATGAATAGATTTGAAAAATAATTTTCCTCACATAAAAGTAAATATTTAGAAAATAACTAAGTGGATCTATATTTTGTAGATTCACTTTTTTAATACAATAATTCTCCTAATTGAAATTTTTTAAAGGATTAAATGTATTGATAAAAAAATAAAGCCTTACGATTCCGTAAGGCTTTATTTTTTTATAAGATTTAAAAGACTATTTTAACAATTTAGTTTTACTTTCATCAATATTAAAATAATTTATAACTGCATTATAATCATTATAATCAACCGGTGGGTTAGTACTTTGTGTTGATGGAAAGAAACCTGGAAGCACTACAATCCTAAACCACTGATTGGTTATGTATTCAGGATTTAAATTAGCAATATTTTTATATCCATCTACATAAATGGTGAAGTCTTCCATACTAAAATCGTAGTTATAACTTACTGTTCCGTAATTATCTACATACGTACTTGGTAGTAATTCCCATACTGGGTTTCCTGATGTGGTAACATTGGTTTGTCTGTAAATCAATAAATGTTCAGAATTACTTAAGGTAAAAGGAGCTCTAAAGATATAAGAAGAAGGATTAACCTCTGTAAAAGAGGTTACATTAATTTCATAAACTTCTGGTATTGTGTCTGTATCAGTGTATAAATTGTTATTACTATTGTTATCATCATTGCTACATGAGATAATGAAAAGATTAAGGATTGCAATAAGCAAAGTAAAACCAAGAATTTTTTTCATAAAATTTAACTTTATCAAAATTAATTAAGCATTTTGACAAATATAAACGAATTAAGTTTAAAGTACTACCTTTGCATGTTAAAAATTTTTAAGAAAAATGATTTTAGTACAGAATTTAGGACTTCATTTTGCCGGAAGATATTTATTTGAAGAGGTTAATTTTAGAATTAATAAAAATGATAGAATAGGGCTTGCAGGAAAAAATGGTGCAGGAAAATCAACTTTATTAAAAATTTTAGCAAAAGAACAACTCTCTACAGAAGGTAATGTTGAAAAGGAAGGAGAAGTAAGGATTGGTTTTTTAAAGCAAGATCTAGATTTTGAAAAAGGTAGAACGGTTTGGGATGAAGCAAAACAAGCTTTTAAGGAACTAAATCAAATTAACGATAAAATTGATAAAATAAATCATGAGCTAGCAACTCGTACAGATTATGAATCTGATTCTTATGCTAAATTAATTCATGATCTAACAGATTTAACCGACAGATTTTCACATTTAGGAGGATACAATATAGACGGTGAAATAGAAAAAATACTAAAAGGATTAGGGTTTAAAGAATCAGATTTTAATAAACTAACCGACGACTTTTCAGGTGGATGGAGAATGCGAATAGAATTAGCAAAATTGCTATTAGAAGAAAACGATGTACTTTTATTGGATGAACCTACCAACCACTTGGACATAGAATCCATAATTTGGTTAGAAGGTTTTTTAGTAAATTATAAAGGTGCTGTTGTTTTGGTTTCTCACGATAAACAATTTCTAACCAATGTAACCAATAGAACCATTGAAATTTCAAACCAAACCATTCAAGATTATAAGGCAAATTATACTAAGTACTTAATTCTAAGACAAGAAAGAAAAGAAAAACTTATACAATCCCAAAAGAATCAGGAACAGGAAATTAAAAGAACGGAGCAACTTATACAAAAATTCAGGGCAAAAGCAAGTAAAGCTTCTTTCGCACAATCCCTAATAAAAAAATTAGATAAAGTTGAAAGAATAGAAGTTGAAGATGAGGACGTAACCCGCTTTAATATCAAATTTGAACCAAGCGTAACACCTGGGAAAATCATTTTTAAAGCAGAAAAACTGGGAAAATCATTTGAGGATCATGTGGTTTTTCAAAATGCTGATTTTTTTATTGAAAGGGGAGAAAAAATTGCCTTTGTAGGTCAAAATGGGCAAGGGAAAACCACTATGGCGAAAATTATGGAAGGAGTAATTCCACATGAGGGATCGTTGGAGATAGGTCATAATGTACAAATCGGTTATTTCGCACAAAATCAAGCTGAAGTTCTTAATCCAAATAAAACCATTTTAGAAGAAGCAGAAGATTCAGCAACAGAAGAATCCCGCCCTAGAGTTAGAGATTTGTTGGGATCTTTCTTATTTCAGGGTGATGAGGTTCAAAAAAAGGTCTCTGTTCTTTCCGGAGGAGAAAGAAATCGATTGGCTTTGTGTAAATTATTGCTACGTCCGTTTAATACATTGATAATGGATGAACCTACCAATCACTTAGATTTACAATCCAAAGCTATATTAAAACAGGCATTAATAAATTTTCAGGGAACTTTATTATTAGTATCTCACGATCGTGAATTTTTAGATGGATTGGTAAATAAGATCTTTGAATTTAGAAACGGTGAAGTAAAAGAATTTTTAGGAGGCATCACAGAATATTTAGAATATAGAAAGAAAGAAAATATGAGGGAAGTAGATATGGAAAAATCTACACTTGCCAAAAAAGCATTTACCCAAGAGAATATTCCTTCGGCTCCCAAA
The DNA here is from genome assembly GCF_007845595.1 of Apibacter muscae. NCBI lineage: Bacteria > Pseudomonadati > Bacteroidota > Flavobacteriia > Flavobacteriales > Weeksellaceae > Apibacter > Apibacter muscae. The sequence continues at coordinate 160,957 of NZ_SELI01000017.1, forward strand.
AAAGAAGTTTCACTTAAAACAAAAGAAGAAAAAGCATTAGAGAATAAATTAGCTAAGTTGGAAAAAGATATGGAGGAGATAGAAACAAAAATAAAAAAATATGAAGATAACTTTGCTAAAGAAAACCCTACAGATGAATTTCTAAAAATATATGAAGAATTAAAACAAACATTGCTTAACTTAAATAAAGAATGGGAACAGACTTTTAACCAATTAAGTTAATTGAAAAAATTATAAATAAAAACTAAATTATTACTACTATGATTATATTTTTTGGTATTAGATATACCACAGGCAGGCTTATACTTACTGGTCAAGAATGTCCAGCATGTAAAGAGAATCACTCTTTAGCTGTAATTCCACAACAAGGTTATTTCCACATTTTTTGGATACCTGTATTTCCAATTTCAAGAGATTATATTCCTGTATGTAACTCTTGTGGGTCTACATTTATACACAAAAGACCTCCTATAGATAGAGAGGTTAAGTCCCAATACAAAACACCGGTTTGGACTTTTTCAGGACTCATAATTATAGGCATATTCTTACTTTATATATTTTCAATGATGCTTATATCTAAAATATAATAACTATTAAGATTTTTAATTAGAAATCTAATATTTATTTTTTATACTAAATCTTATTACCATAAAGTGTAATAAGATTTAGTATTTCCATTTATAGCTGAATTCGTAGCAAGTTTTCCAAGATTAGAAAAAAAGTTTTAAAAATTAATTTTTTTATCACGACATCTAATTGCATATCTAGAATGAAATTTGTACAATTTGTTAATAAGTATATTTATATCAACACTAATAGATAACAATGTATTTTTAAAGAACTAAATCATGAAAAATTCTTAATGATTATAGGATAGAATTGTTATCTTTAAGCATCATATAAAAGACACCAAGTATTTCTAAACAAATAAAAAAATTCACTTGCCATGGAGAATGATGGGAATAAACTTAACGTTGACTTTTTATATCTACCCGTTGTAAACTTTGCTATGCAGCAGAATAGAATCTCTCTCATACGAGATCTTTCAATTGAAAATCTTACAGAAGAAATAATAAAAGATTTAAGGATAGAATTAGTTGCAGACCCTGAATTTACAACAATAGTTGCTATATCCTTAGAAGGAATCCAACCAAAAGAAAAAGTTAGACTAGAAATACCTAAAATAAACCTATCAGCCAGTTATTTTGCACCACTTACAGAACAAATATCCGGACACATAGTGCTTAAAGTATATTCAAAGGAGAAACTTCTATTCGAAGAAAAATATCCACTCAACATTTTAGCTTACGATCAATGGGGAGGTATTGGGGTATTGCCTGAAATGCTCGCTGCATTCGTTACACCGAATCATCCTGCAACATTACCCATAATTAGGCGAGCAGCAATGATTTTAGAACAATGGACAGGCAACCCATCCTTAGACGAATATCAAAGTCGTAATCCAGACAGAGTACAAAAACAAATGGCTGCAATATACACAGCCATAGCTGAACAGGAAATTATATACAGTACTATACCTGTCAGTTTTGAAGACTATGGACAACGAATTCGGTTAGTAGATTCGGTATTAAATCAAAAACTTGGAACCTGCCTAGATATAGCTTTGTTATATGCCTCATGCTTAGAAGCAATCGGGATAAATTCACTGATTATTGTTGTTAATGGACATGCATTTGCCGGAGCATGGCTGGTTCCTGAAACTTTTCCTGATAGTATAATCGAGGATGTATCTCTTATTAATAAAAGAATTGCCGAAGGCATCAACGAGATCACACTAGTAGAAACCACTGGTATGAATATGGGGCAGAATGTAGAATTTGATCAGGCAGTTAAAAATGCAAACCATTGTATTTCACAGAATGGTTTCATACTAGCAGTAGACATCAAAAGAGCTCGTTTTTCAGGGATAAAACCCATACCTCAGCGAGTTTTAAATGGACAACATTGGGAAATAAAAGAAGAAGAACTTAGTCCTATTTCAGATAGATCAGAAATAACCCCACAAAATATTAATCCTTACGATTTGTCTGGAATAAGTTCAGAAGTTGTTGTTACCAAGCAATTATTATGGGAACGAAAATTACTCGATTTAAGTTTGCGTAATAATCTTTTGAATATAAGGCTTACCAAAAACACATTGCAGCTAATTTCTACCGATTTAGATATTTTTGAAGATGCTTTGTCAGAGGGAGAGGAATTTAGAATATTGCAAAAACCTACGGATTGGGAACATCCATTATTCGATTTTGGCCTTTATAAATCAGTCACAGAATCAGATCCTATAAGGGATCTTGTAAAATCGGAATTAACTCAAAAAAGGATTCGATCTTATCTCACTGAAAACGAACTTAGCAAAGCCTTGACCCACTTGTACCGTTCATCTCGTACAGCCATGGAAGAAAATGGGGCTAATACTCTGTACGTTGCCTTAGGATTATTAAAATGGTACGAAACCACATCAAGTGAGCGACCACGATATGCTCCCATATTGTTGATTCCTGTTGAAATCATACGTAAATCAGCAGCCCATGGGTACGTAATTCGTTCAAGAGAAGAAGAAATAATGGTAAATATTACACTCTTGGAAATGCTTCGTCAGAATTTCAACATTAATATTTCTGGGTTAGATCCGCTTCCTACAGATGGAATTGGGGTAGATGTAAAACTTATTTACACCATTTTTAGAAATCGAATAAAGAATCAGCCCAAATGGGATGTAGATGAACAAGCCATATTAGGTTTGTTTTCGTTTAATAAGTTTATTATGTGGAACGATATTCACAATAACGCTCATAAGCTTATTGAGAATCAAGTAGTTTCCAGTCTTTTGAATGGTAAAATAGAATGGAACACAGAAGAAAGTGTTGTTGATGCAAACACATTTGACCATAAACTTCTTCCTAACGAAATTATTTTACCAATTAGCGCAGATTCTTCTCAATTAGAAGCCATTTGGGAAGCCTCAGAAGGTAGAAATTTTATATTGCATGGTCCGCCGGGTACAGGAAAATCACAAACCATTACAAATCTTATCGCCAATGCCTTGTACAAGGGCAAGCGGGTTTTGTTTGTCGCTGAAAAGAGGGCGGCATTGTCCGTAGTTCAACAACGATTAGAAGCGATTGGTTTAGCTCCATTTTGTTTAGAATTACATTCCAATAAAGCTAAAAAAGGAATGATTCTTTCTCAATTGAAAGAAACCACTGAGATAGTAAAAAATATACCTCCAGAAAATTTTAAACAGGAAGCAGAACGTATTTTTGCTCTGCGTACGGAGATAAATGAGTATACGGAGGCATTACATAAAGTATATCCGTTTGGACACTCTCTTTACGAAGCCATTGTTAAATATCAACAAATAGATGCTGAACCTCAATTTAGAATACCGGAAACACTTTTCTCAGAATTAGACCTAAACAGAGAACAACAATGGAGAGAAACACTAGAACAACTTATCTCTGTAGCGGGTGCTTGTGGGCATCCATACCAGCATCCTCTTACAGGAATTAATATCGATGAGTATTCGCCAACAATTAGAGAGGAGGCTACAAAAATTTTACAGGATCTAATCAGATTGATCACTGATATTCAAAAAAACTTGGATCAATTACCAGATCTTTTTAATGAATTTGAAGTTAACAAGGACAAAAAAAAATTAGATACCGTAACATACTTCATTGATAAGTTATTAAGTATTCCTGAACTTACCACTGAATTACTAGTATCTCCTCAATTAAATGAGACTTTAGATGAATACAAAGATGTATGCATCCACGGAAAAAACAGAGATATTTTAAAGCAAAGTTTACTTTGCAAATTTTCAGAAGGAGTATTGTTATTAGACGCAAATAAAATGTTATTTGACTGGAATAGAGCATCTAATCAATGGTTTATACCTCGTTTTTTCGGTCAACGAACGATTAAGAAAAAATTGAAAGTATATGCAACCTGCCAATTGAACAAGAATCAAATAGCATCCACTTTAGAGGAAATTATAGAATTTCAATCAGAACTGAACCATCTCAAAAAATATGAAAATGATTTGCCTTCGTACTTTAAAAAGTATGGGCGTCAGGGAAACGAAAATTGGGAAACAATAGAGCAGATAATTGCAGATACCTTTGCTATCCATTCATTACTATTGGAACATACCAAAGATCTATCCAAAGCGACAAATTTAAAGCGTGTATTATCCCTTCAACTTCAAGATGGAATAAATTCCTTCAAACAAATGTATGGCAGTGCACTGATAAGTATAACCCATTTAAAACAGAATTTAGACCAGAAAGAAAAATTGCTATATGATAAATTAGGTGTAAGTAAAGATATATTATACCAACCATCTATGAATTGGATGGATTCCGCTTTAGGGCAGCTGAATATTTGGCAAAAAAATTTAGATAAACTTAAAGATTGGTTTCAATGGTTGGTTGTTTATAAAAAGATGAAAGCTATACAATTAGGGTTTGTGGCAGATCAATATAAAGAGCAGAACATTGAAACAGTTAATCTTTTAAACATATTCAACAAAAGCTTTTATAAATCATCTATTGATTATATTATATCCAAAGAGCCTAATTTACAATTATTTAAAGGAGAAATATTTAATGATAAAATAGAAAAATACATAAAGCTGGTTTCAGATTTCGAGGATTTAACCCGAAAAGAATTAGTAGCTAAACTATCCGCCAATCTTCCCTCTTTTACTCGGGAGGCTTCACAAAACTCGGAAGTAGGTATTTTGCAACGGAACATTCGAAATAATGCCCGTGGGATTTCTATTCGAAGATTATTCGATTTAATTCCGACTTTACTGCCAAGAATGTGCCCATGTATGTTAATGAGCCCTATATCTGTAGCTCAATATATTGATGTAGATGCAGATAAATTTGACTTGATAGTTTTTGATGAAGCCTCACAAATGCCAACTTATGAGGCAGTCGGAGCTATAGCACGAGGTAAAAATGTGGTGATCGTAGGTGATCCTAAACAAATGCCTCCGACCAATTTTTTCTCAGTAAACTCTACCGATGAAGAGAATATAGAAATGGAAGATTTAGAAAGTATACTGGATGATTGTTTAGCTCTTTCTATGCCATCTAAATATTTGCTTTGGCATTACCGCAGCAAACATGAAAGTTTGATCGCCTTTAGTAACTTGGAATATTATGATAATAAACTGTTGACCTTTCCATCTCCGGATAATATTGAATCTAAAGTTAAATTAGTCCCAGTTCAGGGCTATTATGACAAGGGTAAAACCAGACAAAACAAAGCGGAGGCACAAGCCATAGTAGATGAGATTGTTAGGAGATTAAAAGATGATAAGCTTAGAACCAAAAGTATTGGGGTTGTAACATTTAGTTCCGTACAACAATCACTCATCGAGGATTTACTCTCTGAGGTATTTAGGCTCGACTTTCAATTAGAAAGTTTGGCACTGGAATATGAAGAACCTATATTTATCAAAAACTTAGAAAATGTGCAAGGAGATGAAAGAGACATCATCCTGTTTTCGGTAGGATATGGTCCGGATAAAGAGGGGAGAGTAAGCATGAACTTTGGACCTCTTAATAGAGAAGGGGGAGAACGTAGATTGAATGTAGCCGTCTCAAGAGCCAGATATGAAATGATTATCTATTCAACTTTACGCTCTGATCAAATAGACCTAAATAGAACTGGAGCTGTGGGGGTTGCAGGGCTTAAGCGCTTTTTAGAATATGCCGAAAAAGGTGGAAGAATAGCTACTAGTACGCAAAATATAATTTCTGAATATTCAATAAACGATATAATAGCCGGTCAACTCGAAAAGTTAGGCTACAAAGTTGATACAAATATTGGTTGCTCGGGTTATAAAATAGATATTGGAATTGTAGATAAAGAGAATCCATCCAGTTATATATTGGGGATTATATGTGATGGAGAAAATTACAAAAGAGCGAAGATGCTTCGAGATCGAGAAATTGTGCAAAATAGCGTATTAAAAATGTTAGGTTGGAGAATACTTAAAATATGGACTTTAGACTGGTGGGAGAATCCCAATGCAGTTTTAGCAAATATAGAGAAAGCTTTAATTGAAAAAGAAAAGAATACTGTGGATATAGGCATTAAAGCTTCACAAAAAAAAATGGAGGTTAAAAATGAAATCATAGAAGATACATCATCTCCCACAGAACTTGTTGAAAATAAGATATATTCTTATCAAACGGCAACTTTAATGCCTTCACCCTATAGGAGCGAAGAATTCTTTTATTCTGGACACAAATCTATAATTCTAAATCAGATTAAAGAAGTGATGGAAACAGAAGCCCCCATAAGCAAAACCTTACTATCTAAAAGAGTACTTGCTGCTTGGGGTATATCAAGATTAGGGCAACGTTTAGACAGTTATCTGCAAGAGTTGTTGATGTCTACTTCCTTTTTTATATCACAAAATGAAGATTTATCTTTTTATTGGTTGAACGAAGAACAATATCAGCGATATGATTATTTTAGAACCGGATTGCGTGATGCGGTTGATCTTCCACCGGAAGAGGTGGCTAATGCAATGAAGTATATTTTGACTAATGAGATAAGCATACCCACCACAGATTTATCCAGACTGACTGCTCAGCTTTTAGGTTTTGCTCGAAATGGATCTAACGTTGATGCGGCTATGCATAGAGGGATGGTCAAAGCAATTAAAAAGAATTATTTGAAAGTAGAGAATGGACGCGCAGTAATCATGTAATCTTCAGTTTTTTTAATGCTGCAATCGACCTTTTTACATATTCATTCTCAGGTTCTACCATGAGCCAGAAATTGAGGTACCCCATTAATCGTTGAAGGTAAACAGGATCTGTTGAACCCCTAAATCTTTGATGTTCGACTAAACCTTTGGTTAATATGTAATGCATATTCTTTCGGATTTCTCTTCTTTTAGCTCTGGGTATGGTCATCTTTTGACCAGAACTAATAGAGACGCCGGTAACAATCTTTCGTTTCTTTTCTGTCAAGAAGCGAGTTTTTTTCCTTTGTATTATAAAATTTTCTTTTCTTATTATTACATCAATATCAGTAAGTAGAGGTTCAAAAGCAATATCAGTCCCTGAGAAAGTCAGATCATCAGCATAACGAGTATATCTCAAACTATTTTTCTGAGCAATGGAAGCTAATTCTATGTCCATATTAAAGGCAATTATGTTGCTAAGAGTAGGGCTTGTTGGCGCACCCTGAGGAAGTTTTCCACCTAAAGTACACAATTCAGCTAAAACTTGGGATATATTTACAGGGTATCCAATTTTCTCAAAAGTTTTTATTACTCTATCTTTTTTTATTGAACCAAAAAAATCAAAAAGATCAACTTTTAAAATATGATTATTTCCTAAATGGGCTTTAGCGTTATGTGTAACCGAAAAATTTTTACGAAATCCCATACTTGCAGGGTGTATATTCACAGTTAATAAAGTTCGTTTATAGATAATTCTCTGAATATTTAGCATTGCTTCATTAGGAGCAGATATGGTTCGATAGCCACCACTTCTTTTAGCTAGTTTAAAATGGCTATAATAGGCAGAAGTGTTTCTTAATATGCTGATCAATGTGTTTTTATCAATGATTAAGAAATTGGCACACCAAGTTATAGCTTCATCGTCGTAAGGTAAAGGTTTAGAAAATATACGGGCTAAGAAACTTTGTTTTTTAGCTTTTAAGACAGAGCCATTCTCTTTTTTTTCAACATCAACATTATTTCCGTCAAAGTTCAGAAGACGAAATAATAACCATAGCATTAAAACTATAAAGAATACGACTAAGATTATATTCATTCTTTAAATAAATAAAGAGAGGATGAGCGTTTACTTTCAGTAATACTTGGATTTATACCTAAGAATCTGAAAGGTTCAGGTAATAAATCGAAGTTATTACTGAATCTCAGAAAAAGGCATGAACCAACGAGGCGACTACACCTCTTTCTTGCTAAATTTTAACTCATCCTCTGAAATGCTAAAGTAGGTGTTTTATTTTAGTTATAAAAAAATTATAGCTTGCACTTCTAAGATTAATTAAAAAAAATAAAGCAGCATTGATTTTCAGTGTTGTATTATATTTGGATTGAGATCTACTAGAAGATATTGTATATAAATGTTAAAATTTAAAGGTGGGAATAAAAAAGACCTTAAGTAATTTACTTAAAGTCTCTTTTTGAAATAAAAATGGGTTAATTCTATAAAGGAGATTGCTCAAATCTTACTATTGTACCATTAAGATCCTCTTCAAATACAAATTTATTTTCAGTTAATTCAATTATATTTAATTTTCTAATCCCATTAGGTTCACCTTGAGGCGTTTTAAGATAGATAGTTAGAACTTTACCATCTAATGAGACATACCAGTCTCCATATCTAACACGCTCTTCTAAATTTTCAGAATTTAAAACTGTAAAATTACCATTGACATAATTTCCGTCTGTATTTTTTGGAAAATATGCATTAGAATTCATATTTTTAAAACTACTAATTCCTGAGCTAGCAGATGCAGGGTATTTATTCATATCTAAAATAACTGCATTTTCAATACCATTAGATACATCAAGCGCTTTAACTGTTTTCCAATTTACAGCAGCTAAATCCTCCGCTGGGATTTTAGGTTCAGCATGATTATCTACTCTATTAACTAAATCATAATATTTACCAGGATTAGCATCGTCATTAATTCTGTAGGTAAATAAAGAATTATTTAGAGCAACTACATCAAAAATCTTATTGGCCTCTACTTTATATATATTTAATTCATTGTTAATAGAATCAATTTTTGTATTGTCAGATTTATAAATAGATAACTGTTTTTTTGTATTGTTTTCAATTAAAGACCAGGTACCAAATAATTTAGTTCGGTTGTTTGCATCAACAACTCTAAAAGTTCCATCAGGTTTATAATAAGTATATCCAGAATAAGTGGATACAGGAGAGGTATTTAAGTCGAATAAATTTTTATTATTATCAAACGCTTCCGTAGATAACCAAATATGTTCAGAAAGAACAGGAACACCAGGGGGAACTATTTCTGGAGTGGTGGTTGAAGCATGAGCATTGTCGTCATTCGAACAGGAAATTGTAAATGATAATAATCCGATTGACGCTAGTAAAATCAAGGAATTTTTTTTGTTAAACATAATTTATATTTTTTTAATACGACAAATCTAATAAAATTAATATAAAAAAATTACAATATTACTTCAAAATGTTATAAAAAAATCTTTATTCAAAAAAATAAATGTTATATGTATTCCTATGGTGTAGGTATATAATTATATTTTATGCTATTAATAAAATATAACTATGGTAATTAGGTGTTTTTAGTATGAATCTGAATCATTAGTAGAATTTTTATTTTATAGATACTAGGATGGTATATCAATTAATATATGGATCAAAATATTTTATAGAAATATTGAAAGGAAAATGATAAAAATTTTAGTTATTTGTTTAAATTAATTTTATATTTAATAGAAATAAAACGAATAATTATGAATTCATTTACTGATGAAAATACAATTGCTCAAAAGAGTTCTAGGCCTGGATTTAATAAAAATGAAAGAAAAGAGAAAGATATTAAATTAAATAAACAGTCTTGGAAAAATGTGCGTTTGGAAGTAGGGTTTGAGTACGATGAGGAAGGAGAAGTTTGTAATACTAAAACTCAATTGTTTTATATAGAATCAGAAAATGGTATAATAACTAAAATTGAAGAAAATAAACCTGAGGTATCAGCTGTAGATGTTATGGGAAAACTGATGTTACCGCCTTTTAAGGATATGCATATCCATTTAGATAAAACCAATTACACTGAGCCATGGAAAGCAGCCAAGAAAAGAACAGGTGGAGTAAGAGAAATGATAAAGTTAGAGCAAGAAAATATGCCAGCTATATTGGGAAATTCAACTTTCAAAGCAGAAAAAATCATAGAACTATTGCAAGCTCATGGAGTTGCTTTTGCAAGAAATCATTTTAATATTGAACCCACATCCGGATTTAAATCTTTAGAAAATTTAAACAAAGCCCTAGAGAATAAAAAAGGAATGTTCTTTACGGAAACGGTAGCTTTTCCGCAACATGGGATATTTTATACTCCAACAGCCCCATTAATGAAAGAAGTCGCTCAAATGGATATAGATTTCATTGGAGGTTTAGATCCATATTCTTTGGATGGTAGTATTGAAAAAACCATGGATTTTATATTTCAATTAGCCTTAGATTATAATAAAGGAGTAGATATTCACTTGCACGATATGGATGAATTTGGTATAAAAACCGTAGAATATATCACTCAGAAAGTAAATGAGAACCCTCAATTAAAAGGGAAAACATATATCAGTCACGCTTACGTATTAGCGAATCTAAATAACTCACAATTAAGAGATATATCTGATAAATTAGCGGAAGCACAAGTAGGAATTGTTTCCACCCTGCCCTTAGGATCCATACGAATGCCTATACCTACCTTATATGAACACAAAGTAAAAGTTAGAACAGGTAACGATAGTATCATAGATCATTGGGATACCTTCGGAACCGGAAGTATACTACAAAAAGCCAATTTAATGGCACAAATGTACGGGTATAGAACTGAGTTTGAATTATCAAGATGTTTAAGAATTGCTACCACGGATGTTTTACCGTTAAACAATAAAGGAGAGAGAGCATGGCCTAAGATTGGAGATCCGGCAGATTGGGTGGTTGTAGATGCTTCTTGTTCTGCTGAGGCGGTATCAAGACTATCTGCTGTAAAATCTTTAGTATCAAAAGGGAAAATGTTATTTTAGAAGAAGTTGCTAAAATTTAAATTTTCTAGTGAAATTTTTATTATTTCTATACGTTATAAAATTTAGTAACTAAAATTTTATTAAATTCATAATATAAAAAATAATTAAATGAGCAATATTTTTAAAAGACTTTTACGCATAGGATCAGCGGAAATTCATTCAGTAATTGATAAGATGGAAGAACCAGTTCGAATGACAGAACAAGGGATTCGAGAAATGAAAGCAGATTTAGAAAATAGTTTAGAAGCCTTAGCCAAAATTAAAGCCTTAGCCATTCGTACAAACAATGATATATCTAAAAAGAACAAGGATGCAGAAGAATACGAAGCTAAAGCCATATTATTAATGACCAAGGCAAAAAACGGAGATTTAGATCCTCAACAGGCTGAAAAATTAGCAAAAGAAGCGCTCACCTTAAAAGCTCGTTTGATTAGCGAGGCCGAGATTCTAACAGCCGAAAAGACCCAACACGATCGAGTGGTGGAAAACATGAGCAACAATATAGATATATTAAAATTTAATATAAATAAATGGGAAAATGAACTTAGAATACTTAAAGCCAGAGTTAAAGTAAGTAAAGCAACCCAAGAGGTTAATAAGCAAATGGCGCAAGTAGATAATGACGGCACTATGAATATGCTGGAACGAATGAGAAATAAAGTAGCCGATGACGAGGCACTAGCAGAAGCATATGGAACACTTGCCAATAAGAATATCTCAGTAGATGAAGCCATAGATCGCGCTATTGGAGGGGACTCTTTAAAAGTAAATCAAGATTTAGAAGAAATTAAAAGGAAATTAGAATTATAAAATATATTTTCTAATTTAATAATATTAAAACTAACTCAAAATATTTAAATGCCAGAAATTATTCATAGTCTTTTTTATCCTTTGTCTAATGCAATTATGTCCGGCTTTATGGTTGTTATATTCATCTATTGGATATTCGCATTCTTGGGGGTAGGGCTGGATAGCTTTGATTTCGGATTGGATTTTGATGGACCTGTTGAAACCGATCTAGATGTAAATACAGCCGTTGAGCCTGATTCTGATGTAGACGCGAATACGCATGCTTCCACAGGCAAAGATGTAGCAGAACCGCATACGTATCATGAAAAATCTGAGACCGATACCTCACACGAAACTGGAGATCATTGGTTTGTACGTTTTCTTAAATTTATGAATGTAGGAAAAGTACCATTTATGCTAGTGTTATCTACTTTAAAGTTTTTTACATGGGCAGGAAGTTTAATAACAACGCAAATAACTATGGTAGGCAATTGGGGCTGGAAATCAATAATTATATTAATTCCATGTTTTCTAATCGGAATTTTCCTAACAAAAATAGTGACAAATCCATTAGCTAAATTCTTAAAAAAGACAGGTTATCAGGGCGAGGATAAAATAGAATTTTTGGGAAGAAGAGGAAGAATGTTTTCAACCATTGAACATGAAAAACTAGGAAGTGCAGAATTTATTATAGAAAAAAATCCCATAAAATTAAACGTTATCAGTCATTCAGGCGAAAAAATAAATTACGGAGATTCAGTAATAATAACAGATGAATCCAAAGACAAAAAAGTATATTTCGTAACACGAGAAATTTCTCTAGAACAAAATTAAAATTTAAATAAAAACTAAATAGTATGAGTATTGGAATCGGTGGTATTGTAGCCATAATCGTAGGAGCATTTTTGTTTATAGCTCTCTTATTTTTAGCAATATTAGCCTCATTTTACAAAAAAATTCCTCAGGGAAAAGCAATTGTTAGGACAGGAGTAGGAGGAACTAAAGTAGCCTTTAATAAAGGAATATATGTTATTCCTGTATTCCATAAAATGGAAATTATGGATATTTCAGTCAAAAAATTACAAATTGAGCGCTTGGAAAAAGATGGATTAATATGTAAAGATAATATTAGAGCTGATATAAAAGTTGCTTTCTTTATTCGTGTAAATAAATCTGTGGACGATGTAATTAATGTTGCCCAAACTTTAGGTTGTGAAAGAGCAAGTGAAGTAGAAACATTAAAAAATATTTTTGAAGCTAAATTTTCTGAAGCCTTAAAAACAGTAGGTAAAAAGTTTGAATTTATTGAACTTTATGAAGCCCGAAGAGAATTTAGAGATGAAATTTTAAACATAATAGGAAAAGACTTAAATGGATATAACTTAGATGATTGTGCTATTGATTATTTAGAGCAAACCAATTTAAGTTATTTAGATCCTCAAAACATATTGGATTCCGAAGGGATTAAAAAAATAACAGAATTAACTGCTGCCCAAAATATTAATGCCAATTTAATTAGAAGAGACGAACAGAAGGTCATTAAAAAACAAGACGTAGAAGCCCGAGAAGCAATTCTAGAACTTGAAAGACAGTTAGCAGAAAAAGAAGAAAAACAGAAAAGAGAGATAGATAACATAAAATCAAGAGAAGAAGCAGAAATACAGAAAGTAAGAGAAGAGGAAAGATTAAAATCTGAGACTGTACGCATCTCCACAGAGGAAAGTTTAGCTATACAAGAAGAAAATAAACTTCGTCAGATTATTATTGCCGCTAAAAATAAAGAAAGAACGGATGCTGTAGAAACAGAAAGAGTAGAGAAAGACCGCTCTTTAGAACAAACCGAAAGAGAAAGAATTGTTACCCTTGCACAAATCAATAAAGAAAAAGTGGTAGAAGAAGAGAAAAAGAATATCCAAGATGTAATTAGAGAAAGAGTACAACTAGAGAAGGGGGTAGTAGAAGAACAACAAAACGTTAAAGACATAGAAGCACTTCGAGAAGTAGAACGTAAGAAAAAAGCAGGAATAATAGCAGCAAGTCAAGAGGCAGAACAAAATTTAATAAAAACGGTTAAAGAAGCAGAAGCTCAGAAAAAAGCAGAAGAAGAAAAAGCACAACGATTACTAATAGAAGCAGAAGCCCAAAAAGAAGCCTCTTTAAAACAAGCAGAAGCAAGAAAAATATTGGCAGAAGCCCAAGCCAAAGAAGATGCTACCTATGGATTAGCAGAAGCGGAAGTAATAAAAGCCAAAGCAGAAGCTGATGAGCAAAAAGGAATCGTAGATGCAGGAATTATAGAAAGAACAGCCAAGGCTGAAGCCCAAGGTATTGAAGCTAAAGCCGAAGCTAAACGTAAAGAAGGTTTAGCCGAAGCCGAAGTGATTAAACAAAAAGCATTATCAGAAGCGGAAGGAATTACAGAGAAAGCCGAAGCAATGAAAAAGCTAGACGGCGTAGGAAAAGATCACGAAGAGTTTAAGCTGAAACTACAAAAAGAAAAAGAAGTAGAGTTAGCACATATCCACGTACAAAAAGACATAGCAGATGCACAAGCTCAAGTACTAGGGGAAGCCATGAAAACAGCTAAAATTGATATTGTGGGAGGAGAATCTACTTTCTTTGAAAATATAGTAAATCAAATATCCAGAGCCAAAGGATTTGACAAATTAGTAGAAGAAAGCAAAACGATTACTGAAATAAAAGAATCTTTATTAGGAGATGGGAACGGAGAAGGAGATTTACATGAGAGGATCCGACATTTTGCCGAAAAATTTAATATATCCTCTGAAGATATTAAAAACTTGAGTATAGCTTCCTTAATCTTTAAAATGCAACAAAATGCAGGTGCGGAAGATCAAAGTACACTAGGGAACTTATCTAATCTGGTTAAAAACTTAGGATTATCAAATAAAAAGTTAGTATAACTACAATCATCTCAATACAATTACACTTCCTATATTTTTAGGAAGTGTATTATTGAAAATATAGGGATAATTCTAAAACTATCAATAAGATAGGATTAAAATGTATGGATAGACTAACATTTTCAATTCAAAATAAAAAATTTTCATATCTTATATGGTTTATAGTCTTGGGTATTATTATAAGTGTTTGAATATCTCATAAGTTTGTTAAGGTATTTACCAACGATATAACAGGAGATGGGAAAAACGTAATGACCTTTGAATATAGTAAAGGCAATTTAAAATCTATAGCTAATGAGAATATTTTTGATCAATATCCAGAAGAAATATTAAAAACTACTTCCACGGATTGTAAAGAACAAATAGAACAAATAATCCCTTATATGAGCTATGATTTTGCCAATAAAAATGAAGTAACATTCTATTACGATTTAGATAATAAAAAATGTTTTAAGGGAAATACAGTTACCTATTTATTTGATAAGAATAAAAAGAAATTCTTATTATCTACCATAGAATGGTATTAATTTTAAACAAAGGAATAAATAACCTCCTTTAATTCTTACTAAAAAATATGTCTAATTTAGAAAAAAAACAAAGTTTAACAGAATCCTTAGATTCAGGAACTTACGAAATAATAAAAAAGAGACTTCAAACACAGCAAGAAGAATTAACTTCTCGTTTGTCTCAATTAAACCAAGCAAGAAAAGAAGTATTTAATTCCGTAGAATTTGTTTTAGAATCAAACCAAAGAATTAATACAGAAAACAATTGCATAGCCCGAGGAATTATAGCCATAGAAAACCTTTGTATTTTTGCTTATAATGTTCATTTCGGCTTACGAACAGATATACAACTAAGTGACGTTTTTAGCATTTATGCTTTTGATGGAAAACAGTTTACCCCCCAATCGTTGGATTTAATCAACGATGAAACTTTCATCAACGATTACAAAAACCTATATCAATACTACCGAGATTCTATCTTTTCCAGATTTAGAAGAACAGAGAACTATCTGTATATGATTTTCCAAACCGGTAAAAATACAGAAGATCTCAAAGCTTTTAAATGGTTGATCAAAGAGGGTAAATTAATCTATCAGGACGATCGAAGTATTCACGAAGTACCCAAAGTACAACAATACGAATTTAAATGGAACAAAACAACCTTAGATAACCGAAGGTTAGGAGTTCATCCGCATATTTCCATTTTAGATAAAGTATTTATAGAAGCCATACAAGGAGATATAACTTTTAAAATAGAAGACAATACCGATACGGGAAAAGGAATTTATTCCGAACCCGTAGAAAACAAAGATCAGCAGTTGGATGATGCCGACTATTACTACGCCGATTTAGGTAATTTTATTCTGATACGGATTAAACCCTATCAAGAAAAATTCCGTGCCTTTGTTTTTAACAACAGAACCAAAGAAGTAATCAATATCCCCAAATTAAATGAAACGGGAATATTACTTCCCGATAATCAGGGAATTATATTTTCTAACGGCTATTACTTACAAAGTGGCGAACACAAAATATTTGAAAATGGTTTAGAAAATTTTGAATTTGTAAGAAGAATACCTTCCGCCAACGGAGAAGATTATCTTTACATATTCTACCAGAATGAAAGCAATACCTATGTTTTAATGTCTTACAACCTTATAAAACAAGCCGTTGAAACCCCTATTATTTGTAACGGTTTTGCCTTACTAAATACCGGGAAGCTTATTTATTTCCGTTCCGAAGAAGAAGCCATCAAACACCACGTAGTGCAAATATGGAATACGCCATACCAAGCAGAAATACAAGAAACACCGGAACAAAAAGACAGCGAAATTTATAAGATAGGAAATAAAGACATTGTAAAAGCCATGGCGGAATGCCAGGAAATCATTACCCTTATAAACAAAGAAGATTCTTACGAAGGCTTATACAATGATATAGCCAAAAAAGCAGGCGATATTACCGATTCTTTTTTCTGGATCTCTCAACCTTCTACCTTTAAACTTTCAGAGCCTCTGAAACAAATTCAGGAAATAGCCCATACAGCCATCGATGAATTTGCTAAAGTACAGGAACAAAAAAAGAGTGCCGTACAGCAATTGGAAGAAATTACCGAAAAAGTAAAAAAACTACAATTCAACATAAAAAGCACCCAAGGAGATACCTTGGAAAGCTTAGTGAAATTGTTGTCGGAAAACCGAAAATTGCAGGGAGAGGTAATAGAACATGGAAATATAAAATATATTGATCTTGAAAAAATAGAAGAACTCAAAAAACAATTAAGTAAGAGTAATACCCAACTTTCAGATCAAACCGTTGAATTTTTATTGAGAGAGGAAGCCTTAATACCATACGAAGAAAAAGTAATTGCTGAGAAAGAAAGAGTAAACCAAATCACTAAAGTAATTGACGGGCAGTTGGTCGATGAAAATTGCAAACTTATTTCTTCCGAATTAGAATTACTTATTGATATTCTCAATAGTTTAAAAATAGAAGATACCACACAAACCACAAAAATCATTGAAAAAATATCTCTGATTTTTGCCTCCTTAAACGAAGTAAGAGCACAATTAAAGAAGAAACTGGAAAGTTTAAAAACTGGGGAAGCCATTGCTGAATTTCATGCCCAATTAACCCTTTTAGATCAAAGTATTGTAAACTTTTTAGAACTTTCCACTACCCCTGAAAAATGCGATGAATACTTTACCAAAGTAAGTGTTCAGGTAGAAGAAATGGAAAGCAAATTTGCTGATTTTGAAGAATTCATTACCCAAATTGCAGATAAACGAGACGAGGTAATAAAAGTTTTTGATGCCCAAAAAACAAGGTTAGTAGAACAAATAAACAAGAAAACTTCTTCTTTAGAACAAATCGGAAGCCGGATTCTAAAAAATATAGAAAATAAGGCGTCCTCCTTCAAAACCAAAGAAGAAATACAAGCCTTTTTCTCTACCGATTTAATGGTAGATAAAGTAAGAAAACTGGCAGAAGAACTAAAACAACTAGGAGATGTTTCCAAAGCCGAAAACTTAGAAAATAGCATAAAAACTTCCCTGGAAGACAGCTTGCGAACTCTAAGGGATAAAACAGAACTTTTTGTAGACGGAGAAAATATTATCAGTCTTGGAGAATACAAATTTGCCGTTAACCGTCAGCCCTTAGATCTTACCATTGTAAGAAGAAATAACCTATTATATTATCACTTAACCGGAACCGGGTTTTTCCATTCCGTAAAAGAAGAAAAAATATATCAATATCAATCCATCTGGGAACAAGATGTTATTTCCGAAAACAACCAAGTATACAGAGCAGAATACTTAGCCTATCAGGCATTTCAAGAAAGTTTTAAAAATAAAAACTTTAATCTTAGCGAATACATAAAAAACAAAATAGAACAAAGCTATGCAGAAGCTTATCTAAAAGGAGTTCATGATTTTGACGCCATTCAGATCTATACTGCCTTAAACGAATTGCACCAATCCCTACAAACCTTGGTTTATTCCCCTTCTTTACGAGCCGTGGCACAATTGTTTTGGAATAGTTTATTAGAAGAAGAAAAAAATAAACTAAACAAACTAATTATATCCGCAAGTTCAGTATTAAAAATATTTCCTGATTCCGATAACTACCAATATGTAGTCAATAATTTAAAAGAACAATTCGAACAATGGAATACCGCTTTTAGTACACTGGAAATATCTTCCGAACAAGTAGCGGAATATTTATTTAAAGAATTCAGTACATCTCCAAACTTTACCAAAAGTAAACAGGCAGATGAATTGAAAAAAGAATTTACCGCCTATCTAAAATCACAAAAAGCACTAAGTATTTTTGAAGAAGATACCCAAGACGCATCTTTAGAATTCTCCGATCAGTTTTACTTAGTGAAAAACTGGCTGGAATCTTTTACCGGATTGTCTGACCATTTTTCAGCCTTTGAAAAATATATAGACGAAGCCAGTTGTTTATTATTGTTTGAACATAAAAATGCCTATACCTTAGTAGAAAGTACGGATGAAACTATTCTAACCCAACTCAAAGGCAGTCATCCTGTAATAGAAAAAGACAGTTATGTACTCAATTATCATAGTTTTATAGAAAAACTAATACTTTTTTCAGAGGAAAGTGTGCCTAAGTTTAAAGAATTCTCACAAACTAAGGAACAACTGTTAGAAGAATATAAAAAATCATTAAAAGTAAACGAACTACAACCCAAAGTTCTCACTTCCTTTGTAAGAAACAAACTTATAAACGATGTTTATTTCCCTCTAATCGGAGCAAATTTAGCCAAACAAATTGGAGTAGCCGGAGAAAACAAAAGAACCGCCCGTATGGGAATGTTACTTTTAGTATCACCTCCCGGTTACGGAAAAACCACTCTGATGGAGTACTTGGCAAAAACACTGGGATTAAATTTTGTAAAAATTAACGGCCCCACCATTGGGCATTCCATTACCTCCATAGACCCCAACGAAGCCACTACTTCTGGAGCACGAGAGGAACTAAAGAAAATAAACCTTTCTTTTGAAATGGCAGATAATGTGATGTTATACTTGGATGATATTCAGCATTGCAGTGCCGAATTTTTACAGAAATTTATTTCGTTGGCAGATGGACAAAGAAAGATGGATGGAATTTTTAGTGGAGAAAGCAAAACCTATGATTTGCGTGGAAAACGTTTTTGTGTAGTGATGGCAGGGAATCCGTATACCGAAAGTGGAGAAAAATTCCAAATTCCTGATATGTTGGCCAACCGTTCGGATGTTTATAACTTAGGAGATGTAATTGGCAATACTGAAAACTTGTTTAAGCTCAGCTTGCTGGAAAATTCCATAGCCGAGAATAATTACCTACAAAAATTAAGCAGCCGAAGTTTTGATGATTTTTATAAACTGGTCAATTATATAGAAACCGGAAATGAAGAGTTATTGAATTTGGAAGGGAATTATTCCAACCGAGAAATAGAAGAATTTATTTCCGTATTAAAAAAATGTATACAAGTGCGGGAAGTGGTAATGAAGGTCAATCAAAATTATATTTCCAGTGCAGCCATGGACCATGCCTACCGAACCGAACCAGCCTTTAAATTGCAAGGATCTTATCGAGATATGAATAAGATGGTTGGAAAGATTGTTCCCTTAATGAATGATGAAGAAGTACAAGAATTGATACGTACCCATTATGAGAATGAATCTCAAACCCTTACTTCCGATGCGGAAGCCAATATGCTTAAGCTAAAAGAATTAATGAATGAATTAACAGCAGAAGAAACTCAACGTTGGGAAAATATAAAAACTACCTTTCTTAAAAACAATAAATTAGGGGGAGTAACCCAAGATGCCCAAGCTGGTCAGGTAATTGCCCAACTGATGGATTTTAATACCAATTTAGAAGGAATTATTAAGGTGTTGAATAATAAAAAGAATTAAAAAATAAAATCCAATCAATTTAATTGATTGGGTTTTATTTTTTTAATAATCCCAAATGTTAGAGTTTTTAGGAGAACTGATTGGTGGAATTATTTTAAAAGGCTTGGGAGCCGGTGTCCGATATTTGTTCTTTTTATTAATTGGAAAAAGAAAAAAGTTTTCAGAATTATTAGAATCTGAGGGCTATAATACAATGGTATCAATTATAACTTATGTAGTGATTTTCTTCATATTTTACCTAGCTAATTTATAGAATCTGTATATTTCTAGCTTCCACAAGCTATATAATAGGTAGGTATTCCATGAATAATTTCAGGTTCATCTATTCCTTCAAAAAATACATGATCTCCTAGTCCTTTATTTGCTTGTTGATTATGAAGTTTGATAAGAAATTCTAAAGTTGTAAAGTTCTTTCCGTTATCAGCTTTAAATTTTGCTATGATTTCAACTGGATATTCTTCCTCATCTGGTTCCTCTTCAAAAATACTTTTATAGTCATCAATTAAGATTTCATTTTCAAGTAAGTCAGATGGACCAGTAATCCAAGCCCTATATTGAATTTGTAATTCGGGAGCATCTATGGCAACCTCATCCGGTTTCCAATATTCATCAGTTTCACCAATCGATTTTTGATAATTAATTACATCTTTATTAAACTCGTCAAAACTTGTATAGGTTTTAGGAGTAAAACACCAACAAATTTGGTTTAGGCTCAAGTTTACATTCATAGTAGTTTTTTTAATTAAAATTATATAAGATATAAGTAAATCTTATATATCAAATTTATAATTAGCTAAGTTAGAAAATAATTAAAGATTTATTTAAATTTTTCATTTAGTATATTAAAAAAATATTTAAGTTACTATCTTTACAGATAGAGATATAAAGACAATTTAGTATTTTTATAATTAGATTCAAGATTAATACTAATTTAATTAAATGTTTCTTTTATAGAATATTGCGTACCTCTAACAGAATTGTTAATAAAAAATTCATATGCTTAAAAACATCTTTATACTCTTTGTTATTTTATTATCCTTAAAAGGAATTAGCCAGACCACTGCCGAGAAGGAAATAAACTAAATATTTCAATTAGAAAAAAAAGAAAAAATACATCAGTTTTTTCAGGCAATTGAAGAATATAAACAAGACCATGATTATTCGGATGCCATGATCATGGATTCCATTTTTGCAGAAATTACCCCACCGGTTTTAGTTAATTTTATTAAAAGTATAAACAAAGAAATATTTATCCAAGAAAAAGAATTTACCAAAGACTACGAATTCAATATTTTTCCTCAAGAATATGCAGCGAATATGCCTTGTGCAGATGTTGTAAGTCTTCAGTTTTTAGAAGAAAAAAATCAATTTCTTCTTATGGTAGGAAACTCTTTTTATGTAGAAGATTTTGGATGTACCGAGAGTGGAACCTGCTATTTGTTTAAAATAGAAAAAGGAAAGATAAAAATTATAAACATAATGGAGGTAGGTTAGTTAGTTCTTAGTTGTAGTTAAATAAATTACATATAGATTTATATCTTTGTAGTTTAAAACAACTACTCAATGAAATGCCTTTTACTTAAAAGAATCTTTTTGGTTCTACTATTATTTCAATTACTTTCTTGTAAATCCTCTCAGGAAAAACAAGAAGCAATTTTATCTAAAATTCCCGATCCTAAAACCTTAAACGAAACCTTTGTTAGCGATCCGGATCAAATACTTAATCCATCCACCGTTTATAGTTTAAACCAAACATTAAAAGAATTAGATATTTCAGGAAAGGCACATATAGATGTAGTTATAGTAAAATCCATAGGAGATGAAGTACCCAAGGATATCGCCTATAAATTGTTTAATACATGGAAAATAGGTAGGGCAGATACTAATAATGGTTTATTGATTTTTCTTGTACTAGATCAGCGACGAATTGAATTTGAAACAGGTGTAGGTCTGGAACCCGTTCTTACCGATATGATTTGTGCTGATATCCAAAGAAAATATATGATTCCCTATTTAAAACAAGGCAACTACGATCAGGCGATAATATCTGCAATATCTCCTATTATGGAAGTATTAAATACAGAAAGTTACAATTTTAATGTAGAACCGGAAAATCTTGGAAATATTAACGTAGCTTTATCAGAACCCTATGAATCAGAACATAAAACGAATAATTCCTTTTTTAATTCTATTGAAAATATAGTTGATAAATGGCTTAAGAATTCAAATTTTGCGTTAGTTTCGATTATTTTATTCTCTTCTTTGACTTTTTTTTTAACGATCATAACAGTAGTTAAAAAAGTATTTTTTCAAAGAAAGAAAAAATCAAGATTTGTATCCAAATTCTTGTTAATTTTATTTCAATTAACATTTGTATTGTTAATAAGCTCCATTATTACTGCAGTATTTCATATAAATTTTAAAAAATGTGTATATGTAATCATAGGCTTATATCTTTTTAGAGGATTTTTACTTCACATAAGATTACTTATAATACTTATTTTAGCAAAAAGGAAAGATAGAGATAAAAGATATAATTACCTATTAAAGTATAAAGAAACATTTAAATATAGCGAAAATTTATATCCAATATCTTTTATTCATTTATTGTATAAAAAACTTTGCAAAGATATTAAGCATTCACGTTATGATCCTTATGTATGTGAGAATTGCAAAAGTTTAATGAAATTGAATAAGAATAAAAATTTGTCCAAGGGACAATCATTAGAAGAGAAAATAAATTCAGTTGAATATGATTCTTGGGAATGTATCTCTTGTAAAACAATAAAATTAGTAAAATATACTAATATATACTCAAAAGCGAAAGAATGTGAAAAATGTCATTATAGAACTAATGTATTGAAAAAAACGTATATAACACAGAAGGCTACCACTAGTTCTTCAGGTAGTGGTTATGAACTTTACGAATGTAAATTTTGTCATGAGAAAGAAGAAATTGAATTTGTGATACCTAAAGAATCAACCCGTTCTTCCAGATCCTCCTACTCAATAGGAAGTAGTAGAAGTAGTGGAAGTAGTAGTAGAAGCAGTAGCGGTGGATATTCCTCTAGTAGTGGGGGAAGATCAGGAGGCGGAGGAGCTGGTAGTAATTGGTAATTTTAATAGTATAATAAATTAATTTGATGAAAGTTTAAATTTTTATTCAGATCCTCCGAATGTATTAATTATTAAAATTTTTTATATTATAAATTATGGGATTTGGATTTAATTTATTTTTTATATCCGTATGGATACCCTTCAATTTTATACTTTTAATACTATGGTTATTTACAAGGAAAAAACTATTGGGTAAGTCGATTTTATTTTTTAATATTAGCTTAATCATCATTATAAGTATAAGTGTAGCAATAAGCTCAAAGAATATGATAGTTCTGCTTAAGAAGGAAGATTATTATGGGGATTATGTTATATATAGAGATGCCTATCCTGGCTATCAAGCCGATTGGCAATACTACCGTTATAAATTTACTATAAAACCTAACGATCAGATTTTATTTTATGAAACCAATGACTATGGTAAAACTAAAATTTTTAAAGGAAAGATAAGTACAATTAAACCACACTCTTCTGAAAGATTAGTTATTCAAATGGATTCTTCACATCATATAATAGCAAAAAATCCAACCGTATATAGAACTACCCAAGGGTTTTATTTAGTATTTCACTCTTCTCTTTTTAAAAATGTTTTTTTAAAAAAAAAGATAAAAAATAGAAATCTTAATTAGCCAAAGAACCCACTAGGTTTTGTAACTTTGGCAAATCTTTTTTAAAATTAATTATAAAATAACCATATGATAAAAAGAATATTACTAACTGCAACCATTGTTTTTTTAACCATTCAATGTCAAACGACTCATTCTACAATAACACAAAAACCCACAGAAGTAAATACTGAAAATAAAGTAGATTTATCTAAATTTAGGTTCAGTTACGACCAAATGGTTCAAATCGCCAATCCCGATTTTTTTAAACATAGAATGTTTTACGATAAACCATCGGAAGGTCCGGATGCCGCTTGGTTTGATGCGGTTAAGCAAGGGAACTTAGCGGAAATAAAAAGAATGGTTAAAAATGGACAAAATTTAGAAGCTAAAGACGAAGCATCTTTAGGACAAACAGCCCTAGGCTGGGCAGCGTTTATTGGATATCCAGACATAGTGAAATATTTAGTAAAACAAGGAGCAGATATTAGAGCAACGGATCGGGCTGATGTTTATAACGCATTAAAGTCGGCAACTATGGGTGGAAATGTTGAAATTATTTCCTATTTATATAATCTTTTAAAAGATGAAACAGATTGGAATGCTTTGGAAGAGGATGGAGAGACCTTGTTTATGGTTGCAGCCGTGGATGGACGAACCGAGGCGGTTAAATTTATCTTTGAAAATAGCCCTGAACCTATTGATCTAAATGTAGTTTCTCAAAAATTAGATAGAAGTGCTTTAAGCGGTGCATGTGAGAGGGGTTTTACAGATATTGCTAACCTATTAATTGAAAAAGGTGCTATTAATCATAAAACGGGAAAAAGTTCTTGTAAGTAAATTGGAATAAATATTATTAAGAAGCACATCTGGCATTTATTTGGTAGATGTGTTTCTTGTTTTCAATAATATTTGTTAACCCTAAAAGAGTTTCTATATTTGTTTAGAAACTTTAAAAAATAAGTGAAATTCTAAAAATTTATGTCTAACATACCTAAAATACACAAAAAAACTAAAAATTTTGTCTCAGAAAGTACATTCTTTCTATTTAGTTTTTATTTTAGTACAGGACTAAGAATTACTTTTGCAATGATGACTCCATTAGCATTGGGAGTATTGTTTGATCAGTTAAATTTTGGAATACTAGCTTCCTCTGGAGCTTTAATTGCAGGTGCAGGAGACAACCCCGGATCTTTTAAAGTTAAACTTCGAACACAATCAATAGGAGCTCTATTTTATTTACTATTGGTTGTAATTTCACAATTTCTTTTGCCTTACAGAGAACATGTAATAACATTTGGGTTATGGGTTACTTTTTGCGGTTTCTTCTTTTCCATGTTTTTTATATATGGAGCTAGAGCCGTAAGTGTTAGTACGGCTTCATTATTTTGCATCGTTTACGCCTGTAGTTTCTACCACAAAAGTATTTGGTTCAATACCCTTGGTATAATGTCTGGAGTTCTTTTCTATGGAATTGTTTCTTTAGGGCTCTGGCGGATACAGCCATATCGGGTGATTGAACAAAGATTGAGTGAAGGAATTAAGCTGTTAAGTGAATATACAGAATTACTTCTAGAATATATTAAAACGAAAGAAAGAGAAAACTTTAAGAAAAACAGATTAAAGGAACTTTACTCAAAAATATTAGAAAAGCAAGAAAAGGTTCACGCCAACCAAGAAGATATTAGAGAAAATCTTTTTAAACTTAGAATTAATGCCAAAAGTTTTTCTTCTAAAGGACGTAGAATGACTATAATTTTTAGTGCTTTGGTCGATTTGTATGAGCAACTAATTTCATTAAATATTCAAGACGATAAGCTTATTGAATCGTTGAAAAATAGCCATTTGCAAGCTGATTTTACCCAAGGATTGTTGGATATGAAAGAAATATTGGAACATATAAGCTGGGCGATAAATATTCATAAAAAGATTCATAGGAATATAGAAATTTCTTTGTTAGATAAGTTTAAGAAAAGAATCCTAGATTTAGAAAAGTATGAACAGGAAAGTGGAATTGAACAAACTGAAGTTATTCATTTACTTAAGCATATACGTTTTATCTTTCGAAGTTTTTATAAACAAACTCTTATTATAAAATCCATCATTAATGGAGAAAACGCCAACGATAACAATACCTATCAAGATTTAGATATAGTTAAGTTTACCCGAGAATATACTTATAATTTTAGTACTTTTAAAGCAAACTTAAATCTAAAATCAAACATTTTTCGCCATGCTTTAAGAGTAAGCACAGCAATACTTATTGCTTACATATTTTGTATAATACTAAATATATCCTTTTTTTCGCTATTATTTTTAACGATAATTCTTATCCTTAAACCAGTATATGGCAATACCCGTACATATGCTTTAAGAAGATTACAGGGAACCCTTATAGGAGCAAGTATAACTTTAGTTATTTTTTTATTCACCAGAGATCCCTATATTCTATCTATAATAACTGTGCTAAGCGTGCTAGGGGCTTATAGTTTTTTATCTATAAATTATAAAATTGGAATTTCCTTTGTAACCATTTTTGTTTTATTATTGGTTTATTTGGAACATAGAGGAGGGGGTAGTTTAAGTAATTTACTCATTCGCTTAGGAGGAACATCCATTGCTGTTGTAATAGCATTTATATTCAGCTTTCTTTTTCTTCCCACTTGGGAAAATAAACAATTGCCAAAATTAATCGGTAATCTTATAAGAAATAATTTAGACTATTTTAGTAAAATATCTTTTAATCTTGTGGAAAGCAACAATCAAGAAATGATTTCAGATACAGAGATTAAATTAGCAAGAAAAGAAGTGCTTTTGGCAACCTCAAATTTTTCTAGTACCTTTCAAAGAATTGTTTCAGAACCTGCATTGTCCAAAGAATACAAATCAACCATATACAGCCTTCAAACGCAAATTAATTTATTATCAACACGAATTTCATCGTTGAGGACCTATAACTTTACTTCTAATAAAGATATAGTTACAGACTTGGATAAAAAAATAATAGCTTTAATTAAAGAGTTGCTAAATGGAGCTATTGTTATGATTCAAAAGGATCAAGAAGAAATAGATTCAGAAGCTGATTGGAAAGAGATCGATTTTAATCTTTCCCAAAAAAAATTAAGTCTTACTACATATCAATTAAAAGAAATATACAATTTGGTACAGCAAATTTATACAAACATTAAAAAAATTAAAGACTTTAAAGAGTGGAAAAGTGCAGAAAAATAATTACTGTAAGAATTTATATCCATAAAATACAACTAAATAACGCAAAAATTTCCCCAATAGCATAAACACAGTTACAATATAAATGTTAGCTCTCATATAACCCAAGGCTAGTGGTATAGTATCTCCTACAATGGGTAAGAAAGAAAAAAAAGCCATAGAAGCCCCTTTTTTTTCCAACCATTGTTGCATTTTTTCAAGTTTTTCTTTTTTAACTTTTAAATACTTTTCAATCCATACCATTTTCCCCATTTTTCCTAAAAAATAATTCGTTAGTCCACCCAAAGTATTGCCAAGAGTGGCTAGAAGAATACAAATCCAAGAATTTCCTCCTAAAGCAAGTATTCCCAGTAAAACAGCTTCGGAACTAAAAGGTAAAATAGTAGCTGAAAGGAAGGAAGCAATAAATAAACCCACATATCCGTATTGCATTAGAGCATCTAACATAAGGAATTATTTTAGTTCAGGATGATTTATTTTATTATCCTTGATTTTTTCATAGATCAAATGAAACGCCAATTGTTTTAGCTCTTCTTTATTTCTATTCTCAGGAAAAAGAATAGCTAGCCTTTCCACTTTAATTTTGCCAGGATATCCCAATCTAAAAACAAAGGGAAACATGTTGTTTAAATTATGAAATGCATAAATAACTATGGGGATATTGCAATTAATGGAAGAAACAAATGCACCATCTTTAAAGGGAGCTAAAATAATATCTCGATCAGGAACTCCACCTTCAGCAAAAATAACTACGCTTTTATGGTTTTCTTCAAGGGCTTTTTTTATTGCCGGGAAAACATTTTTTCTGCTTTCTTTACTAGATCTATCTACTAATATGCATAGTTTTTTGTAGATGCGCCCGAAAAAAGGGTATTTTTTTATTTCACTTTTTCCAACAAAAGTAATAGGGTTATTGGGGTGTAGTATAAACATAAGCGCTATATCCATCATTGAAGCATGATTGGAAACCAAAATATAATTTTTACCAGGAGCCAAGTCTTCTTTTGATCTAAGGGAATAGCTAAATCCTGAACCATAGAATAAAACATAGGCCCAAGCTCGCATAAAAATGTAAGTTATTTTATCATTTTTCTGAAAGCTCAATAAATAAATTATAGTCCCTATAAAAATAGTATCAATAATTACCACTAGATAAAACCATAATTTCCAGATCACAGTAAAAATTATTTTCAAATAATTCATTTTATTGAAAGAGTTATAGATGAACTTCTAAAAGAGTTATAGGAGAGTCTTTTTCGCTAATAATTTCTATATTTTTCAGACAAGCCGGTATAAGTATGCTCTGCCCCTTTTCTATAAAAATAGATTGATTTTGGTTATAACTCATAGATCCTCTTCCTTCTAAAAGAATAAAAATTTTAAAAGATGTAGGTAAGTCTTTAAAAATATAATTTTTAGCAATGTTATGCTTGTTAACATTAAAATAAGGGCTATGTACTAAACATTCATTTAATCCTTGAGGGTTATAAGTAGAATAAACATTTTCAATGTATGAAAAATCTATAACCGCTTTAGCTTCTTCAATATGTAATTCTCTTTTTTTACCATTCTTATCAAGCCTATCGTAATCGTAAATTCGATAAGTGATATCTGAAGACTGTTGTATTTCAGCAATCAATAAACCTTTACCTAGAGCATGAACACGACCTGCAGGAATATAAAAAACATCACCTTTTTTTGGATAGACTTTTCTAAAAACTCCATCGAAATCATTAGCCTTTAGTTTTTCAAAAAACTTCTCTTGAGTCATGTTTTTTTCAAAACCTAAAATAATTTCAGAATCTTTGTCCGCATCAATTACATACCACATTTCTGTCTTACCCCATGAATTGTGATGCTTCTTACCATAAATATCATCAGGATGAACTTGTACTGAGAGGGGCTCGTGGGTATCTAAAAATTTAATTAGTAATGGAAAATTATTTCCAAACTTATTATAAACATCAGAACCTACTAAATCTTCCTTATAGACGTTGATGAGTTCCGTAAGTTCTCGGTCTTTTAAAAATCCATTAGATACTTTACTTATAAAATTAGGAACTGATGATATTTCCCAGCTTTCACCAATTTTATCATCGCTTACTTTTTTTCCAAGTGTTTTTAACTTATTACCTCCCCATATTCTATAATGTAAACTAGGATAAAATATTAGTGGATATAACGACATTATTAAGTATTAAAATATTACCTATACAAAAGTATCATTTTTACTTAGAATAATTATTTAATGTGTTAAAATAATAATTATTATTTTCTTTTAGAGAAACAATAAATTTTTTAAAAGAAGCTGCATGTTCTGGTTTTTGGAACATGCGGTCATGAACGAGTATAACTATTGAATTTTTGGAATGTGTTTTCCCATTTTTTAAAACGTAATTCACGGTTCTAACCATCTCATCAGCACTTTGCACCGGAATATTCCCGTTTTTAAAATGCCATTCAGTATCCCACCCAAAAACAGAATAACCCAAGGAATCTAATTTTTTCACGGTTTTTAATGCCGATAATTCTCCTTTAATAATATGGTCAACAGACCAAGTGTTTCTCCCCAGTAAACGAGCAATTTTACTATTTAAGTTTAAATTTTTTTCAGCCAGTATAAAATCGTTAATAGATCCTGAGGGATCATTATAAAATTTGCTATATTTATTAAAGTAGGCATGGGTGTTACTATGATTTCCAATGACAAATAAAGGATCGTTATGAATAGAGTCAACCAAACTTGTTTTTGATTTACCTTCATTGTGTACACCAATCATAAAAAAGGTAGCAGGAACGTTGCATTCTTTTAAAATTTTCCAACAATTTCTTGTACCCTCTTGAGGGCCATCGTCTAAGCTTATATAAATATGGTACTTGTTTAGTGAATCATTTTTTAAATTCAAATTATCCTTATTTTTAGTTTTGAAATTCGAGGCAGAATCTTTAACGCTATTATTATTGGTTTCAATAATACTTAGTGAAGCGCTTGTATCACTTTTTGAATTGGTAGAAGTTTCAATAGTTATCTTTTCATTATTAATAATAGTATCATTATTCAAATGTACTTCTTTATTATTTTTGCAACTATTAATTAAACTTATGCTTAGTATAAAAAATATATTTAGTATATATTTCATTTGTGATATAATTTTATCAAAATTTATCAAATATAAACAAAATTTCATTAAAAATAATTCATGAAATATTCAATATTTCGTAATAATTTTGCAATTGATATTTTAGATTAAAATTATAAATCTTCTAAAAATTCATAAAAGCTTGAAATTCGACATTAAAATTGCTATGAAAACAAGTTTCATAGAATACGTTTTAAATGATAGTTAATTCATTCTTAGAATTTTAAAAATTTTAATGAAGTTTTAAAATTACTTGAGATAAACTAGACACTAAAAATTTTATTAAGTTCAATTGGTTATTTATTCATAAAATTATAGGATAGAAAATTATAGATATTTAATGGGTATAATTTCAATTTTATCCGTAGTATAAAAAATATTTATTATAAATAATTTTATTTTTTATGTGTAAAAATAATATTTTAACATGATTTTAAATACAACTGCTTTGAAATATATATCGTATTTTATATTATTTATAACTATAATGTCTCCGTGCAAAGCTCAAGTAGCCTATAATTTAACCGTAGAAGAATTGTTTAGTCTTGGACTTAAAAACAGTTTAGAGATACAAGAAGCTGAGATCCATAAGGAGATATATGAATCAAAAGAAAATACTGCTAAAACAAAAAGATTACCAAGTTTAGATGTAACTTTAGCTAACGGATATCTAGGTACACCAACAGTATATGATAAAAATTTATCTTATGTTAAAAAACCTTATATGCCTAAATGGAAGCAAAATTATGCAGTTGATTTAAAACAGCCGATTTACCAAGGAGGACGTATAAAAAATTCTATAAAATATTCTTCAATTGAAAAAGATATAGCTACTGTTGACTTTGAAAAAAGTAAATCTGATATAAAATTGTGGCTCATAAACAATTATTTAGAATTATTTAAACTTTATAAGCAAAGAGAAGTATTTGAAAAGACCATTGATGAAGCAAATAAAAGACTTAAAAATATAAAAAATTTAAAAAGACAAGGTATAGTTACCAATAATGATGTTTTAAGAAGTGAAATTGAGGTCTCAAATTTTCAATTATCTTTAGAGGAAGCCAATAATGATATATCTTTAACATCACAACAATTAGACATAATCTTAGGATTAAATGAAGAAATAATTCTTATCCCGGATTCAACTTTACTAGACTTAGATCTTTTCTTAGCAAGTGAAGAAACTTATTTAGAGCAAGCGTATAAAAAATATCCAGATCTTAAAAAATCAAATTTTAATATTGAAAAGGCAGAGATTGAAAAAAAAATATCAGAATCTAAATATATTCCCAATCTTAATTTAAATGTAGGAAGTCAATTAATAAGACCAATAACGACGGTATCCCCTGTCCAAGATTTATATATGAATAGTTGGGGAGTTACTTTAGGAGTAACTTACGATTTATTTTCATGGTTTGATTATAAGCATACAAAATATCAAAGCAATAAGAACGTTGAGCTTCAAGAAAATAGGAAACGACAAATAGAACAAGAAATACGAGTAAACATAAAGTCAGCCTACATAAAACATATGCAAGCCTTAAATAGGGTAAAGGTTTTAGAGGAAACAGTTATACAAGCAAAAGATAATTACCGGATAACGAAAAATAAGTATTTTAATCAATTGGCTATTCTCACAGATTTACTTGATGCCGCGTCTGTTCAGCTCGATGCAGAGTTACAACTAACCGTTGCCAAAGCAAATATGATCTACACTTATTATTCATTGTTACATACAAGTGGTAATTTATAAAAATTATTTATTATGAAAAAAAAAGAAATGCATCCTCATAAAGACGAAAAAACTGATGATTCCTTGATTAATGAACCCAGCACGAAAAAAGATTCTACGACCTATAAACGAAATAATGAGCGAAGCAATCTTCACATAGAGCTTAAAAAGAAAAAAAGAAGAACAATTATAGTTAACACTATTTGTATTTGTATTATTTTGTTTGGTATAGGTTGGGTAACCCAATATTTTTGGCGATATTACGAGTATGAAATCACCAATGATGCTAGCATTGAAGAATATATAACTCCTATAAATTCAAGAGTTTCTGGCTATATTAAAGAAGTAAGATTTAAAGAGCACGAAAAGGTTAAAGCAGGAGATACCTTAGTAATCATTGATGATAGTGAGTTCAAAATTAAAGTTTTAGATGCAGAAGCTTCTT
This sequence comes from Apibacter muscae, assembly GCF_007845595.1. NCBI lineage: Bacteria > Pseudomonadati > Bacteroidota > Flavobacteriia > Flavobacteriales > Weeksellaceae > Apibacter > Apibacter muscae. The sequence continues at coordinate 193,193 of NZ_SELI01000017.1, forward strand.
TAAAAGATGCGGAGGCATCTAAAAATGTAATGATTTCAAATCTTCAATCATCATTGAAAAATGTGTCTGTATCAGAAGCTAATATATCAGAAGCTAAAGTGAGAATGGACAATGCTTACAAAGATTATATTCGTTACGAGAATCTGTGGAAGGAAGAATCTGTACCGCAACAACTTTATGATCTTAAAAAAGCAGATTATGAGGCTTATAGAGCTAAATATCAATCCTTGATTAATCAAAAGCAAGCCAATATTTCTAATACAGAAGGAGTAAGTAAAAAACAAGAAAATGCAGATGCACAAATATTACGAAGCAAAGCCAATTTAGAAATGGCTAAATTAAATTTATCATATACTATAATCAAAGCTCCCTACGATGGCTATGTAGGACGTAAAAATATTGAAGTTGGAGAATTAGTACAAGCAGGGCAGGTATTAACCAATATTATAAAAAACAACGACAAGTGGGTAATCGCAAATTACAAAGAAAAGCAAATTCCTAATATTTATGTGGGACAGGAGGTTAACATATATGTAGATGCAATAAAGGGTAAAACCTTTAAGGGTAAAGTAACAGCGATTTCAGAAGCTACAGGATCTAAATATTCAATGATTCCTACGGATAATGCCGCTGGTAATTTTGTAAAAATTCAGCAAAGAATTCCTGTTAGAATTGACTTTATTGATTTAAATCAAACAGAGAGAATCAGATTAAGAGCTGGCATGATGGTTGAGACAGAGGCTAAAATAAAATGATAAATAGGCATATTTTTAGAAAAGACATTCCCCGTTGGTTAATGTTAGCGGTAGCTTATATAATAATGGCGCCTGTAATGTTGATTAATGGCGCGTATACTGGTAGTTCTGTTGATATTTCTAGTTCTTTAGGAGTAATGTCTGAAGACATTAATATGGCTTATTTTTCAACCTCAGCAGGGATGTCCATCGCATATCCTTTAATTATAAAGTTAAGAAAGGTAGTTACACAGAAAGTAATTATTCTATGGGCTTTACTAATGCAAGTTTTTTTAAGTCTTTTATGTGCAGAGGTTAATAATATGGTAATTATTACATTATGTAGTTTTTTTATAGGTTTCTTTAAAGCGCTTGCTCTATTAGAAATTATAATGATACTTATGCCAATGCTTAGTCCTAATAATCATAGAGGAATCTTTTATTCCAAATTTTATCCAGTCACCCTAGGGTTAAGTCAATTGTCAATGGTTTTAACTTCAGAATTAGCCTATCGTTACAACTGGCAGTATATGTATTACTTTATGATAGCGCTTTTGCTAATAGCCATGATAGCTGTTTTACTAACCTTTAAATATACAGAATTGCCAAAAAAAATTCCGTTAAAAGATGCGGATTGGCTAAGTGTATTTTTATGTTCCATCATTTATATATCAATCATCTATGTGTTTACCTATGGTAAAACATTTGATTGGTTTAATTCAACTTCTATCTTTGTATGTACCTTTTTTATTATACCTATAGCAGTAATTTTATTTATTAAAAGACAGCTAATTAAAGAAGATTCTTACATTGATTTATCTATTTTAAAAAATACAAATACATCCGTAGGATATTTGGTAATGTTTATTTGCATGTTTTATGTATCTGCCAGTGTAATTGTATCCTCTTACGTAACTTCTGTTCTTAGACTTGAGAGTAATCGATTGTACGAATTGTATATTATAACAATCCCAGGATTTATTTTAGGAGCCATAATATGCTGGAGCTGGTTTAAGAAAGAAAGAAGGATAAACCTAATCATTTTTTTTGGATTTCTTTGTTTAGTCAGTTCATGTGCTATTTTATACTTTACAGTTTCACCGAAAGGACAGTATAGCTTACTATATATTCCTATGTTTTTAAGAGGGATGGGAATGATAATTACATTTGTTGTTTTTGGTGTATATGTAGTGCAAGGACTTCATCCAGATAAATTTATCTATAATGTGTTTTTTCTAATAGGAATTAGATCGGCACTATCACCAGCCATAAGCTCATCAATTTATTCCAATACCATTTATCGTTTGCAACAACAGTATGTAGTAAAATTATCTGACAGTATAAATAATACCAATCCTTTGGCTGTAGAAAAATACAGTCAATATTATCATTCGGGTTTAAGTAAAGGTTTTGGAGTATATGAAGCACAACAATATGCGCTTTCCAGTATCAATTCATTGGTACAAATACAAGCCTTAACTTTAACTTTAAAAACTATTTTGGGTTGGCTAACCCTTTTAGGTATATTTATACTATTAATAGTATTAATTTACCCATTCAACAACCACAAAAAATTAAAATTTATTAAGTGGAAAAAGAGCATGGGGTATTAAAATTGTGAATGGATAACTTTTAAAAATTATGCGTAAAATCATTCATATTGATATGGATGCTTTCTATGCATCTATTGAACAAAGAGACAATAAAGAATATAGGAATAAGCCCTTAGTAGTAGGATCTTCTGGAGTAAGAGGGGTTGTGGCTGCTGCAAGCTATGAAGCTAGAAAATATGGTATTAAATCAGCCATGGCTTCACAAAAAGCGATGCAATTATGTCCAAACATAATTTTTGTACAACCTCGATTTGAGGTTTATAAATCTGTATCCAAGCAAATTAAAGAAATTTTTTTAAAATATACCGATAAGGTTGAACCCTTATCACTAGACGAAGCCTTTTTAGACGTCACTGAAAATTATATGAATGAACCCTACGCGATGGAAGTTGCCAAAAAAATAAAATCAGATATTTTTAAGGAAACGAACTTAACGGCATCTGCTGGGGTGTCATTCAATAAATTTTTAGCTAAAATAGCCTCCGATTATAACAAACCCAACGGACTTTTTATTATTACTCCTAAAAAGGCAGAAAAGTTTGTTGAAAAATTAAAGGTTGAATCCTTTTTTGGCATTGGAAAGAAAACTTCACAAAAACTACATGAACTTGGAATTTATACAGGATGGGATCTTAAACAAAAAACAGAAGATGAACTAACTAGATATTTTGGTAAACAAGGGCGAAAATTTTATTTAAATGCAAAAGGAATTGATCACGGGGAAGTGAATCCAAATAGAATAAGAAAATCATTAGGAGCAGAAAATACTTTTAGAGTAGATACAAACTCTTTAGAATATATTTATTTAGAATTAAAAGAAATCTGTAAAGAAGTGGTTGAAAGAATAAATAAAGTATCATTTAATGGTAAAACCATAACTTTAAAAGTTAGATATGACAATTTTAAGATAGTTTCAAAATCTAAAACGTTACCCCAACCCGTGACCGATTATTCCGTTTTATATAAATCTGCACGAGAATTACTTCATGAATTGGACTTATCTAACAAAGTTAGACTCATAGGTATAAGTATTAAAAATATGTATATGGTTGAAAAAGATACTACTGTGGGTCATCAATTAGAAATTCCTTTTGAAGTATAAAAATTTTTAATATTAATTAAAAAAAGGCATTAGGTGCTTATTCTAATGCCTTTTAATTTTGTTGCTAAAAAACTTCTAATATTAAACTAATCTTAACAATCTAATAAATTCGTTTAAAAAACAACACCACGTTTGTACAATTTATATTTGAGTATTTACTAAAATTTTCGTTATTAAATGTGTAATAATTTATTAACACTACAAATGTAGGAGGTTTATTTAAAGAATACTTACGGATATCCGTAATTTTTGAATTATTAATTATTTACGTATAAATTATATAATTTATGAATTATATAATTCCCAATTCAACAGCTAAACTTAATAAATGTTTAGTGTCTTTAGCATTAAAAGTTATTCTAAGCAAAGCTAACTTTTTCTCAATTGAACTTTCACTATTGGGCGTAATTTTTTCCTTTTTTAAATAATTTTCAACTTCTTTTTGTGTAAAACCCTTAGCTAAAAGTTTTAATAAATTAATATCGTATTCCGTTAGTTCAAAAAGATTGCTTTTAGAAATTTTATTATCATCAGAAATATAGGACTTATTTTCCTTAAGTGCTTCAATAGCTTTTTTTAAATCTTTGATATCATCTCTTCCTTTAGTTACAAAAGCATTAATCTTGTATTTTTCAAAAAGATGATTTATTTTATGATATCTATTTTCAATAGAAAATACAATAATTTTTAAATTGGGTTGCTCCTGCTTAATTTGATAAATTAAATCTTCACCACCCTCAAGTTCTTGTTCCCTATAGTCAGAGGCAAAAGATAAGTCTGTAATTAATAGATCATAAGGATCATTTTTAGACAAAGCCGCTCTCAACTTTAAGATAGCATCATCACAATAGTAGGTTTTATCTACTACTTCAACATTTACTTGATCGGATATAGCCTTTTCAATACCTATGCTATAGCTATCAAAATCTTCTGCAATAAGAATTTTTTTCAGCATAATTTTTAATTGTTAATTAATATTTTTATATAAAAACCCATATTTCTTGAAAAATCTATTAAATATGAACCATTGATCGAATTTATTCTAGCTTTCAAATTAACAAAATGTTTATTTGGGTTATAATCTTGTTGATTCATTCCAATACCATTGTCAATATACTCAATTGTGAATGAATTCTTATCATTTTTAAATTTTATGGTAACAAGGCTAGCTCTACTATGCTTACGCATATTAGTTAAAAGTTCCTTTAGTATATAATAAAGCTCCTCTTTTTTTTCTAAACTGATTCCATTCCATATATTAGCCTCATTTCCCATCAATATGATATTAGTATCTTTAGAACTGTAGGTTTGTATCATTTGTCTAAGAATAAGATTGTAATCTTTTTTCAGATCCATCTTAAATTCAGCATCGTGAGAGATATCTCTAGATTTATGATATAAGTTTTCTAAATCATTAATCACTTTTGAAGGTTTAATATCTGAACTATTAATGATTTCCGTCATTAGAAAATATATACCATTGGCTACCTCGTCATGAATTTTTTTAGAATATTTCAATTCTGTTTTTTCAATTTCCTGATTTTTTTCAAGATTAAATTTCTGTCTTCTTTTTTGATACCATAAAACAAAAAATACAATAATTATAAAAATGATGAGAATAATTATGAATACTATGATTCTTTGCTTAAGAATCTGATAGTTTTTCTGTATGTTTTCAGCTTTCAAAAGTGCATTTTCTTCTTTATTTTTTTCTACTTCGTAGCGAATTAAAGTAAATTGGTTTTTAGCATGATTTCTTTTTTTCTGAATGCTATCGATAAGTGTTAAATAAGTTTGAAAATAATCCTTCTTTGCTGATGATTTAGGATCTAAAAAAATTAATTTTTGAAGAGCGGCCAATTGATCCTCCGTTCGATCTAATTTAATGGCAATTTTGTACATCTTACTCGCATGGTTAATGGCTTCATAAGGATTATCTTTCTCAAAATATTCTGCCAAATGAAAATGACTAGCCATTTCACCCAATGGGTAGTTTTCCTTTATTCTAATTTTTAAAGCTTCTTCAAGCTCATTCTTTATATCATTATTAGAACCATATTTTTGCCACCTTATATAAGCTAAATTATCCAGTACTCTCGCTTTCTCAATTGGATTTTTATCTAAAATAGGATTTTTTAAGAGTGTTGAAAGAATATTTATAGCAATGTCATATCTGTGATCTTTAGCATTAACAACAGCTTGATTATTTTTTAAAATTATATTAGACAATTTGTTAGAAGAAAAATTCATGGCTAGTTCGTGGTATTGAATTGCCTGAGAATAATCTGCCAATTCTGTTTTAGAGATCGCTAGAGTATTGTATACCGAAGATAAAGGTATACTATCCTTCTTTTTATAAGGGCTTAAATATTTTAGCGCTTCAACTGCTGTTTCTTCACAACCTAAAAAGTCAGCTTCATCGGCTTGTATCATAGCCATATTGGTCAAACATCTTCCTATAAATGAGCTATCATTTTCAATGAGTGATTGTTCTTTTGAGTGATTAAAGTAGTAAAAGGCACTATCACTAATGTTCTTTTCAAGATAATAATAGCCTAACTGAAAGTAAATATTACTTAATTGATGAATATTTTTATTTTTTTTTGCTGTAAGAATATCCTTATAGGCAGATTCTATATTCTTATCGTTATATATGTATTTAAGAATTTTTGGAGATTCCTTAGTATTTCTATCAAAATAATTATTTTTCTCTTTACATGCTAGTAAAGTTATAAATGAAGCGCATGCATAGATGTAAATTTTCTTTAACATATGATTAGTACTAAAGAATGAATAAATTCATATAAATGTAAGGATTAATCTTTAAGCATGAAAAGAATTAAATTAAAAAAGGGCTATTTAATTTATTTTAAATAGCCCTTTAAATAAAGATTATTGTAACTATTAATCTTTATTTTATTTTTCGTTTTCCGTTGGAATATTTATTGAATTAGCTCCAACAGGAATATGTCCTTGCTCACCGCCTACTTGAGCTTGATTTACAGCTTTATTAGAGTAAGCTCCAACAGGAATATGCCCTTGTTCACCACCTACTTGTGCATGATTTACGGCTTTATTAGAGTAAGCTCCAACAGGAATATGCCCTTGTTCACCACCTACTTGTGCTTGATCTACAACTCTATTAGAATTAGCATCCACAGGGATATGCTCTTGTTCGCCACCTACTTGTCCTTGATCTACAGATTCAGATGCAGAAGGTTTTGTAATAGGTAAGTCATTGTAATCATCAGTACAAGAAGTAATTAATGCGACTAAAGCAAAATTAATGAGTAATATTTTTTTCATAAATTTAAAATTTTTTTATTTGCTGTTCTAGTATAAACAAGCATTTATTTTATGCAAATATACTATAATTAAAACATAAACAATATGGTTAGATTGATTTTATTCCTGATAATATTTTAAGCTTCTTTTTTAAATACTTGTAAATTAAATATTTATAATGTTATAATTTTACCTTAAAATTTTTAGTATATAATTATTCATGAAGAATTAAATAAATATAAATTTCAATTTAATATATAAACTTATTTATTATGAAAGTAATTGGCTGATAATCGTAAGTTTGTTTGGAAAAATTTACGTTTATCAATAATTTAGCAAGTTGAAAATCTCCTATGAATAATTTAAAATCGTTGTTTGATTATTCTTTTTCCATAGTAATACTATTACTTTCTATATTCCCTTTACTTGTATTTTCTTTACTGATTATAGTTACTACGAAAAAAAGTCCTTTTTTTAAGCAACAAAGAATAGGGAGAGATAAGAGGAAATTTTATATTTATAAGCTAAGAACAATGAAAGGGGAGTATAAATCCTCCATTACTACGTCTAAAATGGAGATTACTACACTTGGGAGATTTTTAAGAAAATATAAGTGGGATGAAATTCCTCAAGTAATCAATATTTTAAAAGGGGAAATGTCTTGGGTAGGTCCTCGCCCGGATGTACCAGGGTACGCAGATCAATTGTTCGGGGAGGATGAGATAATACTTACCGTAAAGCCGGGGATTACAGGTCCTGCTCAAATTAAATACAGAAATGAAGAAGAATTACTATCCAATCATCCAGATCCAATAAAATATAACGATGAAGTACTTTGGAAAGACAAAGTAGAGATAAATAAAAAGTATGTAAAAGATTGGTCGTTGGGCAAGGATTTAAAATATTTATTTCAAACTTTTTTTAAATAAATTTTATAAATCCTATGAAATATTAGGTTAAGAATTATTATAAATGATTTTTAATTAGTTGTCTATATTAATAAAGAACTTATTGCCGAAGTAAATTTTAAGAAAATAGGTGAATTCCTACACCTATTTAATAACGATTTTAATATTCTGTATTACTATAATTTTTTTTTTAAAAGATAAAAACCATAAAAAAAATCAATAAATTTGCTCATATTATAATAAAATATAT
>NZ_SELI01000019.1:0-196560 GCF_007845595.1 Apibacter muscae
TTAAATTTTTAAGTGTTTTGAGGTTATTTTGAATATAATCATTAAAATTGAAAATATTATTTCACTGATAATCAGTAACATTTATTTTTTTCTAAATGCACCATGGGTTTTATAATACTAAATCTTATTATTAATTTAGTTAATTGTATATTAACACATGTGTAAATAAATTATTCAAACATAGAAAATCCTTATTTACAAATTTAATCCTTTTATATTTTTTATGATTTAAATTTTATATTCTTCGTTTATGTCATTATTCCATACATAAAAAAACTATATGATATACTCTAAAAATTACTATGTGCTTTTTTACTTACTGATTTTCTCAATTACAGCAGTTTGTTCTATTTATAAACCTTATGAATTATCATTATGGTTTTTAGAGTCTGGATTCTGTTTTCTTGGCATATTTATTTTAATTTTTACTTACAAAAAATTTAAATTTACTAATATTTCCTATTTACTAATTCTTGTACATTTTATCATTCTTTTTATTGGTGCACATTATTCCTACGCAAGAGTTCCTTATTTTGATTATATCACTAATTCTGGTAGAAATAACTACGATAAACTTGGACATTTTGCTCAAGGTTTTGTACCGGCACTAATAACTAGAGAATTATTAATTCGTTTAAAAATTGTACAAAATAAAAATTGGATTCCTTTTTTAGTGATATGTATATGTTTAGCAATTAGTGCTTTTTATGAATTTTTAGAATGGTGGATATCTATTTTCTCCTACGGAGGAGCTGAGGATTTTTTAGGTATGCAAGGATATATATGGGATACACAGTCCGATATGTTTTGTGCTTTCATAGGATCTATAACCATGTTATTAACTTTGTCAAAAATTCAGAATCGTCAGATATTACAATTAAAATATAAGAAAGCATATCATCCTTAAAGATTCATTAAGATACTATATATATGAGTTTAAATAATTTTAAATTTTAAATATATCTAATAATACAAGCGTTTTGAAATTATCGGATATTATGTGATATATTTTTTTGAGATTTTATTTTTACAACTGTTACAATTTGAAATAAGTTATTAAGTTATAAACAACTTTTTTCAAATAATGTATTTTAAATGAATTGAAAATTTAAACAATAAAAATTTATACTTACTTAATAAAAACATTAAGTAATCTAATAAAAAAACCTTACAATATTTAATTGTAAGGTTTTTAATGCGGAGAGAGAGGGATTCGAACCCCCGGACCTGTTACAGTCAACGGTTTTCAAGACCGCCGCAATCGACCACTCTGCCATCTCTCCAATACTATTGAAATTTATAATTTCAGTAGTTATGTTAAGCGGTTGCAAATATACAATAGTTTTTTATTTTTCCAAACTTTTTCAAATTTTTTATAAATTTATTTCTTCAGTAGTCATTAAAATATCTTCTAAAACCTCTCTTCTTCTAATTAAATGGGGTTCACCATTCATAATTAATATTTCTGCGGGTTTTAATCTAGAATTGTAATTGGACGACATAGAAAATGAATATGCTCCTGCGTTTAGAAAACATAATAAATCACCCTCTCTAATTTCTGAAATTTCCCTTTCCGACGCAAAAGTATCAGTTTCACATATATATCCCACCACGTTGTAATTTTTCTTTTGTGCATTTGGATTAGTTAAGTTGATTATATGATGATACGCATTGTAGAACATGGGGCGTATTAAGTGATTAAAACCACTATTTACAAAAGCAAAGGTATTGTAAGGTGTTTCTTTAACTACATTTACTTCTGCAAGAAAGTACCCTGACTGACTAACTAAAAATTTCCCTGGTTCAAAAATTAGTCTTAAAGTTTTTCCATACTTTTCTATAAATTGATTAAATATCTCGCCTAACTTTTCTCCTAGTAATTCTATATCTGTCTGCTTATCTCCTTCCTTGTATGGTACTTTAAATCCACTACCGAAATCTAAATACTTCAAATTAGGAAATTTCTCTGCTACATCAAAAATTACTTCAGCTCCTTTTAAGAAGATATCTATATCAACAATGTCTGAACCGGTGTGAATATGTAAACCTTGTACATTTAAAGGAATTTGATTTTTTAATTCTAAAAGATCATCGTTCTGTTCAATGGAAATTCCAAATTTTGAATTTACATGTCCGGTGGATATCTTCTCATTACCTCCAGCTTTAATATGCGGATTAATTCTAATCCCTATAGGATAGTTCCTAAATTCTTCAGCAAAATATTTCAGAAATGGGAAATTATCAATATGGATATTTACCCCTAAATCTACAGCTTTTCTAACTTCATCAAAACTTACACCGCTGGGGGTGAAAATTATTTCTTGGGGAGTAAAGCCTGCTTTTAAACCTATTTGTATTTCTTGTAAGGAAACTGCATCTAAGCCAGTTCCTAACTTCTTCATTAGTTTAAGAATATTTAAATTAGTATTGGCTTTACATGCATAGTTAAAAGTAACCTCTTTTACATTATTAAATGCTTCTGATAATTTTTTATATTGACTTTTAATTATATCGCCATCATATATATAAAGAGGATTTCCATATTGCTTTGCAAGCTCCTCCAATTGTTGTATTCTTGCCAGTTCCATATTATAAATTTTAATAGTTTGCTAAGGTATTAAAACTAAAATTAGTTTTAAGTTTATTTAAAAATTTTAGTATTCATTAAATTTTATCTTAATTTTTTGTATGTTTTTCGTTTATAAAAAAAATATTGAAAGACTATAAATTTTTTATGTCCATAGTTTTTTATTCCTGGATTTCTTTTTTTTAGAAATTTTGGGATTAAATAATAAAAAGCAAAGTGTGCCCGAATCACTGCCCAGCAGTGTTTCCAACCATCGGTAAAAATAAATTTAATTCCTGCCAGCCCATCTAAAATTAATCGAAAAAAAATAATTGGAAAGATCTTATAGGATGGTAAATTTTTCAATAGCATTAAATGATTATTCCTAAAATTTAAAAAGGTTTTGGTTGGATTGTATGGATTTAAGGTTCCTCCTCCTACATGATAAACCTGTGATTCTGCACAATAAAAAATTTTTTTTCCTGAATTTTTTAATCTCCAACATAGATCTATCTCTTCCATGTGTGCAAAAAAATCTTCGTCAAATCCATTCTGTTCCCAAAAACTTTTCTTTCTTATAAATAAACATGCGCCTGTCGCCCAAAATATTTCACAAGTATTGTTGTATTGACTTATGTCTTCTTCTGTACTAAAAAAAACTCGCCCTCTACAAAAGGGATATCCTAAATTATCAAGAAAACCTCCGGCTGCTCCTGCAAATTCAAATTTATTTTTTTCTTTGTAACTGAGAATTTTAGGTTGCACAGCTACAATTTCACCGTCCTCTTGAAATAATTTTAAAATAGGATCAATCCAGTTCGGCGTAACTTGAACATCAGAATTTAATAAACAATAAATCTCTTCTTTAACTTCTTTTAATCCATGATTATAGCCTCCGGCATAGCCTAGATTTTTAGGGTTTTTTATGACCCCTATTTCCGGATAGTTTACTTGCAAATAGTTTAAGGAATCATCGGTTGAATGATTGTCTATAACATAAATGGGGTAACCTTGACTAAAATTTACAATTCCTGAAAGGAATTTTTTAAACCATTGGGTTCCATTAAAGTTTAATATGACTATTGCTAAAGTTTGTAATCGATTCCGCTGGTATATTTCCATCTTTTATGAGACCAAAGCCAAAGGGCTGAGTGTTTGATAATATTATGGTTTAAGTTTTGGTAAAACTTTTCAACTATTTCATTTTCTCTAAAATTTTGTTGATCTGGAAGAATACTTTTAATAACAACTTCGTATTTACCTCTATATATTTTATTCATTTCCAGATAAAAAACATGATAGTTCTTTTTTCTTGCAATCTTATCGTAACCGTTAAAAACTGGTGTTAATCGATTGAAAAATTCTAACTCATAATGAATTCTAGTTTTGTAAGGACTTTGGTCAGCTACAAATAAATAGGCATGGGTACCATCATTAGGCAATCCTATCATTTTACGAGTGGCATCTTTAACTGATAAGGGTATTGTTCCAAATTTAGAACGCGCTTGGAAAACCTCAAAATCAAAAAATCCATTTGCAACTTTTTTATAAACTGCATAAGCTTCATTTTGTGGCAATTGTTTAGAAACTCCAATTAACCACTCCCAATTAAACAAATGTCCGGCTAATAAAATTACATCTTTGTTTTCCTTCTTAGATTTTTCTAATATTTCAAGATTTTTAATACTAATGTGCTTATTAAAGTCTTGCTGAGTCATTGAAAAAATTTTTATAAATTCAATAATAAAATCTGTAAAATTTTTATAAAAATTCTTTTCAATAATTTGCTTTTCTTTACTATTCTTGTTAGGGAAAGCAATATTTATATTATGTCTAACAATTTTTTTCCTATATCTTAAAATATAGTATATTATAAAATATAAAATACTTGATATTCCATATAAAAGTTTTAAAGGAAAAAAAGATATTATCTTTATGGTAATATTTGCTAAAACTCTCAATATACTTTAGGGTTATTTTAGATTAAAAATAGAATGAAACATTTATAATTAATTCTATTTTAGTTGTTTGTATAATTATTAATTTTATTAATTAACCACTGAATCCAGTTGTCGTCTTCATTTAAACATTCTAAATAATTATATTCTATTCCTCCATTTTCAATAAAGTATTCTTTATTTTCTACAGCTAGCTCTTCTAATGTTTCTAAACAATCTGAAACAAAGGCGGGGGCAACAATCGCAATTTTTTTTATTCCTTTGGAAGAAAGATTTTTTAAAGTATAGTCTGTATAAGGCTTAAGCCATGGGTCTTTCCCTAAACGTGATTGAAAGGTCTGCATAACTTTAGAATCTTCAAGCCCTAACCTTTTCTTTATTTGTTCAGTTACATAATAACATTGATGTCTATAACAATAGGAATGAGAAGGTAATTCTTTTTCAAAGCAACAGCTATTATCTAAACGGCAGGTTTTAGTGATATCTGTTTTAAAAATATGCCTTTCAGGTAATCCATGATAACTAAAAATTAATAAATCAAAATTTTTTGGTAGTTTAGTTTTTATATTTTTAGTTAATAGATCAAGATATTCTTCATCTTTGTAAAAAGGAGGCAGAAAGCTTAAGTGCATCTTAGGGAATCTTTTCTTCTGGATTTCCTTAGCTTTTTCAACTACTGTCTCAGTTGTACTCATGGCATACTGTGGGTACAATGGTATCACTAAGGTTTCGGTAACTCCTTGTTCTTCTAGTTCTTTTAACCCCTTTTCAATGGAGGGTTGCTGGTATCTCATAGCCAATGCTACGGGATTATTTATTGATTTTTTTATCTTTTGGGTTATTCTTTCAGATATAACCACTAGGGGTGAACCTTCGTCCCACCATATGGATTGATATGCTTTAGCGGATTCTTTGGGTCGTTTCGGGAGTATCGCTAGCTCCACAATTAATTTTCTTATAATCCAAGGTACATCAATTACCCTTTTATCCATTAAAAACTCTCGTAAATATATTCTCACATCTTCTACCGAGGTGGATTTGGGAGAACCTAAGTTTACTAGTAGTATACCTTTCATATGATTATATTCAAAACTTTATTTATCTAAGTTAGTCTTTTAATTTTCTTCTTAAGTATTTGTATTAATATTTAAATCTAAATCGAAGCAACTATATGTTATAATCATAAGAGGTTAAAGTCTTAAAACTTTCAAGTCTTGATTCAAACTCCTGCTGAGTTAATTCCACTAACCTTTCAACACCAAATTTCTCAACGGTATATGAGGCTAACGCACTTCCTACTATAATTGCTTTTTTTAAATTTTCAAATGCAAAATCTTCAGACTTAGCTAAATATCCTGTCATTCCCCCAGCAAAGGAATCTCCAGCTCCTGTAGGATCTAAAATTTCTTCTAATGGCATTGCTGGGGCAAAAAAGACTTGTTCTTTATGAAATAGTAGCGCTCCGTGTTCTCCTTTCTTAATTACCACGAATTTAGGTCCCAGTTGTTGAATTTTTTTAGCGGCTTTTACCAAACTAAATTCTCCAGAGAGTTGGCGTGCCTCTGAATCATTAATTGTAATTACATCAACTTTAGCTATGACCTTAAGCAATAAATCCCAAGTTGAATTCATCCAAAAATCCATAGTATCTAAAACTATTAATTTGGGTTTTTCACTCATTTGCTCAATCACTGACAATTGCACCGCAGGATGCAAATTTCCTAACATTAAAACTTCTGAATTTTTTAAGTCCTCAGGAATCACTGGATTAAAACTTTCTAATACATTTAATTCTGTTACTAGTGTATCTCTACTATTCATATCTTCATGATAAATCCCAGACCAGAAAAAAGTTTTTCCGTCTTCTACTTTTTCTATGCCTTGAATACCGATTTTATGATTTTCTAATAGATCTAAATATTTTTGTTGAAAATCTCCACCTACTACCGAAATTAAATTTACTTCTGTCCCTAGTTTAGATGCTGCTAAACCTATGTAAGTTGCTGCACCTCCTAGAATTTTATCAGTTTTCCCAAAAGGAGTTTCTATAGCATCGTAGGCTACTGTTCCAACTGCTAGTAATTTCATTTTAAATGTTTAAATTAAATATATTCATCACAAATATACTTTTATTAAAAAAATTTGTTAGAATTTTTAAAAATTTATTTTTAGTAATTTTTGAAGTAATAAAATTAATTAGAATATAAATTTTTAAAGTCTAAAAAAATTTATATCATAGATGAGTATATTATTTAATAGATATGGTGGTTTAATGGAATCAACATAATCTACTAAAAATTTAGTGCAATAAATTGTTTATTTATTGCACTAAATTTATTTTATAAAGAATATTTATTCAATGCAAAAGATTTTAAAAGACTTTTTCTTAATAACCTTTCATAATATTTTAAGTAAACTACATACTTTTGTATTAAAAAAAATTTCATAATTATTAGTACCTTTACTAATATCTGTACTGCTCTAGAATGAAGAGATGAATACCTATACCTATATCAACTTCAAAATTTTTAAAGAACTTGATGAAAAAATAAGGAATTTTGAATTTTTAGAATCTATTTAGACCATCAAAAAATCTAAATATATTTATTCATTAAAATTCCAATTTATCTATTATAAAATAAGCTTCAGATCAAGAAAATTTCAAATCACTCACCAGGTAAAACTTCCGTAGGATAAATTTCTTCAGCAACATATAACTTAGCCATTATTTTGTTTTGATAAAAATTTTCCATCTTTATAATTTCCTCTTCTCCATGCTTAGGATCATTACTCCAAACTTGAATTAAATAATTCTCCTTGGTTAAATAGCCTTTTTGTTTATTTGCTAATAATTTATTTAAAGCTGTATCCAGAGATTTTATATCTTTATACTCTGCTACTAAAACCCCTGATTCTGATCCAGAATTTCTATCCTGATAATTCTCTAAATATATTTTCTTTACATTTTTACAGTCTACTTTAAATAATGAACATATTAAACTTGGATTCGTTATAACACTTAAGTTATTTATATTCCCATTGTCTAGTTGAGTATAAATCTTTGCAGGTGTAACCATGTCTGGAAATAATAAAGAATCTAACTTAAAATCTGTTGATATAGAAGTTATTTTTTGTGACTGAGCAATAATAAAGGAAAAACATGCGAATAAAAAAAGGATTCTTTTCATTTTTAAATGTTATATTATTTTTATTCCACACAAAGCAAAAGACATTCCATAATCAAAATATTTGAATACTTTAAATTTTTTTTATGAATTTCTTGTAGAACTATATCTGTATTAATTAAGAGTTTTAATCCATAATTTTTAACAATTTTAGTATAAAAGAAAAGTTTACATTACCAACTCTTCCCACAAAGCTGAAAATGTCTTATTTAAATCTGTTGAAATTCCTGGATGTGGTCTTGAGGTTTGAATTATAGTGCTACGCATGGCTGTCAACCACCTAAAGCGTTCTGGAATATCAAATTCACCGATTTCCCCCCCATTATTTTTCCCTTTGCATATATTTTCAAAAGCAGTTAAAATGGAATGAATATTTTCAATGTCTAATTCCTCCATATTGTTAAATAAACACTTAATTTTTCTTTCATTGATTTCATACTTAAGATTTATATAACGTGCATGTTTAGAAAATAAAATTAAACCAATATTTATAAATTCTTCTCGTTCTATTTTAGGTACTAAACGAATAATTGCATATTCATATAAGTGTTTTTCTTGCATTTTGTGCTTCTTTTATAAATATTTGAGTATGATTTAATCTTCTTAAAAGGTATTCTAAGTAAATGCTTTTTACTTGATCTATATTTTCATCAAAATCTTCTGGATTTATCCATTCTTCAGGAATTAGATTCACAATTTTTTTCAAACTTTCTTCATTAATATACTTTTTAGCAAAAATATCTGCATCTTCTAACTGTGTAGCTAGCGGCAACAATACGTGGTCTTTAACTTGAGAAAATGGGGTAATAGATAATTTTTCCCAATTCACCCAAGAATGATGAAAATATAAAGAAGCACCTTGATCGATTAACCATAATTCCTTATGCCATACTAACATGTTCGTATTTTTAACCGTTCGGTCAATATTGGTTAAAAAGGCATCCAACCAAACAATTTTGGAAGCTAAGGCAGAATCAACTTTAAAAGCTATAGGATCAAAAGTGGTTGCACTAGATAAATAATGAAGCCCTAAATTTAAGCCCTTACTAGCCCTTAATAAATCTTGTATCTCTTCGTCAGGCTCCATCCTACCAAATGCTTCCTCTAAATTAATAAATACTAACTCTGGTATTTTTAAGCTTAGAAGTCTAGCAATCTCTCCTCCTATCAATTCAGCGATTAATGCTTTGGAACCATGCCCTGCCCCTTTAAATTTTACCACATATTTAAAATCATCATCTGCTTCAGCCAAAGCTGGCAAAGATCCACCTTCCCGCAAAGGAGATATATATCTCGTAACATTTACTGTTCTTAAACCCATAATTAATGAATTAACTGTGGCTAAATATAACTAATTTTTAATTTTTAAATACTTAGGAAATATTACGATTATAAATTCATTAAAAAATTAGTGGTTCAATTTTTATTCAGTCGTAGTCAAAAACCTCTTATTTTGAATAAACGAATTAATTTATATAAACAGTTTATAAATTATCTTAACCCGTGGTGCATTTAGAAATTAAAATATAATATATTGAATATTAATCACTTATATTTATTACTCAAAATTATTTGTTATTCTGATTTTAAATTTTTAAGTGTTTTGAGGTTATTTTGAATATAATCATTAAAATTGAAAATATTATTTCACTGATAATCAGTAGAATTTATTTTTTTTCTAAATGCACCACGGGTTATCTTATTTAAAAAACATTATTTTTTTTTACGCTAACATTAGTTAATGGAAAATTGAAAAAACAATTTTATTAATGCTATAATATCCCTATTTTTGTGAAAAGATTTTTATTAAATAATCTAAAATTTAGCATCCATGATAAGCAAAAAGGATATAATTGAGTTTTTAAAGGAAATTGAAGTTGAGGATTTAGTTAAAAATGTTCAATTAATGGGGGATACTGCCATTATTGATATGTTGTCCCATTCCCCGGCTATGCATGAAAAGAAAAGAATGGAAGTAGCTATGCATGCAGCTTTTGAAGATAAGTTTGGCAAAGATTTAAAACTTAAACTTAATATATCCGTAGAGGTTCCTGAAAAACAAGAAATTAAAGGTAAAAACATCCCGGGAATAAAAAACATCATTGCTATTGCTTCTGGAAAAGGAGGTGTAGGTAAATCTACTGTAGCATCTAACTTAGCAATATCTCTAAAAAAATTAGGTTTTAAAGTAGGCTTATTAGATGCAGATATCTATGGACCTTCAATTCCTGTCATGTTTGACGTTGAAAATGCAAAACCAACTTCCAAAGATCATAAGATGGTTCCCATTGAAAGTTATGGTATTCAATTGTTATCTCTTGGATTCTTTTCAGGTGCAAATCAAGCGGTTGTATGGAGAGGTGCGATGGCGTCTAAAGCCATTCACCAATTGATTCACGATGCTGATTGGGGTGAACTAGATTTTCTATTAATAGATCTTCCTCCAGGAACAGGAGATATTCATCTTTCCATTGTTCAAGAAGTACCGGTAACAGGTTCAGTGATTGTTAGTACTCCACAACATGTAGCTTTGGCAGATGTTAAAAAGGGGGTTGCTATGTTTCAAATGCCTGAAATTAATGTTCCCGTTCTAGGTATTATTGAAAATATGGCTTACTTTGTACCTAAAGAATTACCTGAGAACAAATATTATATTTTCGGAAAAAAAGGAGCTCAAAAATTGGCTGAGTCTCTTGATTTACCATTATTGGGAGAAATTCCTATCATTCAATCTATACGTGAAGCCTCCGACTATGGAAGACCTGCCGCCTTGCAAGAAGACGAACTAATTCCAAATATTTACATTGAAATTGCAAAAAAAATGATCGAGAGTTTAGTTTTAAGAAATAAAAATTTACCTCCTACTGAAGCGGTTAGAATAACTACAATGGCTGGTTGCTCTTCAAAATAATTCTATTAAATTAAAATAAATAAGTATATGAATAATTCAATTATAGATAAAGTAAATAAAGCCTTAGAAGAAGTAAGACCTTTTTTAGTTGCTGATGGTGGAGATGTTGAACTAATAGACATTCAAGACAATGTAGTAACTATTAAATTTACAGGTGCTTGTTCTGACTGTTCTATCAATCAAAGTACTTTAAAACTAGGAATTGAATCTACCATAAAAAAACATGTTCCTGAAATTTTAGAAGTGATAAGTATAGTTGAATAGATACATGTCATTTATTTATTAAAAAAATCTACTAAGTGAATTATTTCAAATTAATTTTCAATTTTTTTTAATTCTTAATTGAATCTTTCTAAGTAATAATTTTAAAAAATATTTACTCTTTGTATAAAATTTTTTTGATGATTATCTCACTATGGGGTTATGATTGTTGAATTTTAATTATAAATTTTTTTATTCAAATATTCAACTAAATATATCAATTTATTTCACTTTTGAAGCTACTCAATTTTATACAAGCAAGTAAATAGATTACCAATTTATTAAAAGAACTATGGATTAATATAAATTTATATTAAAATCCTACTATTTTATTTTAGTTTCTAGATTTTGTAGCTAAAAAATTTAATTAATAACTTTACGAAAAAAATTATAAATGAATACAGAATACATACCGTATAAGGTTAAAGATATATCTCTTGCAGATTGGGGTAGATTAGAAATACAGTTAGCTGAAGCTGAGATGCCTGGGCTAATGTCCTTAAGAAAAGAATACAAAGATGAACAACCTTTAAAAGGTGCTAGGATTGCTGGATGTCTACATATGACCATACAAACAGCAGTTCTAATTGAAACTCTTAAAGAATTAGGTGCAGAGGTTACTTGGAGCTCTTGCAATATTTTCTCCACTCAAGACCATGCTGCTGCGGCTATTGCTGCTAAAGGAATTCCAGTATATGCTTGGAAAGGTATGACTGAAAATGAGTTTAATTGGTGTATTGAACAAACTCTATTTTTTGGTGAAGATAAAAAGCCTTTAAACATGATTTTAGATGATGGTGGTGATTTAACTAATATGGTGTTAGATAAATATCCAGAATTAGTAAGTGGTATTAAAGGTTTATCTGAAGAAACTACAACGGGGGTACATCGTTTACACGAGAGGGTAAAAAATGGAACATTACTTATACCTGCGATTAACATTAATGATTCTGTAACAAAATCTAAATTTGATAACAAATACGGATGTAAAGAATCTGCCGTTGATGCTGTACGTAGAGCAACGGATCTAATGATTGCAGGAAAAGTTGTTGTCGTTGCTGGATATGGCGATGTAGGAAAAGGCTCTGCTGCTTCTTTCCGTGGTGCAGGTGCTAGAGTTATAGTTACTGAAATAGATCCTATTTGCGCCTTACAAGCAGCTATGGACGGTTACGAAGTAAGAAAAATGGATAATGCCATTTCAAGAGCTGATATTGTTATTACATGTACTGGTAACCGTGATATCATCCAAGGGAAACACTTTGAGATGATGAAGGATAAAACTGTGGTTTGTAATATTGGACATTTTGATAATGAGATAGACATGGCATGGTTGAATAATAATTATGGAAACACGAAAGTTGTGATAAAACCACAAGTAGATAAGTATACTTTGAATGGTAAAGATGTAATTGTATTAGCTGAGGGCAGATTGGTTAATCTTGGTTGCGCTACCGGACATCCTAGTTTTGTTATGAGTAATTCTTTCTGTAACCAAACGCTTGCCCAGATTGAACTATGGCAAAATCCTGGAAAATACGAAAATAAGGTTTATACACTTCCTAAACATTTGGATGAAAAAGTGGCTCGTTTACATTTAGAAAAAATTGGAGTAGAACTGGATATTCTTACAAAAGAACAAGCCGATTATATTGGAGTAACTGTTGAAGGCCCTTTTAAAACAGACGAATATAGATATTAAGATATTTAAATATAAAGCCGGAAGATTCCGGCTTTTTTATTATTTGCTTTAGATTTTTTTATTTAAATTCTAAATTAATTTGAGAGGTTTATTTTTCAAAACTTACATCAAAAATTATTTTAATTCAAATAATCTAAATTATAGAATTAGGTTTTAATTCTATATAATTTTAAACTATATTCCTTTAATATATTACTTAAAAATATTACTTTTGGCTCAAAAATTAAGGAATGCTAATATTAGTTATAAATGCAGGTAGTTCATCCATCAAGTATCAATTACTTAATATGGAAACTACGACTGTTGTTTCCAAAGGATTAGTTGAAAGAATTGGTACAACAGGAGGACAACTTACACATAGATATTTAAACGGTAACTCCCTAGAAAAGAAAACAATTAATCAAGAATTTCCTGACCATACTGGAGGAATGAAGTTAATTATAGATTTATTAACCGATACAGAAATTGGTGTTATAAAATCTCTTTCTGAAATTAATGCTGTAGGACATAGAATTGTACAAGGAGGGGGTGATTTTAATGCGCCTGTACTTATTACTGATGAGGTTAAAAAGAAAATTGAAGAAATGAATCCTTTGGCTCCTTTGCATAACCCGGCTAACTTACTGGGTATTGAGGTGGCTCAACAATTTTTCCCAAATATTCCTCAAGTAGCTGTTTTTGATACTGCTTTTCATCAAACCATGCCTCCGAGAGCTTATAGATACGCTATTCCAGAAAAATTTTATACGGAGAATAAAATTCGGTCTTATGGAGCACATGGGACCAGTCATAAATACGTACGTGAACAGGCGGCTAAGTATTTAAATAACGAACACGCAAAAGTAATCACCATACACTTAGGGAACGGTTCTAGTATTACAGCTATTAATGAAAAGGGTGAAAGTATAGATACCTCCATGGGATTTACTCCTTTAAATGGTTTAGTTATGGGTACTCGATGTGGAGATATAGACCCTTCTGTATTGATATACATGGTAAGAGAATGCGGAGTTAAATTTGAAGAGCTTGATGATTTATTAAATAAAAAATCTGGTATGCTGGGTATGACTGGTCATAGTGATGCCCGTGATATTGAGAATTTATACAAAGCTGGTGATGAGAAGGCTACCTTGTGTTTAGATTTATATTCTTATAGAGTAAAAAAATATATCGGAGCCTATATGGCTGCATTAAATGGAGCTGATGCCATTGTATTTACCGCAGGTATTGGTGAAAATGATTTTCAACTTCGTTCTTTGATTTGTAAGAATATGGATTACTTGGGTATTCAAATGGATGATTCTAAAAACAAGGAGTATAATAGTCCAGACGAAATCAAAGAAGTTCAATCTTCTGATTCTAAATTGAAAATATTATTAATTCCTACCAATGAAGAGTTAGAAATTGCTAACAATACTTTAGAAATTATTTCTAAAAAATAATAATCATTTTAACAAAAAAACCGACAATAAAATTGTCGGTTTTTTTATTTATTATAGTAAAAGAATTTATTTAGTATAAACCAATTCAACTCCCTCTTGTTCAGTTAATATTTTTCTTCGAACATCTTCAGGCTTTACATCAGCATTTATTTTTCCAGAATTTTCAGCAATTCCAAATGTTAGCCAGTAAGGCAAAATACTTAGTAAAAATGTAAGACACCAAAATGCCATTGAAGCTATGATAAGAAATAATACGAAACCTACAAATTTTGCAAAAGGCCAAAAACCTATATATAGTATTGTTATCATGTCTATTTTATTTCTTCAAATGTAATAATTTTTATTGTAAACTAACAAATATTAATTTAATAAGGATATTCAATCGTGTATACCTCATCTAAAAATTTGGATGTTGATCTTGGATGACTTAAAGATTTTAAATAATCTATAAATTTATCTTTTAATTTCTCCCATTCATTTAAATCTTTATAATACAAATCTATAGAATTAAATAGTGTTAAAGCCATAAAATCTGATTCGCTATTCCAAACGTAATCAGATTCATTGGTAAACCCATCATGATTATTCTCTTCATAACAAGAACCGTCATTTATATTTGATGTCATTAAATTAAAGGCAATTATTCCTATATTAACTTCTTGAATGTTATCATCCTTCTCCTTGTATTCATGAAAATCTTGTTCATCTTCCTTAGCATTGATTTTTTTATCGAACTCTGATCCAATATTGCTTTTATATACTGTAAAATAGAAGACTTTATAATCCTTTCCTTCGTAAGAATAATTCTGTTCCTCCTTAAATGCTAATGAATCTACTTTTTCATAATCATAAGTATGATTCTGAAAAAAATTTTTCATTAGCTCTTTTTTAGCTAATTCTGCTGTTAAATCCTTGGCAGGATTAAAAAGATCTTCCCCAAACTTTTCTTTATAGGATTCATTCATTTTTTTAGATGGAATCGCATTTCTTTTAACATATAAATATTCTTCTTTGGTTAAATCTATGGGATCTTTTAAAGAAATTAAAAGTTCAATTAAGCCAATATTTTTGGTTTCTCTAATGCTTTTTATTAGATGATTATATTCTGCATCATTGAATATGGAAAGTATTTCAAGATATTTTTTTAATTTTAATATAGAATAATTATTTTCTAAATAAGAGCTATTCTTATTATCTCCGGAATCGTAACTTAATATCCTCTTTATTTCTTTATTTGATTCTTTATAGAAAAAGTCTCTATACTTTTTTATATGATAAGCTTTTAGTTTTTTATCATTGCTTAATCTTGTTAAATATTCTATTAATGTATTTTGGTACTCTTCTACTCCTAGCAAAGACAATAATGTAGGTAACATATAATCTTCTGATTGATCGTACAATTCTAAATTATTCATTAGATTAGGAATAGCACTCTCTGATAATGGAATAGGTTGATTCTGATTTATTAAATCAATGATTTTCTTATTCAATTGTTTATCTTTATCTAAAGAAATAATTTTTTGTAATATTAGATATTGAGCATTCCCATTATTTTTAAATTTTGTAAATATGTTTAGATAAAATTCTGGTTTTGTATTATCATGAAAATCTAAAATCTTTATAACTTTTTCTAATAATTTTTGATTTAAATATTGTTCATTTAGTTCTAAAACAAATTCTTCAACCTGGTTAGAATTATTTGAGAATTGCTTCAATTGATTTAATACCTTTTTATCTAGAAAGTCATCGGGTTTCCAGAGAAGAGAATCTTGTTCTAAACTATAAGAATTCACATTCGAGAAACTAAATTCATCGTTAAATTTAAAAAATTCATCATTATCCACCAGTTGGGTGCTAGTGATCTCAGTAGGTTCTTTATTTACATCTAAGTTCTCAACATTATCAAAATTTACCTGATCTTCTATAAGAGGCAAGAATTGAATATTATTAATTATATCTTCAATAGAAGGATTTCTAAACTCTTTATGCGCATTAACTATGTATTTAATTTCGTAAATTCTATGATTTTCATAAAAATATCTTAATCGGTAGGCTTGTGCTTTAGTGTCTTCTTTCAATAAATAATCTGAAAAAGAGTTTTTATTTTCAGTAATTCCATGGACAAGAAATTTTATTTTTCTATGATTGCAAGAGTCTGAGGGATATTGATCATCTACATATTCTTTAATTACTTGATCTACAGAAAGAGAATAACTGGTCGGTATATAGTTATAATTAAATATGCTTAGGGTTTGCCCATTATCTAGGATAAAAGAAGTTTGTTCTTGCACATCTCCCTCGTTCATCTCTTCAGTATTATTTTGCTCATGATCATCAATATTAATAGATGTATCTAACTCATCTCCAGAATCATTCACACTCTTCTCTATATCAATTTTAGGTTTAGTTTTTATAGACTCACTAGGAACAATAATTGAATACCCCGCTGTTTTATTTGTAAATTTTTCTGTTTTTTTAAATCTTTTGAAGTCCGTAATTATTAAGGAATTAAAAAAATCTTTTTTCTGATCTTCATTGCTTGTTTGTACTCCTGCAACATGATAATAAGAGCCATTAATCATTGTTTTTAAATATAATTTCTCTCTATTTTTCCATTGTATTATGGATTCTGAAAATGGAATAGCATTTTCTTGGTTTATAGAAGTAGTAATAATTTCTGCATTTAAATTTTTTCCTATTTCATAAGGTATTCTCTCAAGTTCATAAATTTCTTTCTCTGATGAAATATTCTCCCACACTTGAGACTTCATAAAATAATAAGACTTTGTGTTATTATCATACCCTATTACATTCGTATGACCATACAAAGTATCTGTAACTACTCTATAATCAGGCATTTTAATCGTGTATCCTCCATATTTAGGTTCAAAATTTGAAAAAGTGCTTGTGTAATTGTCCAATTTTAAACTTTTAAAAATTTTGCTTTTATATTTGTCTTGGTAGGGCTTAGATCCAAATAGACTAACTATATACGTTTGTAAGGGTGTCACAAAAATTTGCATACTTATATACTCATCTTGTTCTATCTTACTCATAAGTTCAATTCCTGAAAATCCATCTAAACTTATATTTTTTTTATCTAATATCTTTCCAGGAATATTTTCATAAAGTAGACTATCAATAGATTCTAATGATACTTTTGATAAATTATTTTTTAAAAAATTATAATTGTTGAATTTTGTAATTGATAGAAACGCGCCGTTTGGAATGTCTAAGGAAACCAAATAATCTATATCTTGACTGGAAGAATAGTTAAAAAATTTTTCTGGTGATTGTATTGTTAACCCTGTTTTACTCTTATAATTTTTTAATTTGTGATTGTAAACTAAATGTTCCAATTGTTCCTTTTTCAATCTTCCTTTTTCCGTATATAAACCAGTGATTGGTTGAACTGTATATCCTAAGTTTCTTAATTTCTCGATTATACCATAGGTACCTGGTAAATGTGCCGCTCCAACCGCTGAAAAAAGAGATCCTTTCTTCATTAAACTATCCATAGTTTTAACCATGTTTTCATTTCTTATATACAATAAATACTTTCTCGAATTGAATGTGCTAGTTGCCAGAGATATTTCATCAATTAAATCTAAATCTTGTTTTCTATAAGCATCAAACATTAATTCGTATAACGATTTAGTTTTTAAAAGTTTTTTAATTTTTAAATTTTTTATGTCTGAATTGTTTATATATCCATGACTAACTTCTGATTTTTGTACTAAGTCTTCTGATTCTTGAATGTTCTCTAGCCCTATAAATTTTTTATTTAACTTCTTAGCGGCTCTATAAATAAACATATCAATGTAGGTATTTTCTTGAAAATTCTGCATTTCTGGATACCTTCTATATAGTATACCATTTGCCAACATATCTTTGGCTCTCAACGATTGTTTATAAATATCTATGGAAGTATTATTTATATATAAACTTTGGTATGAGTAATCATTCTTCAGATAATGATTATCAGTATTTAATTTAGAATAAATTTCATTTAACCATAATTCCGGATCAGATTCTAAGGCTATCTGTTTAACGGAAAAGAGCTTTTCATAAAAATCATCAGATAAATTAAATGCTACTTTTTCGCTTACGTGCATAGTTCCGTATAGGTAGGATTTTTCTTTCAGTCCATTTCCTGAAATTTCCCATAATAAACTTGGATATTTTTTTTGTGAAAATAATAGAGTTGATACTAATAAAATACTAAGGAGAATTACTTTATAAAAAATTTTCATATTTATAGTTAATTTTTGCTAAATTAACCATTTATATTTCATTATAAAAAAGTAAAAACCCAAGGTTAACCTTGGGTTTTTAGATGTATTTAATTTTATATATTTATTCAAACATACTCAACTCCCGATGGGTATTTTTTATGGCTAATTCATTTTTATAATCTATCCACTCTTGGCCTTTCTTTTTTCTCATATAATTATCGTAATGTCTTTTTACAAATATATTTAAAATTGCTTGGGTAAAGTTTGATGGTCTTTTGGCTAAAGAGCGCAAACTCATTGAAAAACCTGGAGTTATATATTTCATATAATGCCACCAACCTTCTGGCATGTACAGCATTTCTCCATGAGAAAGGTCTGCTCTAAAAGGTTTAATTCTTTTCAAAGCTGGAAATTTTTCAAAATCGGGTTGATCAAAATTAATATCTTCTCTACAAATGGTTGAATAGGGAACTTTATACATAAATTTTGTATCTTCTGGAGAAACTAGAATACATTGTTTTTTGCCTGAAAAATGGAAATGAAGAATATTTGCTAAGTCAATATCAAAATGCATAAAAACATTGGAACCTGCTCCTCCAAAAAATAACATAGGCATGCTTTTGAAGAGATTAAGACCTAAATCCGGAAATTCAAAATCCTTTTGCATTTCAGGCACTTGTTTTAATAAATTAAATAGAAATATTCGTAAATCTGTAGGACCTTTGTGTAAAAGATCAATATAATCCTCCATCTTCATCCGAGCATCTGGCTCGTTTACCTTTTTATCAGCGCTAACGGGATCATTATTGTATAAGGGCACAATTTTATCTCCAGCTACTTGTTTTATATATTCAAAATCCCATTTAGTAAAAGCTGGCCAATTTTGTGTTATTTTTTCAATAACTACGGGTTTCTGTTTTTTGTAAAAATTGTTGTAAAAATCTTCTTTTGATATTTTTTCAACGCGTTCTATTTCTATATAATTAAACATTTTATAAATTATTAAGTTTTTAATTTAAGACTTTGCCTAAACTTCTACATTTCAAGCATTCATAAGATCTTCGATCTCTTCATAATCAATAGGAATATTTCTCATAAGATTGTAAGGTTCCCCGTTGGATTGAATCACATAATTATCTTCCAATCTAATTCCAAAACCTTCCTCAGGAAGATAAATACCCGGCTCTACCGTTAAAACCATATTAGGAACAAAGGGTTCTGTTAAAATCCCATAATCGTGGGTGTCAAGTCCTAAATGATGAGAATTTCCATGCATGAAATATTTTTTATAGGCCGGCCATTTAGGATCTTCATTTTTAACATCATTTAATGACAATAAATTCAAATTTAATAATTCTTGAGTTACAATTTTACCCACTTCTTCATTGTAATTCAACCAATTGTTCCCTGTTACTAATAGTTTAGTGGATTCTTTTTTAATATTTAAAACTGCTTGATAAATTTGCTTTTGTCTTTGAGAAAATTTTCCGCTTACGGGAACCGTACGGGTCATATCTGAAGAATAATTGGCATATTCAGCTCCAACATCCATTAAAATTAATTGCCCATCTTTACATTCTTTATTGTTTTGTATGTAATGAAGAATATTGTTATTATTTCCTGATGCTATGATCGGTGAATAGGCAAAACCTTTGGATTTATTTCTTATAAATTCATGAATATATTCTGCTTCTATTTCATTTTCAAATACGCCTGGTTTAATGAATGGTAAAACTCTTCTAAATCCTTTTTCAGTGATGTTACAAGCGTGTTGTAATATATCAATTTCTTCTGGCTCTTTAATTGATCGCAGATGTTGTAGAATAGGATTACTTCTTAGATAATTATGTCCCCTATATTGTTTTTGTAATTTTTTTATAAATCTATCTTCTCTAGTTTCTACTACTCGTTCTGCACGAGAATGTTCATTTATATTTATATATATATTCTCCATTTGGGGAATTAATTGACCTAAAATTTTATTTAAATCTTTTAGCCAAAAAACACTTTTTATTCCAGAAATATCATTGGCTTGTTCCTGAGAATATTTTTCTCCTTCCCAAATTGCTATATGTTTATTAGTTTCTCTTATAAAAAGTATTTCTCTATATTCTTCTAAGTGTGCATACGGACATAAAACTAAAATAGTTTCCTCTTGATCTATTCCCGTTAAATAAAACAAATCTCTATTTTGCTGAAAAGGTAATGTACTATCTGCTCCTATTGGAAAAATATCATTACTATTAAAAATAGCTATGGATTGAGGCCTCATTCTTTGAACAAACTTTTGCCTATTTTTTATAAATAAATTTTTATCAATAGTATTATATTTAGTTTTCATATTATTTGTCTATAATTTGAAAATCAAAGGTATGATTATTTAATAATAAAATTTAAAATATCCAGCCAAAACCTTTTGTGCTATTTGCAATAAATAATTATCAATTTTGCACTCTAAAAATTATAGAAATTCAAACTTTTATTACATCCATTTTATGGATATAATTAAATGAAAATTTTATAAAAAATAAGTATTTATTTATACAGCTAGTTTACAACTGTCTAATAGTTGTAATTTATTCATTGCAATTAACTAAATGAATTTGGATATGAAATAACATATGATTCATATCCAAATTTTTCTTAAAAAGGAATATTATACAATTATTTTACAGTAAAAATTATATAATAATAAATTAACGTTCTTGTTTTTTAGTTTAACTAAGCTCTTCGATTTGTTATACAAATGTAACAACCTATTAAACATTACAACTACGGTTTTCCATAATTAAACAATATTGTTATGCTTCTTTTTATTTTAATTTCAATGATTATAAAATATTAACCCATTTATAATCATTTAATTACATATAAACCTTAAAGATTAAAAAATAATATAATTTTAAGCTAAATTATTATAAATTAAGTTTTAATTATATAGAAATAATCTTTTTTATAATTAAACAAATGATTTTTATTATATATCAATTATAAAATTTATAAGTGTTCTTATGGAAACATAAACTTTTATCTTTCAACCAATTGTTTTACAGAATCTCCATATTTATCTGTGACCAAAGTTTTCATATTCAGTAATTCTAGCCATCGTTTAAATGTTCCTATAAAAACAACCAACATCAATAACATTGCTATGGTTGCCAATGTGGCTAATAAATATTGTTCATTCGGATAATATATATCTACAACTTGAATATAACCCGCCTAAAAAGTTATTACAGCCATAAATACTCCTGGGATAGCTGCACATAAAGCATATTTTTTTCTATTCATTCTAATCAACATTGTTGTACATACTATAAGACCACAGGCCGCCAATAGTTGATTACTAATTCCAAATAAAGGCCATATGCTGCTAACATTTCCTGTATAAACTAAATAGCCCCAAGCAAAGGTAAAAAGGGTGCTACTAATAATAATACCTGGTAGCCAATTTTTATCGTTAAACTTAGGTATTACATTTCCTAACATTTCTTGTAAAAAAAATCTTCCAACTCTAGTACCTGCATCTATAGCCGTAAGTATAAACACAGCTTCAAACATAATTGCAAAATTATACCAATAAGCCATTAAACGATCCATATAAGGTATATTATTAAAAATATGAGCCATCCCTACAGCTAAAGATACTGCTCCCCCTGTTCTACCGTGCAAATCAATTCCTATATGATCAATAAAATATTGTAAATCAACTGCATGTAAAGAAGGATGCGCCTTTAAAAAGCTATTGTAGGTATCTACTGGAGTGTTAATTGCAAAATAATCTCCGGGCATTAAAGTACATGCGGCAATTAATGCCATTAAAGCTACAAATCCTTCCACTAACATAGCTCCATAGCCTACAAAAAGTATTTCTCTTTCATCACCAATCATTTTTGGTGTAGTTCCCGTTGCTATTATGGCATGAAATCCAGAGATAGCTCCACAAGCAATGACAATGAATATAAATGGCAATACAGGCCCTCCGATTACAGGTCCTCCACCATTGATAAACGATGTTAATGAAGGCATTTGAATGGTTGGATGAACAAAAATAATTCCTACTGCAAGCATTAATATGGTTCCTATTTTTAAGTACGTTGATAAGTAATCTCTGGGAACTAGTAATAACCAAACCGGTAATACAGATGCAATAAATCCGTAAATAGGAATTGCGATGGAAATGGTTTTTATATCCCAATGGAATATATGGTTGATGGTCTCATTTTGCATTAAATTATGTCCTCCAACAATTCCAATGATCAATAGGAAAACCCCTAAAATGCTGGCTAGGGTTACACTATTCTTTCTATACCTCATCAGCAAACCCATAACAATTGCGATGGGCATGGTTATTAATACAGTAAATAATGACCAAGATGCTTCGTGCATAGCACTTATACAGGCTAGTGACAACCCTGCTAATGTTAATATTAAAATGAATAATATGGCAAATCCTGCAATTGTTCCAGTAACAGGTCCAATTTCTTTAGACGCTATCGTTGCTAAACTTTGTCCTTTATGACGAACTGAAGCAAATAGAACAACCATATCGTGTACTCCTCCTCCAAGTACACAGCCTATTAAAATCCATAAGGTCCCTGGCAAATAACCGAATTGTGCTGCTAGCACAGGTCCTACCAGAGGACCCGCAGCTGCAATTGCTGCAAAATGATGCCCAAAAAGTACATTTTTATTGGTTGCTACATAATCATGACCATCTGCAAATTCTACTGCGGGAGTTACGTTTTTAGAATTCAATCTTAGCACTTTATTTGCTATAAAAATTCCATAAAATCGATAAGCAATAGCAAAAACTAACAAGGATACAAATACCAATGTTAATGCGTTTATTCCATTCAGTGATTCCATAATTTTTATTTGTCTTTAAAAAAATTTATATTATTGAATTTGGATAAATATAAAAATTTTTGAACGCATTCAACATAAATTAAATGAAAAAAGCAATACCTTATCTAGGTATTGCTTTATAATTACATGAGTAATATATTTTAAAAAATTTATTCCTCGTCCTCCTCTTCGTATTTTTCAATTTCTTCGTCACAAAAAGCAAATGCTTTTTCAATTAAGGAATTTATTTCATTGGTTGCATCTTCATCACTTTCTTCGATTGTATCTAACCATTCTACATCCTCTTCTTCAACATTTAATATAAATCTTGGGAATTCGGTGTGAACTACAAATAAATCTTCTGGATAATTTGAGTTATCAGCCATTAAAAACTTTGGTAATTTCATATTCATTTTATTTAATTATTCGTCTAATAATTCTTTTAGTTTTACTAATTCTGCTCTTATCATTTGTAAACGTGATATAACTTCTACCTTCTTTGGTGTATTGGGTTGTACTCTAAGAGCTGTTTTAGCTCCGTCTAAGGTATACCCTTTCTCTTTTACCAAATGATAAATAACTTTAAGATTCTCTACATCTTTCGGAGTAAAGAAACGGTCACCTTTTTTATTTTTTTTGGGTGTTAAAATATCAAATTCTTTTTCCCAAAAACGTATAAGAGAAGCATTCACATTAAAAGCTTTTGCCACTTCTCCTATTGAATAATATAGTTTTTCAGGAAGTTGAATATCCATAATTCAAATCTAAGATTTTTTTATTGAATTTTAATTTTTTTTCAAATTATTTAAAAACACTTAAGAGCTATCTATATTAAATTCTAATATAAATATATATTTATCATTATAAGATTCTTGTGCTTAAAAAAATCACATAAATATAGTTAATCTATGTGATTTTTTTAAAAGTCTAATTTATTACAAATTAATTTTCTTCATCTCCGTAGGAATATTGTGGATACAAATCATAGTCTTTAGTATTTGTATCCATTAACAAAGCATTTTTGTTGTAACTACCGTATTGCAATATAAGCCCATCTATAGGAGAAGGTACTAAATTGGATGAGTTTTTAAATATTTTAGCACCTTTTTTAAATGAATTTATTCTGTAATACCCATTAAAATCTTTGCTATAAGCTACATAAGGTTCTTTAGTTACTTTATTTGTACATATAACTAATAAATATGAC
The DNA here is from genome assembly GCF_007845595.1 of Apibacter muscae. Taxonomy (NCBI): domain Bacteria; kingdom Pseudomonadati; phylum Bacteroidota; class Flavobacteriia; order Flavobacteriales; family Weeksellaceae; genus Apibacter; species Apibacter muscae. Next base: position 24,316 of record NZ_SELI01000019.1, read on the forward strand.
GATTGTCTTTGTGTATTATCTAGTATAACTGCTACGTCTTGCAATCCATCATTATCAAAATCGCCGTATGCTACACATTGGGTTGCTCGATCTGCGTTTTGTGTTGGTTTATATCGGGTTTGATCGTAATAGTCGTTATCTAATATAATTTTCTTTGTTTTAGAATCTAGTTTTGAAAATGGTGAAAGAGAAAATGCTTTTTTAAATTCATCAAAACTATATTCCTCAACTAAGGTTGACGTAGCTATATAGTACCTTGACGGGTAACTATCTCCTTCTCTGGGTTTAGTTTTATATACTTCTACATACGGACCACTTCTATTTTCATAAAAATCTTTCACATAAAGAACTTCACCAAAATGTAAAGTTTCAACTGCATTATTCGATTTATCGGGAGAAGTTCTTAAATAAGCACTATTTGCAATTATATAGGCTTTGGTATACGGATCAATTTCTTCTCCATATTCATCGAATTTCTTTTCAACCTTAGTCACTTTCACGCTATCTTCTTTAACTTTCTCTGGCTCAACAGCTAAAACTTTATCGTTCTGCTTATCATCGTTTATTTTTACTTCTTCTATAGCCTTAGGTGAAAAAACTATGTAACCTAATAAGCCTAAAATGACCAGAAAGCATAATCCTAAAATTAAATGCCATCGATTTATTATGATTGCTTTAGAACTAGTTTTTTTATCGATCTCCTTTTTGGAAATCGTAGATTCTTCTGTTTTAATTTCTTTATTTTCTTCCATAGTATTAGAATTTAATTTTGCAAAATTAAAACTAATCACTGAATAATTATAGGATATTTTATTAATATGTTTAATATATTTGCGAAAAATAGATTTTTTTAAATTTATATAAATCTGAATTATAAAATTTAAAATTGTAAATAAATTTTTTATGCTTGTAAAAGTTCTTAGATATTACAACTTTATATATTAACAAGTTTATTAGCCCATAGATAACTTGAATAAAAAATTATCTATATTGATATCTTAATTTATTTAATAAAATGAAAAAAATATTTTTTAGTATAAAAAAATTATTAATTTTATATTTTATCTTATTTTTTTATTTTATTCAAGCACAAAAAAATTCGGATAGCATTTCAATTGAATCCCTACAAGATGTAGTAACTTTTGGCAAAAAAAAATCATTGGAAGTAATTCCTCATCAACAAATCTCAAAAGAAGAATTAGATAAAGTAAATGGTTTATCGGTGGCAGATGCTGTTCGATTATTTTCAGGCGTTCAACTTAAAGATTACGGTGGTGTAGGTGGTATAAAAACTGTAAATATTAGAGGGATGGGTAGCCAACATGTGGGAGTTTTTTATGATGGTGTTTCATTGGGTAATGCACAAAACGGAACTGTTGATTTGGGGAAGTTCTCTTTAGATAATATGGAATCCATCTCTTTGTATAATGGACAAAAAAGCGAGATTTTGCAATCTGCCAAAGATTTTGCTACCGCGAGTAGTATCTATTTAAAATCTAAAAAACCAATTTTTTTGGAAAATAAAAAAAACAATATAGGCATTCAATTTCGTACAGGCTCTTTTGCATTGATTAATCCTTCTGTATTATGGGAACAAAAAATTTCTCCTACCCTATCTTCTTCTCTTAACTTAGAATACCTAAATTCTAACGGAAAATATAAATTTAGATATAGGAAAAATGGTTTAGATACTATAGCTATACGAACCAATGGAAATATTAGTGCTTTTAGAGCAGAATGGAATTTAAATGGTATTATAAAGAACGGTACTTGGAGTTTAAAAAATTATTATTATGATTCGGATAGACAAATTCCCGGAGCTGTAATTAAAAATTCTTACCAGCGTTACCAATTTGAAAAGCAATGGGATAGAAATTATTTTGTACAAGGAACTCTTGAGAAAGATATCAATCCTCGGTACAAGGTTTTAATCCATGCTAAATATGCCAACGATTATACTCATTATTATGATCATACTGTTTTGGGCGATTATGTTTCTAAACATTTTGATAATGTATACAAACAGCAAGAATTTTATATTTCTTTAGCTCAACAGTATAAGCTGTTTGATTTTTGGAATATTGCTTTAGCTACCGATTACCAATTCAACCATTTAACTACTAATTTTTATAAAAACAGAAATCCAAAAAGAAATGCAGAATGGGTGGCTTTATCATCAAATTTCAATTGGAATCGTTTAAAATTTCAAACTTCAGTTTTAGGATCATTTATACAAGATCAAGTTGCGGATCAATCAACCGAGGCTAATTCTAGAAATGAATTTACTCCTTCTTTTTTTGCTAGTTATAAGTTATTAAAAAATATTAATTTTACTTTCCATGCTTTTTATAAGCAAATCTTTAGAATGCCTACTTTTAATGATCTTTATTATACTGAAATTGGGTCTTCAAACCTTAAACCAGAATATGTTTCACAATACGATATTGGTCTGCATATCTCACACAAATTTTCTGAGGGAATTTTAACAAATATTTCTGCAACGGTTGATGGTTATTACAATGAGGTTAAAGATAAAATAGTTGCCTTTCCTAGGGGACAGCAATTTAGATGGGCTATGTTTAATATAGGTGAAGTAAAGATTCGTGGCATAGAAATTTCTACTCAATCGACTTGGCAACTGATGGAGCATATGCAAATGTATACACATATTAATTATACTTTCGAAAGTGTCCAAGATGTCACAGGCGGTTTAACCGGTCAATCAACCTATAAAAATCAAATTCCTTATATCCCTAAAAACAGTGGTAATTTATTAGTAGGATCCACTTTTAAAACTTGGGACCTAAGTTATAGCCTTGTGTATACCGGAAGTCGTTATAGTTCTTCTGAAAATATTAAATCTAATTATTTACCGGAATGGATCACCCATGATATTAATTTTACTAAATTAATTCCTATGAAAAATATGAATTTGAAAGCTGGAATTGAAGTTAGTAATCTTTTTAATAAACAATACGAAATAGTTTTGAATTATCCCATGCCGGGAAGAAGTTACCGAATTTCTTTACGAGCTGAGTTATAAAAATATTTTAAACAATTATAAACATGAAAGCACTACATCTACTTTTGTCCTTTTTAGTCCTTCTTGGAATCACTTCGTGTAGCAACGATGATAACTTTAACAGTCAAATACAAGCACCCCCATTAAAATCTTCAAATGTTACTTATATTTTAAATGAGGGAAGCTTTGGTAGCAATAATTCTACGCTCAGCTATTTTAATAATGATACGGGTGAATTAATCAATGATTATTTTCAAAAAATAAATCCAAGTAAAGGAGGTTTGGGTGATACCGGTAATGATTTGAAAATATATGGTTCTAAGATGTATGCAGTCATGAATGCTTCTAACAGCGTGGAGGTTATGAATAGTAAAACCGGTGTTTCTGAAGGTAAAATAACTATACCTAATGCTCGGTACATTGCTTTTGATAAGGGCTTTGCCTATGTTTCTTCTTACGCTTCTGCTACTTATGGCAATGGGGAGGCTTTAGGAATTGTATTTAAAATTGATACTACTAATTTACAAATAATTAGTGAGGTTAATGTGGGTAGACAACCAGATGGATTGGCCGTTGTTCATAACAAATTGTATGTAGCTAATTCTGGGGGATACACTACAACGGGAGATTACGAAACCACTGTATCTGTAGTAGATTTAAATTCTTTTCAAGTGACAAAAAATATTGAAGTTGCTCCTAATTTAAATAAGGTTAAAGTTGATCAAAACCAAAAAGTATGGGTTACTTCAAGGGGAAATTATGGTAATATATCTTCTTCAATCTCTGTCCTAGATCCTACCACAGATTTAGTTATCCAAAAATTAAACCTTCCAGTTTCTGATTTTGATTTTTATGGAGATACTATGTACTACATAGGAACGGAATATGACAATAATAACAAATCTAGCAATGTTTATGGCCGTTTAAATATTAATAGCTTAAGTAAAGGTTCTAGCTTCGTTAATGAAAATATTAAATCTCAAATAGAATCTCCTTACGGCTTAGCTGTTAATCAAAAAAATGGAGATATTTATCTTGCAGATGCTAAAAATTATATGGTAACTGGTAATGTATTTTGTTTGACGAATGGCGGGGATTTGAAATGGGTAAATGCCACAGGCATTATTCCGGGGCATTTTGCTTTCCTCAAGTAAATGAAAAAGGAGCTTTTACAAGCTCCTTTTTTTTATCTCCTAATATCTAATGTAGGAATATTTTTTTGACTATATTCAACCACTAGCTCATTAAATTTACAGTCTTTGAATGAGCTAATTTTTTCACCGTTTCACACACTATCTTGAATATTTAAAAATTTCTAACTTTAAAGTTATAAAATTTTTGGGTTATCCATTATAATAGGTATAAATAGCTAATGGGCTTCCAGCCAATTTTTTCCAACTCCTACTTCCACCAATAAAGGTACTTCAATTTGAATGGCTGCTTCCATAGTGTTTTTAATTAGAGAAGAAGCTTCCTCAATTTCTTCGTCAGGGGAATCAAATACCAACTCATCATGGACTTGTAACAGTAGTTTCGTATGCATTTTTTTCTCAATCATTTGTTGATGAATCTGTATCATGGCTATTTTAATAATATCAGCGGCAGTCCCCTGTATGGGAGCATTTACTGCATTTCGTTCTGCATGCGATCGAACTATTGAATTGGCGGATTGTATGTCTGGTAAATACCGACGTCTACCCAGTAAGGTTTCTACGTATCCATTTTTCCTGGCTATCTCAACCTGTTCCATCATATATTGTTTTAGCAATGGATATGCTTCGTAATAAGCATCAATCAATTGTTTAGATTCCGAACGAGTTAAGCCTGTTTGTTCACTTAAACCAAAAGAGGATACTCCGTATATGATACCAAAATTTACAGTCTTTGCGTGAGAACGTTGTTCTCTCGAAACTTCCCCCATAGGAACTTGAAATACTTTTGCAGCCGTAGAACGGTGAAAATCTTCTCCTTCGTTGAAGGATTGAATCATTGCCGGGTCTTTGCTCATAGCTGCAATGATTCTTAATTCAATTTGAGAGTAGTCTGCAGAGATAATTTTATGTTGAGCATCTTTGGCTACAAAGGCTTTTCTAACTTCCTGCCCTCTAGAAGTACGTATAGGTATATTTTGTAAATTGGGATTGTTGGATGCTAACCGCCCGGTTGCGGCAACCGTTTGTGCAAAGGTGGTATGTACTCTTCCTGTTTGTGGATTTACCTCATTGGGTAAAGCATCAACATAGGTATTTTTAAGTTTTTGTAATTGTCTATATTCCAGTAATTGATCTATAATTTTATGCTTATGCGCAAGTTTTAGTAGAACATCCTCACCGGTTGCATATTGTCCGGTTTTTGTTTTTTTGGGTTTGTTTCCTAGTTTCAGTTTGTCAAAAATAATATCTCCCAATTGTTTAGGGGAATTTATATTGAACTCTTCTCCAGCTTGTGTGTAAATTTCTTTTTCTAAGTGTGAAAGATTGGTGTCTAATTCCTTAGACATTTCTTTTAGTGCATGCAAATCTAAATTTATTCCTTCCCATTCCATATCTGCCAAAACTTTCATAAGTGGCATTTCTATTTCTTCAAATAGTTTTTTTAGATTGTCTTGTTCTAACTGGGGTTGTAATTTTTCTTTAAGTTGCAGGGTAATGTCTGAATCTTCCACTGCATATTCTTTTTGTTGTTCTAGAGGTACAGTTGAGAAGAGTTTCTGATTTTTTCCTTTTTTGCCTATTAATGTTTCAATGGAAAGTGGTTTATACTGTAAAAGGGTTTCCGCCATTATATCCATTCCATGCCTGCCATCAGGGTTTATTAAGTAATGGGCAATCATGGTATCAAAAAGAGTGCCTTTAACCTCAACGTTGTATCTTCTTAAAACTTTACAATCGTATTTCAAATTTTGTCCAACTTTTACAATTTCTTCAGAATTGAAAAAGCTAAGTAAAACATCTAAGATTTCATTAGTTTTTTGTTTATCGTCAGGATCTAGTGGAATGTAGTATCCTTTTCCTTTTTCATATGAAAAGGAAATTCCTACCAATTCAGCTTCTAAAGAGTTGGTTGAAGTAGTTTCTGTATCAAAACAGACTACTTTTTGCTTTAATAGTTTTTGATTTAGTAATTTAATAACGGTTGGGGTATCTACCAACTGATAAAAATGTTCGGTATTTTCAAGTGTTTTCCAATGATCTGATTCTTCAATATTGGCATTATCTTCTTGTACAGAATCAAAAAGAGATGTTTGTGCTGAATCTGAATTTTTTTTATTAGAAGAACCTGACGCAATCTCTTTATCCGAAATTAGATTGTAGGTTTTTTTAAAGTTTACAATCATATTTCTAAACTCTAATTCTTCAAATAGTTCTACAACTTTTTCTTCATTAGGCTTATCTACGGTAAAATTTTCATAATGGAATTCTATGGGTACTTCTGTTTCAATAGTAGCCAGCCTTTTAGAGAGTAGCCCTATTTCTTGGTTTGCCTCAATCTTTTCTTTCATCTTTCCTTTTAGCTCTGACGCATGAGCAAAAAGATTTTCCATACTTCCATATTCCTTTATAAATTGTTTGGCTGTTTTTTCTCCCACCCCAGGAATACCGGGTATATTATCTACACTATCCCCCATCATTCCTAAGAAATCGATCACTTGAACAGGCTCTTCAACTTCAAATTTTTCTTTTACTTTCTCAATATCCCAAATTTCAATATCATTTCCACGGGTGGCCGGTTTATAAACAAAAATTTTTTCTGATACTAGTTGTGCATAATCTTTATCTGAAGTCATCATATAGGTTGTATAACCTTCCTTTTCTGCTTTTTTTGCTAAGGTACCTATTACGTCGTCTGCTTCAAAACCTTCTTTCCACATGCAAGGAATTTCCAAAGCTTCCAATATTTTCTGTATATATGGAACGGCTATGCGTATAGCTTCCGGGGTTTCTTCTCTATTGGCTTTATATTCTGCATATTCTTTATGCCGAAAGGTTTCTCCCACATCAAAAACTACTGCTAAATGAGTAGGCTTTTCTCTCTTCATTAAATCAAATAATGTATTGATAAAACCAAAAATTGCTGATGTATTAATTCCTTTGGAGTTTACTCTCGGATTTTTTATAAAGGCATAATAAGCCCTAAAAATCAAGGCATAAGCATCTAAAAGGAATAGTTTTTTATCACAATTTTGTGTTGTCATTTTATTGTTTTAAATTCAAATATAAGGGATTTACAAGAAATTATTTAGGCTAGGTTGATCATTTAGTAATATCTTTATTTCTTTTATACATTAAATTGATCATACCATCAGCCGCTCCAATCTTAGGTACAAAAATTTTTTTTGCATTGGCAAACTTCATAATAGAGCTGTAAATTAATAATGCTGGAACTATTACATCAGCCCGATCAGGCTTCATATTGTATTTTTCAATTCTTTCATTATAAGTCAACTCCTTCAAAATTTTATATTGATTTAATAAATAGCCTACGGTAAGACTTTTTCCTTCTTTTTTTTCTGAATTTTTAAATATATAATTGATGTTCCCACCAGAACCAACAGCTTCCACTGATAAATCTCTGGTTATATTTTTAACCCATGGTTTAACTGTTTCAAATAAGTATTCTTCATTCACTTTGCCATCTAATAAACGAACAGTACCTATTGGAAATGATTGACTATTTATTACTTTGCCTTTATTCAATAGGGAGATTTCTGTACTTCCTCCTCCTACATCTATAAAAAGATAAAATTCATTGGATTCTATATAGTTTTTCAATTCTGAACTAAATATTATCTCTGCTTCTTCTTCTCCTGAAATTACTTCAATCTCAATGCCACTTGCATTTTTTACATAATCAATAACATCCGTTGCATTCTGGCTTTCTCTCATAGCAGAAGTTGCAAAGGCTCTAAATTTTTGTACATTGTAAATATCCATTAACAGTTTATAGGCTTGCATTGCTTGTGCTAATCTTTCTTTTGAATGCTCGGAAATCTTACCATCTGTAAATACATCTTGTCCTAAGCGTATAGGAACTCTTACGAGACTTGCTTTATTGAAAGTTACTGAATCTGTGGTTTCATAAATATTGTTGATTAGTAAGCGAACTGCATTTGATCCTATATCAATAGCTGCATAGGTAGATATATTCATAGGTATGTAATAATTAATTTTATTGATTAAATTCTTTTATGAATTGATATATGGTTTCTTGAGATCTATTTTTTTTTCTTCTATTTCTTTGATAAGGTTCTTCTAAACCTTCTTTTATTAAACGCCCTTTTACGTTATCTTCTAACCCTAAATTAAATATTTTCATAATTTCTTCCTTATTCTTAGGATTAGTTATTGGACAAGCAACTTCTACTCTATGATCCAAATTTCTGGACATTATATCTGCGGACGATATAAATATGGCATCTTCACCCGCATTTTTAAACCAATACAATCTTGGATGTTCCAAAAATTTATCCACTACACTTATTACTTTAATATTCTCACTTAGATCCTTAATTCCTGGAATTATAGAGCATATTCCTCGAACCAAAATTCTTACTTCCACTCCATTTTTAGATGCATCATATAAATGATCAATAATTTCTTTGTCGCACAAACTATTTACTTTTAAATTGATTTGAGCCACCAGCCCGGATTTCTTATTTTTAATTTCTCTTTTTATACCTAATATAAGTTTTCTCCTAATCCCCCAAGGACTTACTGCTAAATCTTTGTAATTTTTCACTAAATAATTGGCATTGAAAAAATTAAATACGTCATTTACTTGGTTTACTATGGACTCATTCACTGTAAATAGGGTAAAGTCAGTATAAATTTTTGCCGTTCCTTCATGAAAGTTTCCTGTTGAAATAAATGCATATCTAGTTGCTGCTCCTCTTTGATATTCTCTTTCCACTATTCCGATTTTGGAATGTACTTTAAGCCCTGGGACACCAAATATTACATTAACCCCTTCATCTTGCAACTGTTGGGACCACTTTATATTTTGTTCCTCATCAAAACGAGCCCTTAATTCTAACACAGCGGTTACTTGTTTACCATTTTTTGCTGCATTAATTAATGCGCTTATAATTTGAGAATTATTAGCAACCCTATATATAGTAATTTTTATTTTGGTAACCTTAGGATCTATAGCTGCTCCTCTCAAAAATTTTAGAAAAACTGAATAATCGTAATATGGGGTATAAATGAGTGTATCTTCTTTTGCAAATGCTTTAAAATAATTTTTTTCTTCTCTTAGAATTTTAGGTATTATAGGAGTAATTTTTTTGTATTCTAAATCTTTTCTACCTAAGGTTGGGAATTTCATAAAATCTTTTTTATTATGATATTTACCACCGGGCGAAAGACTGTCATATTCATCTAAATTCAACATTTTTTTTAAAAAAACTAAGGTTTTACTATCGATGGTTTTATCATAAACCAAGCGTACGGGTAAACCTTTTTGTCGTTCTTTTAAAGCCCCTGCTACACTTTCCATATAGCTTATTTGTACGTCGTTATCTACAGAAAGATCAGCATCTTTGGTTAATTTAATGGACTTGGCTTCTATGGTTTCAAACTTAAAAAACTGAAATATATCTTTTAAATGAAATCGAATAATATCTTCTAAAAATATAACATAATGCTTTTCGTTGATGTCTGGTAAAACTAAAAAGCGAGAAAAACGGTCTGTGGGAACTTCAATCAAAGCATATTGTTGATTGCCATTCTTCTTTTTCATTGTAACGATTAAGTAAAAAATATTATCCTTTAAATTCAAAACTTTATCGCCTTCCATCCAATATAAGACGGTTAAATTGTGACTTAATTTATTTTGAAAAAAATCTTGTACGTAAGGAATTAAGCTTTCAGGAAGATGATCATTATCTACCAACAAAGTGTTTTCTTTCGCTAATTCTTTAATAATTTGTTCATATAATAAATCGTATTTTTTTTGTTGAAAGGCTACCGTTTGATTTATTTCATCTAAAAGATCTACATCTTTTTGATCTTCAATTATATTGTTATATTTTCTTTGAAATTGTATCATACGTGCTATATATGCATAACGCACTTTGTAAAACTCATCTAAATTATTAGAATAAATCCCAAGAAATCGAAGTCTTTCCAACAATGGATTTTTTTTATCCATGGCTTCTTGAAGAACTCTTGAATTAAATTTCAACCAACTAATCTCTCTATTTATATATTTATGATTTTTCTTTAACATCTTTCAAGTTCTTTAAAGTTACCCAAATTTACAATTATTTATGAACTATATTTTAGGCTTCTAAATATATAAATCTGTTTTCAATGATAAATATAAATCTTAATAATATATTTAAAATTGAAATATATTTTTACTTTTTAATTTTAACGAGTATCATAAAAAATAATCCTACAAAAAAGAAGAGAGACATTGCAAAAATTGAATTACTCATATTTCCAGTTTTATTTATTAAATAGCCCGATATAAAAGTCCCTAATATTATGGCAAGTTTTTCAAGTATATCATAAAAACTAAAATATGTTGCAGTAATATCTTTATCTTCTTCCGGTAACATTTTACTATAAGTTGATCTAGATAATGATTGTATCCCGCCCATTACTAATCCAACCATTGCTGCTGCTATATAATAGTAATATTCTATATTAGGATCTGTTTTGTCAAGTAAATACCCTCCCAGACATATAACTACCCATATACTTATGCAAATGATTAGAACAACTTTATTACCTATTACTTTGGAGAACTGTGAGCAAAGGTATGCACCTAATATAGCTATGAGCTGGATAAGCAATATAGAAATTATTAATTTATAACTTTCCAAATTAATCTCATTCGTTCCAAACAAGGCAGCTATTAAAAATATGGTTTGAACTCCTACCGAATAAAAATAAAAACTAAGAAGAAAAAATGATAGATTTTTATTTTTAATAATTCTCCTATACAATAAATAAAAAGTCTTAAAACTATTAATTATCACAGTTTTTTTTCTTATTCCTTCTTGTTTATGGTTTTTGGGAAGGAATTTAAATGTATACTGGGCAAATCCTAACCACCACATACCAGTCAAAGCAAAACAAATTCTTATATACAATAATTTTTCATCTTCTGGAGCAACAACTTCTATTAAAAATAAACATAAAATCAATAATAACATGGATCCTAAATATCCTAACATATATCCCTTAGCTGAAACTTGATCTTGTCTATCTTCCGTTGCAATATCTGGGAGATAGGAGTTATAGAATACCATGCTCCCCCAAAAGCCTACGCTTGCAGTAATATTTAAAAATAAACCGTATAAAATTTGTGATTTTTCTATAAAAAAGAATAGACCTATACAGGAAAAGGCGCCTAAATAACAAAAAAATTTTAAAAAATTCTTTTTATTACCAGTGACATCTGCCAAAGATGATAAGAAAAAAGTAGAAATAACAACCATAATAAATGAAATCGTAAATGAATAGCTAAATAAAGCATCTGGTTCATATTTTTGACCGAATATTTGAATTATTGATCTAATAGGAGTATCATACCAAACATTTCTATATTCGTTGTAATTTTTAGTATTTCTTTCAGTAGTTAATATTGAATAATAAATGGGAAAGATAGTGGATGTAATCACTAGTGAATAAACAGAGTTTGCCCAATCATAAAATATCCAAGCTGATAAAATTTTTGGATTATTTTTTTCTATTTTATTATTTATAAATCTCAAAATTATATTATTTAATTATATATGTTATAAAAAAATTAATCATTCTAAAATAAATTTTAAGTATTTAACGAATTTATAAAATTTATTTATATCAAAACATCTTTTAATATTATGTTCAAAATTTTTATAAATTAATGTAGATGCTACTAATAAATTCTTTTATTACTTTTGTTGGAATAGAAAATTTCAAGTCATGGATTTAAACATTAATTCTTTTGTAATGCAAGCAAAAACATTTTATGGTTTAGAAGAAGTTCTTGCACAAGAATTAAGACAACTCGGAGCAACTAACGTACATATTAAAAATAGAGCTGTTGAATTTCAGGGAGATCTTGGTTTTCTATACAAAGCAAATTATTCTTTAAGGTGTGCTTTAAAAATTTTAGTTCCCATTTATAAATTTAAAGCTAACAATGATACTATCTTTGAAAAATATATAAGTAAATTTAATTGGGAAAATTATTTTTTTAATTCTCAAACCTTTGCTATTGATTCTACAGTTTATTCTGAAGAATTTAAGCATTCCCAGTATATAATGCTGAAAATGAAAGATGCTATAGTAGATAGATTTCGAAACAAATTTGGTAAAAGACCTAATATAGACGCCAAACACCCAGATATTAAATTTCATCTCCATATTAGTAACAACGATATTACGATATCCCTTGATAGCAGTGGAGATGCATTATTCAAACGGGGATATAGATCTACATTCTTTGAAGCACCTATCAATGAAGTGTTAGCCGCAGGATTGTTGCATTTAGCAGGATGGGAAGGAAAAGGAAATTTTTTAGACCCAATGTGTGGATCAGGAACATTATTGATTGAAGCTGCTATGATCGCTTTAAACATTCCTCCTCAATTACACAGAAAAAGGTTTAGTTTTGAAAATTGGAAAAATTTTGATCTTAATTTATTTAATAAAATAAAAGAAACTCGACTCAATAGAATTAAGGATTTTAATGGTAAAATCGTTGGTTTCGATATTGACAAAAAGGCTGTTGAAACTGCTTTAAAGAATGTAAAATCCGCAGACTTAACTGATTTTATTGAAATTTATCAGAAAGATTTTTTTACTACTCAAAAAGAATTATTTCCTACCTTATTGATTTTTAACCCTCCTTACAACGAACGTTTAAATATTGAACAAGACAATTTTTACCAAAGTATAGGAAATACCTTGAAAACTAGCTATAAAAATACTTTGGCTTGGTTTATAACTTCAGATTTAGAGGCTTATAAAAAAATAGGCTTGAGACCTTCAAGAAAAATAAAATTATTCAATGGAAAACTTGAATGCCGTTTTTTCAATTACGATATTTATGAAGGATCCAAAAAAAATAATCATAATGGTTAAAAAAAAACTTTAGATTGCTCTAAAGTCTTTTTTATTAATTTTAATTACACTTTCACAATATTTATACAGTTTAGCTGATCATTCTCTGATATTGAAGGAGAATTTAACAAATAGGAATAAAAGGATACATGAACTTTATCACCTGCTTTTAAATATAAAAATGTTTTATTAAAAACAGGTATATCAATACCGCTAGTAGGAGCGATTATAGGATATACACTTTTAACCCCTTGAGCTACTCCATTATCCGTATAGAAAATATTTAATTCACAACTAGCATTTGTAGGTGTATTAATTGTTTTTATAAGTAGCCTTGCAGTAACAACATATATGCCATTGTCAGGCGCGGTAAAAACTCCAGTAGTTGGATTGAAACTATTTGTAATATCTCTAATCATTGTCCAGCCTTTGATGGGTTGATCACTAGGAACAATAAGAGTAAATCCTGCTGGTCTAGCTACAGCCAAAACATTTGTTTTAGGCGGTGCTTTTTTCATTGTTATCCAAGTTAAACCGTTTGAATATTCAATAAGGGATGTTAAAGGATTATACCTGATCGCACCTGCACCTGCAGTAACAGCATCAAGGTTACTATTTCCAACGGCAATTGTACCTTCAGAATCACCTCTTAAATCCAAACGAACTTTTGGAGTAACATTTTTTCCTAACCCTACATATCCATTTTCATTTATTATAAAAATATTATTATTTAAAAAATCAGAGATTTTTAAAATTGGATATTCAGGATTTTTTGAATATACAGATAAAGAAGCAGATTGTATGGACTCAAAATCTGTAGGGTCATTACTATTAATAGCAATTTGTGAAAAAAGGTTTAAATTAAACAGCAAAATTAATAATGTTGCAAAAATTCTATTATTTTTCATAATAAGTTTATTAAAATTAATCATTCTAAAACTCTTATAATTGACAGAGAGTTAAAATTTCTCTCAGCAACAGCATTGTTGTTAACATCCACTCTTAAATAACGACCATCTCCAGAATTATGAATAACTCTTGCTTGAATCTTATCTCCTTCATTTAGACGAACAGTACCAGTGCAAGAAATCCCTAACATATAAACTCCACTAGATAAGAAATTATTTTTAGCTTGAATTATAGGAGTTTCAACGCCTCCCTCTATTTTTACCCACTCTCCTTTAAAATAAGAGCTAGAGGGTTGTTGTATCATATTAGTAAAAACAGAAAATGATAATATATACATTCCTGTAACTGGAACAGTATAGGTGTCATTAATAAAATCCCCTACTCTAGATTCGTGTTTAACTTCCCAACCAGTTAATTTAGTGTATACATTATTAGGTATTAGTACTTTCTTAAAATTATTAACTGCTATTAAATGATCAGGAGGAGTATCATAGTTAAGTACTAACCATTGTTCACCATTAGAACATTCAAAAATTTCAGATTCAAATTTATATCTTAAAGCTCCTGCTTGAGCTTCCTCTGCTGATAATGACGTATTACCTACTTTAATTACAGATGAATTTGAATTTATTCTAACATCAACAGGTACGGGTGAATTCTCTTCGCCAAACTTTAATAATCCTAAACCATCTAGATTAAATTTCAGAGATTGATCTAATGATCTAACTGAAATCGCATTACTATAATTTATATTTTCTTTCATCTTAATATGTAAGGTTGCTTCAGGACTATTTGTATTTATACCAACCCCAATTTGCGCATTTAAAATTGAAGAAATTATAAAAATGTGAGTAATAAATAATTTTTTAAACATTTGGATAGTTTTAATTTTCAACGATTGATATGCTACACGCACTTGGATTAAGGCTTATAGTTGACCCTAAATTATGATAAACATATGGAATAACTTTTTCACCTGCTTTTAAAGTAGCTGTTGAGGTTATTACAGCAAAAGGTTCCATATTATTAGCAGTAACATAATATGTTTTTCTAGATTTTAAAAATAACATTCTAGGTACTCCCGCATCATTAGACAATGGTAAAATTGACAATTCCATTTCTATATATGAACCTGCAAGCACTGATGTTAAATTAAAGCCCAGATTGTAAGAAAAAATATAACTTCCATCTCTAGGTGCAGTAAATATACCATCTATAAAAGCATTATTATTTTCATAAATAATTGTGAACCCAGTCACCTGTGTTTTAACATCTGTAGGAAATAAAATATTTGAGTTTTCAAGATTTGCAACTGTATACAATGGTAAAACTTTAGATGATATTGAACTCCAAGTTAAACCATCTGAATAATATAAAAGTTGATCCGTTTTACTATATTTAATTGCTCCTGAGCCTGCCTCTGAAGCTGTAAGATATGAATTACCTATACCAATGGCTCCATCATCAGGATTTAGTCCCAATAGAACATTAGAGTTTTCTACATCAAATCCAATATTCCCATCACGATTAATATTAAAAACTAAATCTTTTTTTGAATTATACACCTTTAAGGCGTACTCATTATTAGGATTAACTACAATGTCTAAAGTTGAAGTAGGAGAGTCTTGATTTATACCAACCTGAGCATCAACTGAAATATTTATAAAAACGATAAATAAAAATAAATTCATTTTTTCCATATAAATTCATTTATTAAACAACAAGCTAATGTAAATATTTTTTTTTATATTATAACATTACAGTATAAAAAAATATTTATATATGATGTTTATATATTTATGTAATTCAAAAATATATTTATATAAATAATAAATTTATATTTATCTTTAATTAATAATATTAATTAGACTAGTTCAAACTTTAAATAATACTATAATATTTATTTAAATAAATTTGATAAAAAATATTTTTATCAATCGCTATTATAATATAAAAAATACAAATAAATATTTATATTTTTGATGTAAGCCAAATTAATATCCAATTAAAAAGTTAGAGAGTATGAAAATTTTTAAAATGAGTATATATATTTATTATTAAGATTAAATACTTATTTATAAAACTTTGGAATTATTAAAAAAGGAAAACCGAACATTACCGTATTTTCTAGAATCACTAAAAAAAGGTAATTCCGATAAATCTTTTCGACTTTCATGCTCTAAGATGAATTCTCCTTGAGATTTAAGGAATTTATTTTGAAAAATTAGATTAATTATCTTATTATATAATTCGGCATCGGTATTAAATGGAGGGTCTGCAAATATTAAATCATAAGATTGATTACTTTTCTTTGATAAGAATGTAATAACATCGTGCTTGATAAGATGAACTCTATCGTTTATATTTAGAGTATTAACTGTATCCTGAATAAATTTTATATGTTTGTCATTGTTATCAATTGATGTAATATTTTGACATCCTCTAGATGCAAATTCGAGTGTAATTGATCCAATCCCCGCAAAAAGATCTAAAATATTAATATTTGAAAAGCTATATCGATTTGAAAGTATACTAAAAAGAGCCTCTTTAGCAAAATCCGTGGTAGGTCTGACATCAAAACTTTTAGGAGCATGAATTCTTTTTCCTTTGAACTCTCCTGAAATAATTCTTATCATAAATCTAAAATTGTAAAGTTATCTCTAATAAATTCATCTCCATAACCTTTATAACTATCAATAAAATGCTTTTCAAAACCACTTATATATTCTTCACAATCTTTTTTAACTCCAAAGCAAAATAATGTCTTATTAAAAATATTAATTTTTGATGTATCAGAGATTACTTGTAAATAATATAATACATCACTAAAAGTATTATATGAAAATACGTTATAAATAAGTAAACCTTTCTTTTCAATAACAGCCACCTCAAAACATTTATCGTATATATTTATATAAACTCCTTCGTTATTTTTAAAAGAATTAAAAATTTTAGATAAAAATTTAAACCCTGTATGTGTCACCCTTATTTTATCAACACTTTCAATTAAAAGATTATCAATATCTTCTGGATAATAAAAAACTATGGCTAAACCATATTCTGGCAAAAAATTATATCTAACCCCCATATTAATATTGAAAGTCACTGTTTTATTTAGAAATATTTCAGCTGTATCTTCATCAAAATGTTCAAGAGGGATTAAAGTAAATGTATTATTAACAATTGATACATCAATAAAATTGTAAGAAGCTTGAAAAAAATTAAAATTCTTTAGTTTATCATTAAAAAAATTTTTATCAATATACTTACAATGATCCAGGTAAAATATCTTCTTATCAGAAAAATTTTGATCTGATTTTACTAAGTAAGAAACTTTATTTTCTTCAAATAAAAAATATGAAGTTGTATTTATAGGTTGGTTGGTTGTAATTTTTTTCAAATCTATTATTATACTAATATTCCTCTAGTAGCAAATATAAAGAATAATATGTTTTTGAAGAAAAATTATATAAAAATTACACTTATATGCTAATAAAGTCATTACGTTACTAAATCGATTAGATTTTTTTCATACAGTTATATTGAATTATTATACCTAAAACAATATTCAATTGAAAAATGAAATTTTAATTATCTTTGTTTTATAAAATTAAAACATAAATGAATTTATACAGTATTAAAGAATTATTAAAAAAAGGAACCCAATGTTTAAATGAGAAAGTTACTGTACAGGGCTGGATTAAATCTTTTAGATCCAATCAGTTTATAGCTCTAAATGATGGTTCTGGACAAAAAAATTTACAGATTGTTCTTGATTATAATAATTTTAATACTGATTTGTTAAAACAACTAACAAACGCTACCTCAATTAAGGTAAACGGTGTAGTAGCAGAGAGTAAAGGTACTGGGCAAGAAATAGAGGTTATTGCCGAAGAAATTGAAATTTACGGATATGCAAATCCCGATGATGTACAAGAAACCATTTTACAACCTAAAAAACATTCACTAGAAAAATTAAGAGAGCAGGCACATTTAAGATTTAGAACTAATACCTTTTCTGCAATCATGAGGGTTAGAAACGCTTTAAGCTTTGCTATCCATAAGTATTTCAATGAGAATAATTTTTGTTATATTAATACTCCTATAATCACTGGCTCAGATGCAGAAGGTGCTGGGGAAATGTTTACCGTTACCAATTTTAATCTTAATAACATACCAAAAAATGATAACGGAGATATTGATTTTACTAAAGATTTTTTCTCAAAAAAAACGAGCTTAACTGTTTCAGGACAATTAGAAGGAGAGGCTGCAGCCATGGGATTAGGTAAAATCTATACTTTCGGTCCTACTTTTAGAGCTGAAAATTCTAATACTACCAGACATTTAGCTGAATTCTGGATGGTGGAACCTGAGATTGCCTTTTATGATTTAGATAAAACTATGTGGTTGGCCGAGGATTTTTTAAAATATTGTATTAAATATGCCATAGATCACTGTAAAGATGATCTAGTTTTTTTGAATCAAAGATTTGAGGATGAACAAAAGCAAAAGCCTAAAGAAGAAAAAACTGAACACAATTTACTTGAAAAATTAGATTTTGTATTAAATAATAGTTTTGTTAAACTGAGTTATTCTAAGGCTATTGAAATTCTAAAAAAGTCTAAACCCAATCAAAAAGGAAAATTTAAATATCCAATTGAAAAATGGGGGGCTGATCTTCAATCTGAACACGAAAGATATTTAGTTGAAAAGCACTTTAAATCTCCTGTGATTTTGTATGATTATCCTGCAAAAATTAAGGCTTTTTATATGAGATTAAATGAAGACGGAAAAACGGTTAGAGCAATGGATGTATTGTTCCCTGGTATAGGAGAAATCATAGGAGGATCTCAGAGAGAAGAAAGGTTAGATATATTAAAAAATAAAATTGAAGATTTTAATATTGATGAAAAAGAACTTTGGTGGTATCTAGATACCCGTAAATACGGAACTGTACCTCACTCAGGTTTTGGATTAGGTTTAGAACGTTTAGTATTGTTTGTAACAGGTATGGGAAATATTAGGGACGTGATCCCCTTTCCTCGAACACCAAACAATGCAGAATTTTAATTAAAAAAATCACCTTTTAAAAACAAAAGGTGATTTTTTATATATTACTTTTTACTGTTTAAAAATATAAAAAGAATAATACTAAATATTGCAAATAAGCAAATACCAATAATAGTAACCATGGAATAAAATTAAATTAAAATCTTAAACCATCAATGGTTAAGATTTCTTCAAATGTAGTTTATTTTGTTTTAATATTTTTAGCATGTTTAAAATTTTATATACATTTTCAAAAAACACTCAAAAATCATAATAAATTTTCGCATATAAGTCATTATTTTAATTTATTTATTATACTCTTATGAATACTCATCGCAAAAATATTTATGATTCTATAATTAATAGATCTAAAATTTAATTAAGTATATTTATTTAAATTTAACTCATGAAAAATAAATACGACATAGCCTATCTACGGATGGCACTGGAATGGGGAAAATTATCTTATTGTAAAAGAAAACAGGTTGGATCGCTTATTGTTAAAGATCGCATGATTATTTCAGACGGATATAATGGTACTCCTACAGGTTTTGAAAATTGTTGTGAAGATGAAAATGGATATACTAAGTGGTATGTATTACACGCTGAAGCGAATGCTATATTAAAAGTTGCAGCTTCAACTCAATCCTGTCAAGGTGCTACATTATATGTTACCTTGTCCCCCTGTAAAGAATGTAGCAAACTTATTTATCAAGCAGGCATAATACGGGTGGTATACATTGACAATTATTCTGATACTTCTGGCATTGATTTCCTAGAACAGGCAGGAATAAAGGTTGATCATATCCCTTATGATCAGATTATATAACTACATTAATCTATATAGCTACTTCTCCTTTTATATGTGGATGAGCCTCATAATTTTCAATTGCAAAATCCTCAAACTTAAAATCAAAAATATTATTAATCTTAGGATTTAATAGTAATTTAGGTAAAATAAATGGTTGTCTACGTAGTTGTAATTGAACTTGTTCAATATGGTTTTTATAAATGTGAACATCTCCAAAGGTATGAATAAATTCCCCTACATCTAATTTGCAAACTTGTGCCATCATGTGTAACAGCAATGCATATGAAGCTATATTAAAGGGTACACCTAAAAAGACATCCGCACTTCGCTGATACAGCTGTAAAGAAAGTTTTCCTTTAGATACATAAAATTGAAATAGTGCATGACAAGGAGCTAGTGCCATCGACGGAAGATCAGCAACATTCCAAGCAGAGACTATCATTCTCCGAGAATCTGGATTATTTTTTATTTGATCAATAACTTCTGAGATTTGATCAATTGGTTTACCATTCAAGGTTCCCCAACTTCTCCATTGATGTCCGTATACAGGACCTAAATCTCCATTTTCATCTGCCCATTCATCCCAAATTTTAACTTTATTATCTGATAAATATTTTATATTGGTGTCTCCTTTTAAAAACCATAGAAGTTCATATATAATTGAGCGCAAATGTAATTTCTTTGTGGTTAATAAAGGGAAGCCTTTTTGTAAATCTATACGCATTTGATAACCAAATGTACTGATGGTTCCTGTACCCGTTCGATCATCTTTCTCTACACCATTATCTAAAATATGTTGTAATAAATCTAAATATGCTTTCATTTATTAAATTTAAAAAAATTAAATTTTCTTTCTTAACCTAGCAACTGGTATATTTAATTGATCTCTATATTTTGCTATGGTTCTTCTTGCAATATTATAACCTTTTTCATTTAAAATTTTCATTAAATTATCGTCAGTTAAAGGTTTTTTTGGATCTTCGTTATTAATTACATCTTGTAATATAGTTTTAATTTCTCTGGTTGAAACTTCATCCCCCTCTGAATTGGTTAAACTTTCTGAAAATAAATCTTTAATAAGTAAAGTTCCGTATGGTGTATTTACATATTTACTATTGGCTACTCTTGATATCGTTGAAATATCTAAACCAGTTATTTCAGAAATATCTTTTAAAATCATAGGCTTAATTTGCTCTTCATCACCAGAAAGAAAATAATTTTTCTGATAGTCCATAATTGATTTCATGGTGATATATAAGGTTTGTTGGCGTTGCTTAACTGCATCAATGAACCATTTGGCCGAATCTAATTTTTGCTTAACAAACATCACAGCATCTTTTTGCTCTCTAGATTTTTTTTCGGTATTTTTATAGGTATCAAGCATCTCTGAATATTCTCTTGAAACTTTTAATTCAGGAGCATTTCTACCGTTTAATAACAATTCAAGTTTTCCATCTACTATTCGAATAGTAAAATCTGGTATAATTTGTTCAGTATTTTTTGAATTATTGGTAAAAGATTTTCCCGGTTTAGGATTTAACTTCTCTATTTCATTAATAGCTTCTTTTAATTCATCGTCCGTAATAGAAAATTTTTGCTGTAATTTACTATAATGCTTTTTGGTAAATGCATCAAAGGCTTCATCTATTATTTTATAAGCTAGCTCCGTAAATTCTGTTTGGTTTTTAGCTTTTAATTGCAAAAGAAGACATTCTTGCAAATCTCTGGCTCCAACTCCAGTAGGATCTAATTTTTGAATGTAATTTACTAATAGTTTTTCAACCGTCTCTTCATCTGTGTATATGCCTTGAGTAAAGGCTAAATCATCAACTATCGCGGATAGATCTCTTCTTAAATAACCATCGTCATGTAAATTACCAACTATAAAATCAGTAATCTCAATTTCTTCTTCATTTAAACGAAAAGTATGCAATTGTGAAATTAAATGCTCTTGAAATGAAATATATTGAGCGTAAGGCATCTCTGTTTCATCCTCTTCATCACTGTAGTTATTGGATTGTGTTCTATAGCTTGGAATTTCATCATCACTCAAATATTCATCTATATTTATATCTGGAGCATCTATAATTTCATTATCTGATGATTCATCGTAATCATTGGAAGCTTCTAAAGATTCAGAAGCATCGTAATAATCTTCATTAGAAATATCTTCTAGTGCTGGATTTTCTTCTAACTCTTGCTTAACAGCTTCTTCAAAAGCCAATGTAGGCAGTTGAACCAGTTTCATTAATTGAATCTGCTGAGGCGATAATTTTAATAGTTGCTTTAGTTTTAAATCTTGTTTTAACATTTAATAATTAAGTTATTTAGTAGATTTATTTTTTGTTCAATAACATTTCAAATTTACACTTTTTATTATTTAAGTCAAAATTTAGGCATAATATTTGTACAGGAAAAATTTTAAAATTATATTTCCTTAGCTTCACTTATACATTACATAAAATATCTCACAGGATTAGTTTTAACTTTTGAAATACGTATTCTTAAATCATTTAGATTTTCATTTAAATATCTAAATATCAATTTCGTAGTAAATTGTTCACTTTCATAATGCCCTATATCTGTCAAAATTATTTTACCTTCAGCCTTAAAGAAATCATGATATTTTAAATCAGCAGTTATAAATACATCTGCACACGATTGAATCGCCTTTTGTATAGCAAAACTTCCAGAACCACCTAGAACAGCAATCTTTTTTACTGGTTTATTTCTAAATTCTGAATGTCTGATACATAGAGTAGGTAACGAAGTTTTCAAAAATTTTAAAAAATCTTTTTCGGATACTTCTTGATCTAATTCACCCACTCTCCCCATTCCTATCTCTTGATTTTCATTGTCTAAAGTATAAATTTCGTAAGAGATTTCTTCGTAAGGATGCGATTGTCTTAGAGCTTTTAAAACATTTATTTCTTTATAATCTTGAAAAATTACACTTAACATAATTTCCTTAACTTCATTAAATTCCTTTTTTATTCCTAAAAAAGGATTTGCACCTTCACCAGGCAAAAAAGATCCTTTTCCTTCTAACTTAAAACTACATTTTTTATATTTACCAATTTCTCCAGCTCCACCATCAAATAATGCTTTCTGAACTTTATTAAGACTTTCCAGAGGTACATAAGTTTGTAATTTTTTAATCACATTCTTTTTTGCAATTAAAGGTTTTGAATTTTTTATTTGCAAACGGTTGCAAATTTCAAAATTAACTCCTTCTTTAGCAATATCTAAATTGGTGTGTATGGCATAAATAACTATATTATTTTTAATAGCTTTAATTACAGCTCTTTCCACATAATTTTTTCCAGTAATTGATTTTAATCCTGAAAAAATAATTGGATGAAAAGTAACTATTAAATTATATTGATTTGCAATTGCCTCATCTACTACTGATTCTAAACAATCTAAAGTAATTAATATTCCAGATATTTTATTAGAAACATCACCTGTAATAACTCCTACATTATCAAAATCTTCAGCATATTCTTCAGGGGCTAAATTCCTTAATACATTAATTGCGTCTAAAATTCTCATTTTATTCAATTTAAACAGGTTTAAATATATATAAAAAAAATCGATAACTATAAAGTTATCGATTTTAAATATAAGTAATTATTAATTCAATATATCCTATTCAGCAGATACACCGTCTGAAACTACTTCAAACGTATAATCATACTCTACAGTTCTGTGTAAGCGTATTTTTGCTGTATATTTCCCCAGTCTTTTAATAGTATTCCCAGGAATTTTTATATATTTCTTTTCAATATGCACACCTGCTTTTGCTAAAGCTTCTGCTAAATCTTGATTGTTTATAGAGCCAAATAAACGGTCTCCTGACCCAACTTTTGCTAGAATAGAAACAGTTGCTGATTTTAATTTATTAACTATATCATTGGCTGATTTTATTAAGGCTGCTTCTTCTGCTTCTCTTTCTTTAAGAGTAGCTTCTAAGGTAGCTTTGTTTTTAGGGGTAGCTAAAAGAGCCCAACCTCTAGGTATTAAAAAATTACGAGCATAACCTGGCTTAACATTAACCACATCAAACTCTAATCCTAAATTTTCTACGTCTTGTTTAAGAATAACTTCCATGATTTCTTTATAAAATTGATTATGGTTTTAATTGATCTCCTACATATGGCAATAATGCTAAATGTCTCGCCCTTTTAATCGCTTGAGAAACTTTTCTTTGAAATTTTAAAGAAGTTCCGGTTAATCTTCTTGGAAGAATTTTCCCTTGTTCATTCACAAATTTCAATAAAAAATCTGGATCTTTATAATCAACATATTTAATACCGTATTTTTTAAAACGGCAATATTTTTTTTCAACTTTTGTATCTATATCTAGTTGGCTAAGGAATTTTACTTCACTTGTGTTACCGCCTGCCGCTTGTTTTGCTAAATCGTCTATTGCCATGTCTTATTTTTTTAAAGATTTAACTTTTTCTTCTCTTTTTCTTGCCCATTCAACTCCGTGTTTATCTAGTTTAACGGTTAAGAATCTTAATACTCTTTCATCTCTTTTAAAAGCTAGCTCTAAAGCATTAACAATTTCTCCTGGCGCTTGGAATTCAATTAAATGATAGAATCCATTTCTTTTTAATTGGATGGAATAAGCGAGTTTTTTTAATCCCCAATTTTCTTGATTTACAATGGTTGCATTGTTTTCTTTGAGTAATTTCTCAAATGATTTAACTGCTTCCTCTACCTGAGAATCCGATAGAACGGGAGTTAATATGAAAACAGTTTCGTAATGATTCATATATTTTTTATTTTTAAAGTTGCAAATGTACGTTTTTTTAAAGAATTGGACAAATCATTATTCTCTTTCTGCTAATGAAAAAAATATTTGTTTAAATTATAGTTAATCAATTTCCTGAACTGCATTGATATAAATCCGCCACTTTTGAATTACCTGCTGCATATCTTCTGGTAATTCTATTTCAAAAAACATTTCTTTTTTAGTTTGAGGATGTATAAAACCTAAGGTTTTTGCATGCAAAGCTTGTCTTGGAAGAATTGAAAAGCAGTTTTCTACAAATTGCTTATATTTAGTGAAGGTGGTGCCTTTAAGGATTTGATTTCCTCCATATCTCTCATCATTAAATAAAGTATGCCCCTTGTATTTCATATGAGCTCTAATTTGATGAGTTCTTCCTGTCTCCAATCTACATTCTATTAAAGTTATGTATCTAAATCTTTCCAGTACTTTATAGTGTGTTACCGCATGTTTGCCATAGGCTCCATCTTCAAATACAGTCATTTGCATACGATCTTTTAGTGACCTCCCAATATGACCCACGATAGTTCCCTCCTCCTCTTCAATATTCCCCCAAACAAGAGCATTATAAATCCTTTTGGTTGTTTTATTAAAGAATTGTTTAGCTAAATGATTCATTGAATATTCATTTTTAGCTATAACCAAAAGTCCCGAAGTATCTTTGTCAATTCTATGTACTAAACCCGGACGCTTATCTAAATCCGTTTGAAAAAAAGGCAACTGTTGAAAATGATACGCTAGTGCATTGACCAATGTGCCTTCAAAATTGCCAAAACCAGGATGTACTACCATACCTGGCGCTTTATTAACAACCAACACATCCTCATCTTCAAAAACAATATCTATGGGTATGTTTTGTGGTACTATAGTAGTATCTCTAGGGGGATGTGCTAATACTATAGATACCGAATCGTTGGGTTTTACTTTATAATTTGATTTTACAGGCTTACCGTTTACTAAAATATTCCCCGCGATAGCTGCCTGTTGTAATTTATTTCTAGTAGAGTTTTCAATTAAATTAACCAGATATTTATCAATACGAATGGAACTTTGTCCTTTATCAACAACAATCTTAAAATGTTCGTACATTTCATCCCCATCACTTTCGTTAATTTGAGAATTATCCTCAATTACCTTCATAAATATTATTCAACAATTATTCTGTTTACTTTTCTTTTTTGATCCTTATCTACAGTAGGCTTTAATTGTTTCTGATTTTCTTTCACTTGTTCAGACACAGAGGGAGAATTTTCTTGTATTTGCGATGATTTATCTATGTTTGTGTTGGAAGGTATATTTGTAGAACCTGCATTGATTGAATTCGATGATGATATTATATCATCATCATTGCTATCTGGCCTATAAACTTTTTCATCCTCATATGTTTCACCTAAATAACCAGCACTAGAATTTGGATTAAATGTTGCATCTAAATCTCTAATTTTGGTTCTTAATTCTTCCAATGGTTTAGAACTTAGATAGATATCTATTGATTGACCTTGATCGTAATTGGCTGATGGTGATGGAACTTGATAATATACTCGTGTATTTTCTTTATTATCAGGATCATCGTAGGTTATAGTACCTACTGAAAACATTTTTTCTGTTATCATTCTCTTCGCCGTCTCTTCATCTAAACCTAAAAAGTTAGGAACTGAGACATTCTTGGCTAAACCTTTGGCTAAAACAATAGTTAATGGAGAAAATCTTGGTAAATTAACCCCAGGCTGAACCTCTTTTCCTTTATATAGTAATCTTATAACAGTATTTGTCGCTAAACTTGGCTCGTACAAAGTATCGATAACTTTTAAGCCCACTAAATCCAACTGATTAAAAGCTAAATATTTATATTTACCAATTATATTGGGTACAACCACAGGTTTCCATGTTTTTGCATTTGCTCTTATAAAAATTCTCCTACCTCTTTTTACATTAGTTCCTGCTAAGGGATAAACATCTAAAATCTGGTAAGGCTTAAATTTAGGATCGTATTTAGTGGTATCAAGTTCAAACTCTAATTCACTATTTTGTAACTTTTGAATAGCTTCATCTAAATTTAAAGAGCTTAAATCTGGAACTTCAATTTGTATTTCATGATTGGTATACTTATCTAACCATAAAAAAGTTCCTTTAATCAATCCAAATACTAAAGCTATAGCTAAAACTACGCTAACCCAAAATTGCCAAGAAGCTACGAGTTTTAAAAATTTCATATATGTTTTTTACAAAGCAAATATATAAATAATAAAGATTATTTAGTTTTAGTAATATTAAATATGTTATTTTTGTTATTGTACTTGTAGAAAAAAAGTACGCTATTAATTAATAAAAAATTAAAATTTATTATTATTAAAATATGTTAACCATAGGAATTGTCATGGGAGGATACTCCGGAGAAAGCATTGTATCTTTAAAAAGTGGTGAATATATTTATTCACAAATTGATCAAAATAAATATAAAAATGTTTTCAATATTCATATTTTAAATAACGGTTGGAATGTGTTTATAGATGATATAAAATACCCTATTAATAAAGAGGATTTTAGTTTTATATTAAACGATAAAAAAATCAACTTTGATGTTTTAGTCAACACAATACATGGTACCCCTGGTGAGGATGGTATACTTCAAGCGTATTGGAAATTATTGAATATCCCATACACCGGTTGTTATTTTTACAATTCAGCTCTTACGTTTAATAAAAAAGACACTTTAGCCGTTTTAAGCAAATATGGTGTTGCTATGGCTAAATCTTTTTATCTCAATAAAGGAGATGAAATAAACAGTCATGACATAATTACGAATATAGGGCTTCCTTGCTTTGTAAAACCCAATCAATCCGGGTCAAGCCTAGGTGTATCTAAGGTTAAAGCCATAGAAGAACTACCCAAGGCTATTGAAGATGCTTTTAAAGAAGATCATTCTATTTTAATTGAAAGCTTTCTTGATGGTAAAGAAGTAAGTGTAGGTGTTATGAAATATAAAGGTAAAATTGTAGTAGTGGGAACTACAGAAATTAAAACTGATAATGATTTTTTTGATTATGAAGCCAAATATCTAGGTGCTTCTGAAGAAATCACTCCTGCTAATCTTACATCTGTTGAAGAAAAAAATATACGAGATGCTGCAAAGCATATCTATAAATGTTTAAATATGAATGGGTTTTCAAGGCTTGATTTTATAATTATGAATAATACTCCTTATTTTTTAGAAATAAATACCAATCCAGGATGTTCACCTGCAAGCATATTTCCACAACAAGTTCGCTACGCGGGATACAATTTTTCAGAATTACTTGATAATGAAATTAATCAAGCAATTGAAAATTCAAAAAAATAATTAAATATGGAAAAAATTGCTGTGTTCCCAGGTTCGTTTGATCCTATAACCTTAGGACATTTGGATATCATTGAAAGAGCGGCTCCATTATTCGATAAAATTATAGTAGCTATTGGTAACAACTCTAACAAAAACTACATGTTTTCTTTGCAAAAAAGAATGGAATGGATTATTGAAACTGTTAAAACCTTTTCAAATATAGAAGTTGATCATTTTGATTGTTTAACTGTAGATTTTTGCATAAAAAAAAATGCACCTTACATTATAAGAGGATTGAGAAATCCTGCTGATTTTGAATTTGAAAAGGCAATTACACATACAAATAGAACTTTAGCTAAAAAAAGTATTGAAACAGTTTTCTTTCTTACTTCTTCGGGAAAATCATTTATAAGCTCAAGTATAGTAAGAGAAATTATGAGGTATAAAGGAGATTATTCCTCATTAGTACCTAATACTGTAAGAATATAGTTGCATACCAAGGCATAAATCTTGATATTTGCATGTTTTTTAGAATCTTTCTAAATAAATACAATAAATAAAATAAATATCGTTTTAATATAAATAAACTAAAATAGAATTTAAGTTTCACTCAAATGGAAAATAATCAATTAAATCAACCAAAAAAAACAAATAATACAGGTTTAAATCCTCTACTAACCATTTTATTGTTGTTAATTATTTCAGTCTTAACCTATGTCTTCATACTCGGGGCTGATAGTAATTTTGTTCCCTTGTCTGAAGCAGATATAAAAAATGGTTTAAGTGCTAGTGAAGGAGACCCAAGAAATGTAATGGGAATTATTCATCAGGGAGGGGTAATCGTACCTATTCTTATGACCTTTGCTCTTATGGTTATTGTTTTTTCAATTGAAAGATTTTTTATTCTATCTAAAGCGGCAGGTACTAAAAGTATTTCTCAATTTATGACAGAAATAAAAACCGCTCTAGAAAAAAATGAAATTAATTATGCCATTGAACTTTGTGACCAACAAAAAGGTTCCGTTGGAAATGTGGTTAAGGAATGTTTACTTAACTATAAAAATCTTGGCATAGATCAAACACTCAATAAAGAGCAAAAACTAAATTCATTAAATCAAACGATTGAAGAAGCGGTTACTCTTGAGATGCCATCACTAGAAAAAAATATGAATATTTTATCTACTATAGCCTCTGTAGCAACTCTTGTTGCTTTAATGGGTACAGTAATGGGGATGATTAGATCCTTCTTTGCATTAGGAGACGGAGGAGGTTCACCAGACGCAGCAGCATTATCAAAAGGTATAGCAGAAGCTTTAATTAATACTGCTTTAGGGATTGGGGCCTCTGCACTGGCAATTATTGCATATAATTATTTTACCTCTAAAATTGATAACTTAATATTTAAAATTGAAGAAATAGGATTTATTATTCAAAAGTCTTTCAACTCCAAACATTAATTCTTAGCTATTTTTTAATTTAAAATTAATGTTAACTCACGCATAAAAAAAATAGAATGGCAAGAGTAAAACCCCAAAGACAAGGAATACATATAGATATGACTCCCATGAGTGATTTGGCATGGCTGTTATTAACTTTCTTTATTTTAACCACTGAGTTTAGACCTCCAGACATTTTAAATATTGATACACCCTCTTCAATCTCAAGTAAAGAAATGAAAGATGTCGGAACAATGAAAATTTCAATTCCCGAAAACGGTAAATATTATTTCTCTATGGAAGAAGAAAAATATCGGGTTCCTTTATTGAATGCCATGGGTGAAAAATATAATATTTCATTTAACGCAAAAGAACAAAATGAATTTAAAAAGATTTCTGAATTTGGTGTACCTATTCAACAACTAAAACAATATTTAAGTTTTACCGAATCACAAAGAGAAAAACTAGAAAAATCAGGTGGAATCCCTGGAATACCTTCAGATAGTTTAAGGCCCCAAATAGTAGAATGGGTCTTTGAAGCAAGAAAACTTGCCGAACAAAATAATGATTCCTTAGAATTAAAGATTAAAGGAGATCAAAATGTAAAGTACGAAAGAATTAAGAATTTATTGGATCGGTTGCAAGACAGAAACCTTAATAAATTTAAATTAATTACAGTTTATAATGCCGGCAAATAATAAAAAGAATAAAAAAATTACATTATGTCTGCAGGAGTAGATACCAACAATAATAAAAATAAGAATAAAACACGTGCCAAGAAAAGTACTTTTCGTATAGATATGGCACCCATGTGCGATTTAGGTTTTTTATTAATCACATTCTTTATGTTTACTACCACGTTTAGTAAACCTAACATTTTACAATTAAACATGCCATCCAAAGCATTAATTGATCCTAGCAATATACCCACAGTTAAAAATAAAAATTCTCTAACCATTATTCTTGGTAAAGACAATAAAATATATTACCATCAACAGGAATTAGCTAGTTTAACCCCCTCCAATTTAATAGAAACAGATTATTCTAAAAATGGAATTCGAACCGTCATATTAAATGCTGCAAAAAATGCAGATCAAGATAAATTTACAGTTATAATTAAACCTACCAACGATTCAAATTATAAAAATTTAGTGGATTTATTAGATGAAATGCAAATTACCAATAGCGAAAGATTTTCTGTAGGTAAAATAACGAAGCAAGAAACAGATGTGTATAAGCAAAAACAAAATAACTAACCCTTAAAGGTATTAGAATGACAGATAATCATAAGAAGAAATCTTTAGATGATATTATCTTTGAAAATAAAAATAAAGAGTACGGGGCTTATGAACTAAGAAAGTCTGGAAAAAAATATTTAACCATTGCTTTTATCATTGGTTTGCTGTTTTTTTTAACCTTAATTTTACCAATATTTATTTATCTAAAAGTAAAAGATTATACACCTCCCCCTGTAAAATATAAGGAGGAAATTGTTGCGGTTTTACCTCCTACTCCAGAAAAAGTACCAGAAGAAATTCCTGAAAAAGTACCAGAAGAAAAAATTTACACGATTGAAGATAATAACAAAGGTTCGGAACGTTCAACTGTAGAAAAAACACCCAAACAAGACGAAGTTGCACAAAAAAAATATTTTGAGACAAAAGTTGACAATTCAAAAGAAGAACAAACCACTCCTAAGCAAAGTGAATTGGTAGGAAAAAACATTGGAGAAGAAGATAAAGAGGGAAAAAAAACAAAAGCTGATGATACCAATAGATCTGGAGAAAAAAATGATGGCCCTTCAAATGCCAATAATGTAAAGGGAGACCCTAACTCAATTGTTAAAAATCCTCAGAAAAAAGCAAAATTTAATGGAGGCGATTGGGGTAGCTTTCTTAGAAAAATATTAGTATACCCTTCTAAAGCTGAATTTAATGAAACCCAAGGAACTGTTATGGTTCAATTTGTTGTTGATAAAAAGGGAAATATTTCCGATTTAAAAATTATTAGCAAAAGATTGGGCAATGGTTTGGAAGAAGAAGCTATGCGAGTGTTAAAAAAATCTAGTGGTCTTTGGAGCCCCGGAGAGATTAATGGAGAACCTGTAAACTCCTATTATACTCAATCCATTACATTCCAATTAGAATAAGATTAACAATTTTTTATTAAATCCATCATTTTATATCATTAAAATGATGGATTTTCTATTTTTAATTAAAAAATTCAACAAAATATTTATTTAGATGTATTCTAAAGTATATATATCTGAGATTTGTCATAAAACTTACCTATTATATTAATTAGATTTGTTGTCATAGGAACTTTTAAAACAATAAAGTATTATGACTAGATTTTTCTCTTCCTCTATAGGAAGAAAGTTTATGATGGCACTCACGGGATTCTTCCTGATGATATTCTTACTTGTACATTTAGGAATTAACCTTACCTTATTTGCCGGTAATACAGACTGTGCCGGAGAGCTACTACCTAAACAAGAAGTAATATTTAACCAAGCCTCGCATTTTATGGCTACCAATCCGCTAATACAAGTTATGCAATACGTATTAGCCTTAGGTTTTATTTATCACATTCTTTTAGGTGTTGTATTAACTCATAAAAATCAAAAAGCAAGAGGGAAAGAGAGATATGCCGTGAATCATTACGCTGCTAATACTCCTTTTAACTCTAGAACTATGATTTACACAGGACTTTTAATTTTAGTATTTTTACTTTTACACTTATGGAATTACTTTATACCTATTAAATTTTCCGAAGTGCCTGACGATTATCTCTTAGTTACTTCCTTATTTAAAAGTTACGGATATACGTTTATATATGTAATTGCATTTATTTTCTTAGGAACTCATCTCAGTCATGGCTTTGCATCATCATTTCAATCCGTAGGATTTAATCATAGAATTTACACGCCGTTAATAAAAGCATTAGGAAAAATTTACTTTATACTTATATCCGTTGGATTTGCTTCTATTGCAATATATTTCTGTCTTAAAGGCAACGGATTAATTTAATAATTTTAAGAATCAACCAAATCATGAGTATCAAACTAGATTCAAAAATACCCGAAGGAGATATCCACGAAAAATGGAAAAACCATAAAGACCACATGCGTTTAGTCGCACCTAACAATAGAGGAAAAATAGATGTCATTATTGTAGGAACTGGATTAGCCGGTGGATCTGCTGCTGCTTCACTCGCAGAGATGGGATACAACGTTAAAGCATTTTGTTATCAAGATTCACCGAGACGTGCACACTCTATTGCGGCACAAGGAGGAATTAATGCCGCTAAAAATTATAAAAATGATGGAGATAGCATCTATAGATTATTCTATGATACAATAAAAGGAGGAGATTACCGTGCAAGAGAGGCCAATGTTTATCGATTGGCTGAAGTTTCCAATGCCATTATTGATCAATGTGTCGCACAAGGAGTTCCTTTTGCCAGAGAATATGGTGGATTACTAGACAATAGATCCTTTGGTGGAACCCAAGTTCAAAGAACTTTTTATGCAGCAGGACAAACAGGTCAACAACTACTGTTAGGAGCTTATTCTGCCATGAATCGACAAATCGGAAAAGGTAGATTGCAAATGTACAATAGGCATGAAATGCTAGATCTAGTTGTTGTAGATGGAAAAGCTAGAGGCATAATATCTAGAAACTTAATTACAGGTGAAATTGAAAGGCATTCTGCCCATGCAGTAGTTATTGCCTCTGGAGGATATGGAAATGTATTTTTCTTATCTACAAATGCCATGGGTTCTAATGCAACCTCCGTATGGAAAATACATAAAAAAGGCGCTGCATTTGCCAATCCTTGTTTTACGCAAATACACCCTACCTGTATTCCTGTACATGGAGAACAACAATCTAAATTAACCCTTATGTCAGAATCTTTAAGAAACGATGGACGTATTTGGGTACCTAAGAAGAAAGAAGATGCAGAAGCTATACGCGCAGGTAAATTAAAAGCTACCGAAATAGCCGAAGACGATCGTGATTATTATCTTGAAAGAAGATATCCTGCATTTGGAAATTTAGTACCAAGAGACGTAGCTTCAAGAGCGGCTAAAGAAAGATGTGATGCAGGATTTGGAATTGAAAATAATGCCACAGGCGAGGGAGTTTTTCTTGATTTTTCTGCTTCTTTTGTTAAATATGGAAAAGAAAAAGCCAATGAGCTTGACATGCATAATCCTTCCCAAGAGGAAATAATAAAATTAGGTAAAAAAGTGGTTGAAGCCAAATATGGTAATCTATTCACCATGTACGAAAAAATTACTGGTGATAACCCTTATGAAACTCCAATGAAAATATACCCAGCAGTACACTATACTATGGGAGGAATATGGGTAGACTATAATTTAATGAGTAGCATCCCAGGTTGCTTTGTTACTGGAGAAGCTAACTTTTCTGATCATGGAGCAAATCGACTAGGAGCCTCTGCATTAATGCAAGGTTTGGCTGATGGGTACTTTGTACTTCCTTACACTATCGCTGATTATTTGGCAGATGAGATTAGAACGGGTTCAATTTCCACCGATTTACCAGAATTTGAGCAAGCTGAAAATGAAGTTAAAAATACCTTAAACCATTTCTTAAACAATCCAGGAACAAAATCCGTGGATTATTTTCATAAAAAACTAGGTAAAGTGATGTGGAATAAAGTTGGAATGGCAAGAAATGCAGAAGGTTTAAAAGAAGCAATTCAAGAGATTGAAGAAATAAGAAAAGAATTTTGGAAAGATGTTAAAGTTCCAGGTTCTCAAGATACCATAAACATGGAATTAGAAAAGGCGGGTAGAGTTGCAGATTTCTTAGAATTGGGACAATTAATGGCTCTGGATGCTTTAAATAGAAATGAATCTTGTGGAGGACATTTTAGAACTGAATACCAAACGGAAGAGGGTGAAACTTTACGCGACGACGAAAACTATTCCTATGTTGCTGCTTGGGAGTATAATGGAGAAGATATAAATAAAGAGATTCTTCATAAAGAGGACTTGAATTACAAATACATAAAAATAGCAGCAAGAAATTATAAATAAAAATAACCTGTAAAATAAAATATAAAATGGCAGGAAAATTATTAAATCTGAAATTAAAAGTTTGGAGACAAGCAAAAAAAGACCAAAAAGGTAGTTTCGAAGAATATAAACTAGAAGGAGTATCTACAGAAAGTTCATTTTTAGAGATGCTAGATATGCTTAATGAACAATTGGTAGAGCAAGATAAAGAACCCGTAGCTTTTGATCATGATTGCCGCGAAGGAATCTGCGGAATGTGTTCCCTATATATCAATGGTCGTGCACATGGACCAGACAGAGGTATTACCACTTGTCAATTGCACATGAGGATGTTTAACGATGGAGATACAATTGTAATTGAACCTTGGAGATCTGCAGGATTTCCTGTTATCAAAGATCTAGTTGTTGATAGAACTGCTTTTGATAGGATTCAACATGCTGGTGGATTTATATCTGTGGATACTTCGGGAAACACTATTGATGCCAATGCTATACCCATTGAAAAAGAAAAAGCAAATAAAGCATTTGCTGCTGCTGCTTGTATAGGTTGTGGTGCCTGTGTTGCCACTTGTAAAAATGGATCTGCAATGTTATTTGTTTCAGCAAAAGTTTCACAATTTGCCTTGTTACCTCAGGGAAAAATTGAGTCAACCCGAAGAGTTTTAAATATGGTTAAGAAAATGGATGAAGAAGGCTTTGGGAATTGTACCAATACTGGAGCATGTGAAATTGAATGTCCAAAAGGAATTTCTTTAGAAAATATTGCTCGAATGAATAGAGAGTTTTTACATGCAAGCATTGTTAATGATATTAAATATGAATAATTAAATATTCAAACCAATAAAAAAAGTCAAAATAAATAATTATTTTGACTTTTTTTATATTCTTGGAAAATGTATTATTTACCTTTACAATAAATTTTTCAACTAATTATCGAAAATATTTAATACATCTAATGAAAATAAATTTTAGCTTATATATATTTATATTTTTTATTTCAATGGTTAAATCACAGCATATAATTTATAAAAATTCAGAACATTTCAACAATAAAATAGGAAATAGAAACTTACACGACTCGGAAACTAAAATCTCTTATTCTAAAGATAAAATGTCTTTAACCACAGATAGTTTAAGTTTTAATGAATTAAATACAAAAGTAAACAACCCCAACGGAACGATAAACCTAGATACTAGCCGGACTATAAATGTAGATAATAACAACGATACTAACTATGGCAATAACATTGGTAAAAATAGAGATCGATCTAGGGATTTAAGAAGAGATCTAAAAAGAGATTTAAAGAGAGATAAAAATAGAGAAAGAAACAAAGACAGACAAACCGTTATAAATAAATATAAAGGATATAACATCAAATTAAAAATTAAAAACAGTTAGTAATTATATTTCCTTAAAATAAGTTTTTCTTCTTTTATGATTAATAGGATTAAAATCCTTCCAAAGAAGCTGAATACTTTTATTATCTTCCAATTCAGGATTGGTTTCTAAATATTTAATAGCCTTAGATGTAAACAGTTCATGAAACTCCTTTAATACAATAGAAGTTATCCCTTTTTTTTGAAAACTTGGATGAATACCAATTAAATAAAAATTAACCCATTCATTAGAGCGACTGGCTTGGAAAAGATAATACCATCCCAACGGGAAAAGTTTACCTTTCGCTTTTTGTAAAGCTTTTGAATAAGAAGGCATAGTTATAGCAAACCCTACTAAATCATTATTTTCATCAGCAATACAAATGACATAATCCTTATTTATAAAAGGTAAATATTTTTTTTTATAGTATTGAATTTGTTTATCAGAAAAAGGCACGTAAGTAGGCAGAACCTTATAAGTATCATCCAACAATTTAAAAATCTGATCCCCATAAGCAATCAATTCTTTTTTGGATTTAAATTGAAGAGCTTTTAAATTATATTTTTCTTTTAGAAGTTTAGAAAAACGTATCACTTTATCAGGCAAATGATCTACCACTTCAATATAAAATTCCACCCATTCATTTGCCTTACTAAAACCTAGCTTTTCAAAATGTTTATGATAATAGGGAAAGTTATATATCCCTATCATAGTAGCCAATTTGTCATAACCTTTGCTTAAAAATCCAGCTTTATCTAAATTTGTAAAACCTACTGGACCTTCAATTCTTTTAAAATTATTCTTTTTAGCTAGTTCATAAGCCTTATCTATTAATGCCTTAGTTACAGAAATATCATCAATTGCATCAAACCAACCAAATCTTATTTTTTTAATCCCTAAGTCTTCAACCTCTTTACGATTGATAATAATCGCTATTCTCCCTACGATTTCATCGTTTTTATAAGCCAAATATTTTTCACATATAGAAAATTGAAATACAGGATTTTTATCTTCGTTAAAAACTTCCATTTCTTCTGAAATTAAAGCCGGCACATAATAAGGATTATCCTTATACAATTCATTGGGATAAAGAATGAATTTTTTTAAATCTATTTTTGTAGTAACTTTTTTAATTTCAATTTGACTCATGAATTATTATCAAAGATTATTATTAAGCTTATTTGTCATTTAACTTAATAAGGCATAATTTTAGCAAAGATAATGAGTTAATGCGAATATTAAAATATAATACAAACATTTAAAAATTAAAATATTATGGTATACGATCCTATTTATTTGATGATTACTGGTGCTATATTTATCATTAGCATGATCGTTCAAAACCGATTAAAGTCAAAATTTACCAAATATTCAAAAACTACTCTTTCCAATGGAATGAGTGGAAAAGAGATTGCTGAAAAAATGCTTCGCGATCATGGAATTATGGATGTTCAAGTAATCTCAACTCCTGGTATGCTTACCGATCATTACAATCCAGCCAACAAAACAGTAAATTTATCTGAAGGCGTATATAATCAGAGATCAACCGCTGCTGCTGCTGTAGCTGCACACGAATGCGGACATGCGGTACAACATGCCGTAGGCTACTCAATGTTGCAGTTACGTTCCAAACTAGTACCGATTGTAAGCATTAGTTCTAATCTAGTTCAGTGGGTATTAATGGCTGGATTGGCTCTTATGGCTTTCTCTAATAATACCACAATCTTGGCTATTGGTATTGTAATGTTTGCTATTACCACTATTTTTGCCTTTGTAACTTTACCAGTAGAATACGACGCAAGTAATAGAGCCCTTGCATGGCTAGAAGGCAATCATATTGTACAATCTAATGAATACGAAGAATGTAAGGATGCATTAAAATGGGCTGCTAGAACTTATTTGGTTGCTGCTTTAGGTTCTTTAGCACAACTTATGTATTTTGTGATGATTTTATTAGGCAATAGAAGAAGCAACTAAATTATTTGAACCATGAGCTTAATCAATCCCATATATTATAAAAAAGAAGGAATAAATCAAATCAATTCATTTATAAAGAAATACAATCCTTCCAAAATTATATTTTTAGTTGACGAAAATACACACCAATATTGCTTACCAAAGGTAATCCCTGAAATTGAAGCTAATTCTGAAATTGAAATTATTGAGATTGAATCTGGAGAAATCAATAAGAATCTGGATACCTGCAAAAACTTATGGGAAGCACTCACCGATCTAAAAATAGATCGTAAAGGTTTAATAATAAACTTAGGAGGAGGAGTCCTTACCGATATGGGGGGCTTCGTCGCACACTGTTATAAAAGAGGTATTAAATTCATAAATATACCTACAACTCTACTGGCAATGGTTGATGCTTCTATTGGAGGAAAAACAGGAGTGGATTTAGGCAGCCATAAAAACCAAGTTGGAATATTTGTTCTTCCAGAACTTGTCTATATTCAACCCTCCTTTATCTCTACACTTTCTCACGAACAAAAGTTAAGCGGATTTGCCGAAATTATTAAACATGGATTAATTGCCGATCAAGAATACTGGAATAAAGTAAGTTCTTATAAAGTAATTCCTTTCAACGACTTTGAAGAAATTGAAGAATTAATTCATACCAGTATAGAAATAAAAAAGAAAGTAGTTAGTGAAGACTTTTCTGAAAGTGGAATTAGAAAAATTCTAAATTTTGGACACACCATAGGTCATGCAGTTGAAAGTTTTTTTCTTGAAAAAGAAACTCCAATTTTACACGGTGAAGGAGTTGCCTTGGGTATGATTGTAGAAAGCTATATTTCAGTAAAGAAAGGTTTACTTCAAGAATCTGATTATTTAAGTATAAAAGAATTTTTAAGCGTTTTTTATCCAAAAATTTTACTACATAAAGAATATTTAGGTGAAATTCTTACCTTTATGTACAATGATAAAAAAAATAGTAATAAGGAAATTAAATTTGTTCTATTAGAAAAAATAGGAAAAGCCATTTTTGATGTTAGTGTTGAAGAAGATCTGATTAAAGAAGCCTTACTAAAATATATAAATTAAATATCTTTAAAATTATATAAAAGGAGACAAATAATTTTATACTTGTCTCCTTTTTTTATAGAAATAATCTTTTAATAAAAATATAACAATTTAAATAAATACATCTACTCTAATTTTTATATATTTGTTAATGCCTATAGGTTTAGTAGGAAATAATATTAATAAATAAAAATAAAGTAATTTAGATTTTATTATCTAAATTCAAACTATGAATAAAAAAATTGATAATTATATTGATTTAATAAGTTCTCATCCTATTTGTTTATCCATAAATAAGAAGGATTTGGAAACTGCTGTTGACTTATTTTTTTCTCAAATGTATCCTATATGTGAAAAAACTGAAAATTTGGATACTAAAAGAATTCAAATAACTACCATCTATAAAATACTATCAGACAATATTTCTAAGTTATTGAATTCTAAAAGTAAGGCAGATGAAATTATAGATCAATTTTTTCAAAAATTGCCTGAGATACAAAACTTATTATACAAAGACGCTCAAGCTTTTTTGGATCACGATCCCGCGGCAGAATCTTTAGAAGAAGTAGTCATTACCTATCCAGGATTTTATGCTTTAACCATACACAGGATCGCCCATGAATTTTATAAATTAAACGTCCCCATTATTCCTCGCTTGTTCTCTGAATACGC
Source organism: Apibacter muscae (assembly GCF_007845595.1). Lineage (NCBI taxonomy): Bacteria > Pseudomonadati > Bacteroidota > Flavobacteriia > Flavobacteriales > Weeksellaceae > Apibacter > Apibacter muscae. The sequence goes on from NZ_SELI01000019.1 coordinate 63,842, forward strand.
ACATTCTAAAGTAGGTGTTGATATTCATCCCGGTGCACAAATTGGTGAAAGATTTTTCCTTGACCATGGCACTGGTACTGTTATTGGAGAAACTACGTCCATTGGTAATAATGTAAAAATCTATCAAGGAGTTACCTTAGGAGCATTATATGTAACCAAAAATCTTACTAAAACTAAAAGGCACCCTACCGTTGAAGACAATGTAGTGATTTATGCTGGAGCAACTATCTTAGGAGGAGAAACTACTATTGGACATGATTCTACCATTGGGGGAAATGTTTGGATAACCAATAGCATTCAACCCTATACATTGGTTTACTACTCTTCACAAATGAAACTTAAAACTATAAAAGAGTTTAAAGAGCCTATTAATTATGTAATTTAATAATCTAAACTAATAAAATTAAACTTAAAATAAATAAATATGAAAGTAAATAGCATATTAGACGTGATTGGAAATACTCCACACGTCCGTCTAAAAAATTTATTCCCTAATCATGAAGTATATATAAAATTAGAAAAGCAAAATCCAGGCGGAAGCATTAAAGATCGTATAGCCTTAGCCATGATTGAAGATGCAGAACAAAAAGGTCTTTTAAAATCTGGAGGTACTATTATTGAACCCACTTCTGGTAACACCGGGGTAGGATTGTCTTATGTAGGTAAAGTAAAAGGCTACAAAGTTATTATTGTTATGCCGGAATCTATGTCTGTAGAAAGAAGAAGATTAATGGTTGCTTACGGAGCAGAGCTTGTTCTAACTCCTAGAGAAAAAGGAATGAAAGGAGCCATCGAAAAAGCCGATGAGTTACAAAAAGAGACTCCTAACTCTATAGTATTGCAACAATTTAAAAATAAAGCCAATCCTGAAATTCACGCTACAAAAACTGCTCAAGAAATTGTTGCGGACTTTCCGGAAGGTATTGATGCATTAATCACAGGTGTTGGCACCGGTGGACATATTACAGGAGTAGGTAAAGTATTGAAAGAAAAGTTTTCTTCTACTAAAGTTTTTGCTGTTGAGCCTACAGACTCTCCAGTAATTTCTGGAGGATCTCCCGGTCCGCACGCCATACAAGGAATTGGAGCAGGTTTTATTCCAGATACTTTAAATGTAGATATTTTAGACGGAAGCATTCAAATTTCTAAAGAAGAAGCATTTGAATATGCTAAAAAGCTTGCAAATACAGAAGGTATTCTTGGAGGTATATCAACGGGAGCATCAATTGCAGCTGTAGCCAAAAAAATACAAGAACTACCAGAGGGATCTACCGTTCTTACCTTTAATTATGATACGGGTGAACGATATTTTTCTGTGGAAGGTTTATTTTAACTTTCTTAGAATAAAAGTTGTTAAGGATGAGGTAAATGATAAGTTTACCTCATCTTTTTTTAGTGTATATTAGTTAAAAATTTATTCATGAAATTATACTCAACAATTTTATTCATAGTATTTTGCATCACTTACCTGAATAGCCAAATAACCACAGATACATTAGATCTTTCTGAAATAGCTATTCGTATTACTTTGCCCAATCAAATTAATGAAACATCTGGAGTTGTTTATAATAAGAATGCACTTTATACATTTAATGACAGTGCAGGAAATGCCGAAATTTATAAATTAAACATAAATGATGGAAAAATACTCCAAACTATAAAAATCCAAGAGGCAACAAATGTGGATTGGGAAGAAATAGCTCTTAAAGATGATACTCTGTATATCGGAGACTTTGGGAACAATTTAGGAAATCGAAGGGATTTAACTATTTATTCTATAAAACTACCTCATGATTCTATCTCTAAAAATTTAGAGGTTCCTCTCATCAATAAATTTTATTTTACTTTTGAAGATCAAAAAGATTTTGAGAACCAGGGTTATCAAAAGACCAATTTTGATTGTGAAGCTTTTGTTTATGACCAAGGAAAACTTCATTTATTCACTAAACAATGGGGAAATAATCAAACCACACATTACCTTTTAAACATTCCAAAGAAAAACGGTAGTACAGCAATTGCCAAAAAAATGGAAAGTTTTAATACCGAATGTGTTATAACTGGAGCCAGTCTATATAAAAATGAGTTGTTTTTTATTGGTTATACACCGAATGGCTTGGCATATCTATGGAAATTCACAAATTTTAAAGATGGTTATTTTTTTAATGGAAAAGCTAAAAAAATACTTTTGGGTTTTACGGCAGAACTAAGTCAAACCGAAGGAATTGAAGTGAATGAAAACAATGTTTATATAACTGGTGAGGAAATGAACTATTCTCTTTTTCAAACCCCTCCTACTCTTTATATACTTAATAAATCTGAATTATAAAAGAAATGTTCTCTATTAGGAGAACATTTCTTTTATTTTTTCAAAAAAAGTTTTATCATTTTTTGTAGGCTTAGGATGAAATTGCTCATTATTTAACATAGACTCAAAAAATTCTTTTTGTTCTTTGTTTAACTTACTCGGGTTTGGAGTCCAAACATTGACATGGATAAATAAATCTCCATGACCATATCCTTGCATTTGTGGTAATCCTTTACCTTTTAATCTTAAAATTTTACCGGATTGAGTTCCAGGCTCTACGGATATTTTTACTTTACCTGTAACCGTTGGTATTTCTTTTTTAGTACCCAATACCGCTTCTGGTACTGATACGTATAATTCATAGTGCAGGTTATCTCCTTCACGTTTTAATTCCTCGTCTTCAATTTCATCAATAACAACAATTAAATCTCCGGGAACTCCTCCAAATGGAGCATCATTTCCTTTATTTCTTACTTGCAATTGAATTCCTTCTCGAACGCCCGCCGGTATTTTTATAGATACCTCTTCTTCAACTTTTATTAAACCTTGGTTGTTAGCTCCAGGGGGAATATGATCGGCTACTTTACCCGTACCTCCACAGGTACTACAAACCGTCTGGGTTTGCATTTGACCAAAAGGCGTATTCATCACCCTACGAGATTGACCGGAACCCTGACAAGTTGGACAATTTTTAGAAGTAGCCCCTTCCGCTAATTTCAGTCTTTTAACTTTAACCGTCTTTTCAACACCATTTACAATCTCGCTTAAACTTAAAGATAATCGAATCCTTAAATTGGAACCTTGAGCTTGTTTAGGACGTGATGAAAAACCACCAAAACCTCCACCTCCGAAGGCTCCACCAAAAATATCTCCGAAATGGGAGAAAATATCTTCCATGTTCATTCCGCCACCATCGAAACCGCCACCTGCAGCTCCTCCTACTCCCGCATGGCCAAACTGATCGTAACGGGCTCTTTTTTGCGGATCACTAAGAACCTCATAGGCCTCGGCTGCTTCCTTAAATTTTTCTTCTGCTTCCTTATCTCCCGGGTTTTTATCTGGATGGTATTTTATTGCTTTTTTTCTGTATGCTTTCTTAAGCTCAACTTCTGTAACCGTTTTGGTAACTTCTAAAACTTCGTAATAATCTCTTTTAGACATAACTTCTTATAATAATACAAATGCTTCTCTTAGGATATAATTATTTACCAGTTACTACTTTAGCATATCTTATAACCTTTTCATGCAACTGATAGCCTTTTTGTACTACATCAATGATTTTTCCTTTCAAACTTTCATCCGGAGCAGGGACTTGTGTTATTGCTTCATGAAAATCCAAATCAAAATCATCCCCCGGATTAACCTCTATTAACTGCAAGCCATTGTCTTTTAAATTATTATATAATTTATTGTAAATAAGCTTAACCCCTTCTAAAACTGCCGAAGAATTTGGATCTTTTTCTAACTCTTCCATAGCCCTATCAAAATCATCCAGTACTGGCAACAAGGATTCTAGAATATCTTTGTTTGAATAGCGAAGTAAATCCTGTCTTTCTTTGGTCACACGTTTTTTGTAATTATCAAATTCGGCAAATAAACGTATATATCTGTCTTTCTCCTCTTTTAATTTATCTTCTAAATTAGGTTCATCTTTGCAATTTTCTGACATATTTTCAGGATTTTCAACAGATTCATTCGTCATTGCATCATTTCCCTCTAGTTCTTCATCAAAACTATTTTTAGTATGGTCTGTCATAACTTAATTTACTTTAAAAATTCATCTTCATAACCATCAATTTTATTGCCACTTTAGTTATACTGCCAAATCGACCTTATTATTAGATTTATTGGTTGTATTGGCAAAAGATTATTAATTATTTAACAAGTGTTTAAAATAATCTACAAAATGTTCTTCATTACTTTGTATTGGATTTAAAAACTATGATTAAAGACTTAAATATTTTTGATATTAAATCGGAGGATGAATTTAATCATTTATCCCTTAAAGTATTTAACTACCAATACTTAAGTGTACCTATCTACAAAAAATTTGTGGATTTATTGTCTATAAATCCTAACGAAATTTCTAACTACAAAGATATTCCTTTTCTTCCCATAGAATTTTTTAAAACACATCCTGTTCTAGATAAAAACTATAACTATAAGTTTTACTTTCAAAGTAGTGGAACTACCTCTACCCATTTATCCAAACATTTCATTGTCAATGAACAAATTTATGAGCAAAGCATATTAAAATCTTTTACTACTTTTTTTGGAAATCCTGCTGAATATATTTTTTTAGGACTTCTTCCCTCCTATTTAGAAAGAGAAAATTCATCACTGATTTACATGGTAAATTATTTAATGAAACTCTCTAACCATAAGGAAAATAATTTCTATCTGCATAACTTTAGTGAGCTTGACCAAATAATAAAGAAAACGGAACAAGAAAATAAAAAAGTTATTTTATTTGGTGTTTCTTATGCCCTTTTAGATTTTGTTGAAGCTTTTCCACAAAAACTTGAACATACTATGGTAATAGAAACGGGAGGTATGAAAGGAAGAAAGGAAGAAATTACAAAAGAGGAATTGCTAAATGAATTGAAGAATTCTTTTCAAACCCATAAAATTTATTCTGAATACAGCATGACAGAATTACTCTCACAAGCCTACTCCTTAGGTCAAAATATTTATGAATGTCCTTCTTGGATGAGAATTTTAATTCGAGATATTGAAGATCCTTTTTGTTATAAAAACCATGAAAAAACTGGAGCTATAAATATTATTGACTTAGCAAACATACATAGTTGTTCATTTATATCTACACAAGATTTAGGTAAAACATATAGTAATAATTCTTTCGAAGTTCTTGGAAGAATTGACAATTCAGATATTAGAGGATGCAGTTTACTGGTAATTTAAATCATCACTTAGAAAAATCAAATTTAAAAACTCTTCCCCAAGTTTTTAAAAAATTAATTAAAGTAGGAACCCGTTATATACTTTTCCCAGCATTGCTAGTTATAATCTGGTTCCTTTTTCATAACTTCTTTATAATAAAAGAAGGCATAAATAATGGTACTTCTCCTGCTGAGGTAGGAGTTATTTTCGGATCTAAAAATCAAGAGAATGGAAGCCTATCTGCTTCCTTACTGGAACGTTTAAATATTGGCTTGAACCTTTACAGAAAAAAACAGATTGAAAAAATTATAGTTACCGGAGGTATGGCAAATAAAGGACTTTGCGAAGCAGATCTTATGCGTAAATACTTGTCAGACCATGGGGTACCTCTCAAAGATATTATTACGGATGATAAAGCGCTGAACACTCAAGAAAATGTAGAAAATTCCTTAGAAATTATTAAAAAACATAAATTTAAAAGTGTTGCGATAGTTTCTGAATACTACCACATTGCAAGGATTAAACTGATGTTTAATAAACACAATTACGATTTTAACAATATTGAAACCGTAAGTTCATACGGTAATCCCTTGAAAAAATATCATTTAGACGTATATCTAAGAGAATTTTTAGCCTATTATTACTATTTATTGTTTAAATAATAGCGAATTCGTTTACCTTTGGATAATCTCCAATTAGTAGTATGGCAAATTCGTTTATAGAAAAAATCATTCAACAATTATTAGATTCCTACAAAGATTTATCAAGCATCCATTTGGTACTTCCGGGTAAAAGACCGATCATTTTCTTTAAGAAATTTTTAATTGATCATGGTTACCAAGGCTTTCTACCTACATTTTATACTATTGAAGATTTTATAGAAAAGTATTCTAAATTAACCCGAATAGAAAATATTCCTCTTTGGTTAGAAGCTTATAAGATTCAGAAAAAATATATAAATACGGAAGAGAAATTGGATGATTTTTTAAAATGGATTCCTACCCTTTTAAAAGATTTTAACGATATAGAACTTTTTTCTGAAAATCCTATCCGAGTATTGGAGCATTTGGCTTCCATTGAAAGAATGGAAAATTGGGCAGAAAAACTAGATTCTAAAAATGAAGAAAAATTATACCATAAGAATCTAAAATTTTGGGAAAACAATTTAATTCTTTACCAAGAGCTAAAGAAAAGTTTATTCAACCAAGGTTTAGGAACCTCAGGAATGTTACTTTCAACTGTTGTTGATAACCTGGAAAGGCTATCTATCAAGCCTGAAGATATTTTTGTTTTTGCCGGATTTAATGCACTAACCCCGAAAGAAGAAAAACTTATAAAATATTTTATATCTCATTCTACTACCCTATTATTCTGGGATACAGATGAGTATTATATGAACCAAAGCACTCAGGAAGCTGGTTTTTTCTTACGTAAAAACATTCTTTGGAACTATTACGCGAATCGGGAATTTTTATGGAAAGAAAATCAATTTTCTAAGAAAAAAAATATACAAGTGATTGGTACTTCCCAAGAAGTTGCTCAAGCCAAATACACCCACAATATACTGGAAAACATCCCTCAACATGAATGGGAACATACAGCCCTCGTACTATGCGACGAAACCCTGCTGCCTTCGGTAATTGAAAGCCTACCGCAAGAGATACAAAAAGTAAACATCACCATGGGGTATTCATTAAAAAATTCTTTGGTAGCCTCTTTTTTTAAACAGATTTTTGGCTTGCATATATTTAGAGAAAAAAACAAAACCCAAGGTTTTTATTATAAAGATGTTTTGGCTATTCTACAACATCCATTGCTAGAATACAACCAAGAAATTGCAGATTTCTGTAAAGAAATTCAAGAGAATAATTTAGTATTCATCTCAGATTCTTTGCTTTATAAAAAATTAAATACTTGGAACTTACTATTTGTTTTTAAAGAATACAAAGACCCTTTACAATTGGTGAAAATAATGAGCGATTATTGCTCTCAAAAATTTTGGAATTACAACGAAGACGAAGGCATATTAAAAGAGAATTTTTTGAAATTTAAAAATATTTTTTCTCTTTTATATACCCAACTTTCCGAACAATCATTGGTAGATACCTTTAGTTTATTGCAAAGCTTATACCAGCACATTTTAAACAATGAAAAAATTGATTTTATAGGAGAACCTTTACAAGGCTTACAAATTATGGGAGTTTTAGAAACCCGTCTGTTAGGGTTTAAAAACCTAATTATGCTAGGGGTAAATGAAGGAATAATTCCTGAGGGAAAAAAGGATAACTCTTTTATTCCTTTTGATGTTAAGAAAAACTATAACATCCATACTTTTTTAGAAAATGATGCCATTTATGCCTATCATTTTTATCGGTTGTTGCAACATGCCGAACAAATTTATTTACTATACAACAATTTTACCGAAGGGCTTTATTCCGGGGAAAAGAGCCGATTTATCAGTCAATTGGAGTTTGAATCTCCACATCAAATACAAGAAATCACCGTTTCCTACTCTGGAAGCGTACAACAACAACCCGAGTTTAAAATTGATAAAACCCCTGCTTTAGTTAAAACCATTCAGCAATGGCTAAAAAAACCCATTTCTCCTACGCATTTAACCAGCTACCACTATAACCCTATCAATTTCTATCTACAAAAATTGGTACAACTGGAAGAAAATACAGAAGTAGAAGAGGAAATTTCTCCTCTAAATTATGGAAACTTAATCCATCATACGTTAGAAGCTTTATACACCCCCCTAAAGGGTCAATATTTAACAGAAGATGCCTTAAAAAATTGCTTGTCTGACTATAAAGTACATTTGCAAGAATATATAAAAAAAGAGCTAAACCCAGATTTATTTGAACGTGGACAAAACTACTTGCAAAAGTTGTTGGCTGAAAAAACCTTAGAAAAAATTATTTTAAGAGACTTAACCGACATTCAGCAAGGAAATTCTATTTATCTACAAGACATTGAAAAATCCATAAGTTCCAAAACTAATTTAGAAAACTTAGGGAAAATTCAACTGAAAGGTTTTGTAGACCGGTGGGATGTTTTTAATGGACAAGACCGAATTATTGATTACAAAACCTCTTCCGTTGGTTCTTTGGCTTTCAGTTCAGATAAAAGAGACAAGATACAGGAAAACACAAACTTTAAATTTTTTATTCAATTGGTTTTTTATGCTTATATGATTTTGAATGAAAAAACAACCCATTCAGTACAAGTAGGCATCTGGAGTTTTAAAAAACCTTTTAGAGGGTTGGAGGTTTTAAGCTATGACAAGCAAACCCTAATCACTTACCCCATGGCTATAGACCTTTTTAAAGAAGTAGAAACAATTATACAGGAAATAGCCAATCCCCATATTCCTTTTATTGAAAAAACTTATGTTAAGTTTAGATAACTTATCGTAAGGATTTTAATAATTAATGAATCATTTACTCTTAATTCTCTATTTAGATAAATATTAAAAAAACATATTTAGTACTTTTAGAAAAAATAAATTTGTATTCTATTTAAATCCCTATGAACTTAGAGATAAAAACTAAAAATAATAAAATTTTTGCTCCCTTATTGAATAAATGTTTAGTAAATAAACCGGAAGAAAAAGTAAGACAAGAGTATTTATGCCGTTTAATAAATAATTATAAGTTTACTTTGGCGCAAATGTAACAAGAAGTAGAGGTAAATAACTCTCAAAGAGAGCAAGGACAAGTCATGGCTGATATTGTTATATGGAAAAATAAAAAAAAAGATAAATTAGAAAATATAAACTCCGTTATTGTTGTAGAGTGTAAAGAAGAACATATCACCATACAAGAAGAAGATTACTTTTAAGGATATAATTATGCTTCTTGGGTTAGTGCTGATTTTTTTACTACAAATCTCAAAGAAACCCGTATTTTTAAAGTAGTAAAAGGAAAAATTCCTAAAAAGTTAGAAGAAATTATTGATATTTCCTAAGGCAGAAATTATCAATAACAAAAAAGTGTAAAAACTTCTAAATTAAACCAAAGCATTTATCCAAGATGAATTTTCTAAACTACTCTTTAAATTTCATAATATTATCCGGAATAACGATAAACTATCTCCAGAAGTTGCTTTCGACGAAATAAGTAAATTTTTTTTATTAAAATACGCTATGAAAGAGATAATTCGGGAGCCCAAATTTTTACTTTAGAAGAATTTAAAAAAGATAAAGAAAGTTACGACCGTTATATGGCAGAAGAAGGCAGAGATTTCTACCAAGTATTGTTTGAAAAAATCAAAAAAGATTTTAAGGATAACAAAAAGCATAATTAAGCTAACATTCTCCGTCAATTTTTTTGATTACATTTCAGGCTTTTTTTATTACTTCCCTCTATACATTAAGTATAATACCCCTTACTTGAAAAATTCTAAGAATTTTTCTTTCATGTAGCAAAAATAAAAAAAAGAGCCTTAGAAACAAGGCTCTCTCCTTATAAGGCAATAAAGAGCGATTGGCATAGTAGTATTTATTCGTTTAATTTATGAAATTACATGTCCTTACAAGTTTCTAATATTTTTGACATTTAAAGAGTGAAAAACCTTACTTGATGTTTCTTATCTTTTATTTATAAAAACCTAATTATATATTTTCATTTTCAATTCTTTAAATTTTTTATTGACTCCTGCAATTATAATCTCTTTCGCCAATAGGTACTCATTTCTTCTTACCTCTATGTGATTTGCTTCCACTAAATTTAATTGTATAATTAATATTATATACAATTATCTGTCTACTTTAAGCTACATTCTTAATTAACACTTTCTCCGATAGGCTTTTTTAACTTTAACATCATTCTATAGGTATTTATCTATGGTGTAAGATTCAAACCCCATACAGATTAAAACTTTTATAAACATTATTAAGTTTTAATCAATTTATATTATTAACTATAAAATTATTAAAATATTATTTATTTGTCAACAAAATTATATTTTATCTCCATTTACTTAAAATTATTTTTTAATTCTGAATTTATGAATCATTAGAATTTTATTAGAAAAAATTAAAATACATTAAAATTAAACCATTTGTTTTAATTTTTTTATTACTTGTTAAAAGAAAGGAAGAGTTTTTTCCTAAAAACTTATTTTTTCTATTATTCATATTTACATATGATCGATGGATAGAATAATATATATATCAAGTATAAAAAAACGGGTTTCTCCTATTGTATTAGTGGGTAATGGTACTGATGTAAGCGACATGGAAAGCTTAAAGAGAAGAGCCAAAAGTAAACTAAATAAAGGTATGTATCGGGCTTTTTCTTTGATTTTAAACAGGTATAAGAAGAGGTTTCAAAGAGGAAAAGCGATTCAACTGATAGGGATTAAGTCTTTGGAATGTAATTTTAATCCTCAGAGAAAAACTTATAATCCGCATTTTCATATTATTACGGCTAATCTGGAAATTGCTGAAATTTTGAAAAAGGAATGGTTACAGATCTGGAAGTATAAGGATAATCCTAACCAAATAGTAGTAAGTCCCAAAGCTCAGTTTATAAGAAAGGTGGAAAACTTGGAAAGGGATTTAATTGAGGTGATTAAATACGGTAGTAAGATTTTTACGGAACCGGATATTAAAAGGAAATCTAAAAAACAAAATTCCAATCTTGCTCCCATGATTTATATTCAGGCTTTGGATGCTATTTTTACTGCTATGAAGGGGAAAAGAATTTTTGAAAGGTTTGGGTTTAATCTTCCAAAACAACCAAGACTTTAACCAAAATCCAAACGAACTTATGAATTTGAAAACTGGAATTTTGATTTAAAGGTGAATGACTGGGTGAATCCTGAAACGGGGGAATGTTTAACGAGGTATAAAACCCCTGCTGAACTTGCTTATTTATTGGAGGAAGGGGTGAATTGTTCAAGAATATAAAACCTATCCTAAAAATCTTCAGTTACTATAATTTTTTTTTTAAAAGATAAAAACCATAAAAAAAATCAATAAATTTGCTCATATTATAATAAAATATATTCACTAATTTAAACATAAAATACAATGAGCTTTATAGATCCTAATAAAGGCAAAGGAGCAGGAAAGACTGTACCCGATATATCCCCAAAAAACATAGTTTCCACCGGAGCAGAACTAGGCAAAGCCCCCCTAAACAATGCCTTAGACCACGTAACCGACCAGATTACCAATAAAATAGAAGAAAAACTAACCGAACTCACCGCCCCCGTACAAGAAGCCATAGATAAAGCCAAAAAATCCGTAGATACAGCAAAAAATATAGCTAATCAAGCCCAAGAAATAAAAAAAATCATCCCCGGAGACCTAACCAGCCTACCCAACGGCTTATTAACCCCGGAACAATATGCCGAATACAAAGGATACAACACCCTTATAGCCACCTACGGCGGAGACCCCGAAACCAACCTAGCCAACTCCCATATCGTTTACAGTAAAATCCAGATCGCAGGACAAAGAGTACTGGCCGAGAGTCATTTTACCGTAGAAATCAAACAAAAAATAGCAGACCACGACAGCTTTACCATCACCTGTTATTCCGATGCGATAGATGGAGCAAAAGCCTACCCCCTAGAAACCTCCAGAAATTACCTAGGAAAAAGAACCACCATACAATTCATGCAGTATGGAAAACCAGCCCTGGTATACACAGGAATAATAACAGACATCACCAATATACGCGAAAACGGAGAATCCAAACTAGTATTAACCGGAAAATCCCCCACCATATTACTAGAAAACGGACTCGATACCCAAAGCTTTGAAAACAAAGACCTAGCAGGAATTATACAAGAAGCCACTACAGAATACCCCCAAGATTTAGTACAATGGGAGATCCAACCCCAAATGAAAGAAAAACTCCTGTATACCGTACAATACCGAGAATCCGACTGGAACTTTATCAAACGCTTAGCCACCCGATACGGAGAATGGTTATATTATAACGGACAACAAATTGTATTTAGCCCCTATGGAGCGAAAGGCTTTGAACTAGTAGAAGAACAAGACGTATATGATTGTAAGTTACACATGCAACTCGTCCCCCAGAAGTTCAGCTATATAGCCTACGACGCCAAACAAGCAAAAGCACACACCGTGAATTCCGAAACAGTAAGCCTCAGTAGACGACTAGTGAATCCCTTTCAACAATACGCCATGCAAGCCTCCGAAGACATATATACCAAAGTCCCATCCTCCCTGTATAATCACAGTTTAATGGAAGCAGGCGAATACGAACTAAAACAAGCCGTAAAAAGACAAAAACAAAAAAGACAGAATGTCTTTTTTATGGAAGCCAAAACCAATAAACCCGACCTAAGAGTCGGAGATACCATAAAACTCAAAGCCTGGATGCCCGGGCATGAAATCTTTAAAAACGGAGAAGTCCCCTTAGAATCCTACCGAATATTAGAGATAAAACACTACCAAGACGTAACCGAAGGCTATTACAACGAAGTGATAGCCATCCCGAAAGACAATGAAGTCCCCCCCTACATGGATGAAGACGCCTTTCCAGCCTGTGAAGAACAATCCGCCATCGTCACCGATAACAACGACCCTGAGGGCATGAGCCGCATACGAGTACAGTTCCCATGGCAGAAAGCCTATGGAGGACAAAGCCCCTGGATCCGCTCCATTACCCCATACGCCGGCAAAGGAAAAGGAATGCATGTAGTACCCGAGATAGGCGAAGAAGTAATCGTAAGCTTTGAAAACGGGAACGCAGAAAAACCCGTAAGCCTAGGCGCCATGTTCAACGGCAAGGGAAAATCCGGACATGGGGGAGCCGGGAATTTTATCAAAGGTTTACAAACCCCAACCGGAAACAAAATACAATTTAATGATAAAGAAGGAAGCGCTTTACTCACCGATAACGGAGGAGCCAGTATGAAGTTTGATGGAGCCGGGAATGCAGTAACTAATGCAGCCGCCATGCAGACCTTTAACGTAGGAGGAGGCGGAAAAGATTCTTCGGGGGAAACCATCCCACCTCAATCGGTTTTAAAAATGGATAAAGATGGGAATATTAAGCTGGATGGAAAAACCAATATTACTTTAATGGTAGGAGAAAACACCTTGGTAATAGATGCAAATGGGCTCACACTTACCAATAAAGATGGTAATAAAGTAGCTATTACCCCGGAAGGAATTGTACAAACCGCCTTGGTAGGAGATATTTCATCAACAGCTGAAACCGGGGATATAAAACTAGACAGTAGCGCAAGTAAAATCAGTTTAAATGCATCCACACAAATAGAAGCAACTGCGGGTTCTACCATTGATCTATCCGCTCCGGAAGTAAATTCAAACTAAGTAAGAGATGGGATTTTTAAGAAATCTATTTAGGAACGAAGTTTCTTCTGTTAGTGCTATACCAGAAGTGCAAGGAAGATTAAAAAAAACTTACAATTATGTTTACGAACGTAGGCAATGGTTACGCGGACAAAGTATGAAACATAAAGTAGAAGGAATTATACAAGCGGCTATTTCGCCATACAGCAAAAATTATACAAAATGGGAGATTTATTTTAAGGATGTTAACCTAAGAAAAACCTCAAATTTTGTGTTAGAATACTATATTTTATGGGATTTTGTACGCCGTGCTAACTTTTATATGAGTACAAACGGAAAAATAACCACCCATGAATTTGATGCTTTCGGACAAAAGGAGATTTTTAAAGAAAAGCAAGAAAAAATTTACCAATATTTAAGAGAAGGAACCCGAAGAGATGCTATTGAAAAGGTTATAAAAGGCGTAAACCAAAATTCAATTTTACTTGCCCGTACCCTGAAAGCCAATCCTATAATTCAGCTATTGGCTAAAGAATTTTCTTTTTTTCAGGAAAACCTTTTGCAAAACACCCACCAACTTCCGGTATTTTCCTTTAATTCTAACGAAATAATGGAAGATTACTTTGGTGCAGGGAAGCACCTGCCCTTAAAAAAATTTTCTTCCTTAAATCTATCCCTTAAAGATGCAACGATAGGAAGCTCCGTAAACGGATGGAACAAGGAAGAAATAGACACCGGAAACTTTTTTCGATTTATGAAGCAATTGGCAGGAAAAATACAAATAGGTAGAGAACTTTTGGTAGATAGTAGTGAGTATTATAAATATGCACCGACCGATTTTTTTAATCAGAGAAAATTATTAGAAGCCGAAAGCTATACCCAAACGGTTGTAGCTGAGGCTTGGTTTTTAGAAGAACAAACAAGTTTAACCTTAATAGAAGAAGACTATGGCAGTTGATGATTTATTTATACCCGATGGGGTTTACTTAAAATGTGACCAGGGAGCGACCGTAGTTAATTTAAAAGTTAATTTTAAAAAGCACAAACTATATGGAGAAATTATTGCTACCGAAAAAGACCATACTCCTTTGGTCAATATTCCATCCTTTGGCGCCTGCTCTTCCACCGGAAGTGCTTGCACACCTACGGATACCTATTGGGTAAATGTACACGAAGGCGGTACCTTGGTGCAAAAACAAAAGCCTTTGCTGGAAACTTCTTTTTGTAAATGTATGAAAGGAGGAAATATTAAAATCTTTTTTTCTGAGGCAGAGGCTATAGCTGGCTTAGAGGCAGATAAAAATGAACGGGTAGATAAAATTCCTTATATAGATGCCATATTAGGAAAAGCCACTCTGGGACCCTTAAATCCTCTTTTCTTATTTACCGATACCGAACCTTCGGATGTGGGAAGAGGAGTGAGAAAAGGAGTAAAAAGCACCTATCATGGACTTAAACAAATGATTTTGCACCCCATTGACACTGCCAAAGGGTTGGGAAAACTAGCCATGACAGGAGTGGCAGGTTATGTTCCTCCCATGACTAGTGCTAGTTTTGGGGGGATACCTACAGAAAGCGAAATAAAAATGCAACAAGACTGGTTTGATAAAACTCCTGAACAGCGGATTGCAGATTTTGATAAAGATATGGGCACCGATCTTACCTCTACCCATGAAGGGATAAAGGCGGCTGCTTCCGAGTTTTATGATCAGAAAATTGTACATGGAACTAATGCGGAGCGTGGAGTATTGATGGGGCAAACCGCAGAGTTCATAGGGGAATTAGTAGTAGGCTCTAAAGGTGCGGGTGCAGTTATTAAAAGTGCTAAAGGGAGTGCAGTGGCAGCCAGTGCCACAGAAAAACTATCTATAGCTATTACCGCTATTAATGAGTTTGTAAAAACAACTAAATTGGGTAAATTAGCTAAGTCTATTAAGGGTGTTTTTAAGGTGAGCATTAAAAAACACCCTTTTAATGAAAAAAAATTTATTGATGACCTAATTAAAAAAGCTGATGATCTAATAGCCTTAAATAGTAGAAAAAAGAATGGACCATGTTTATCTGGTATCTTTGAGCCTATAACTGGAGATACATTTTATGCTCAAAATTTCTTAAAAAATGAAATTGGGAAAGCTGAATATCTTAAATTTGTGGATGAGGCTCATCCAGTTATAAAAAAAAGAATAAAAGCTCAACAGAAACTTATTGATGAAGGGAAGTTACCTGCAGATATTGATATTCGGGCAGGAGGACATTCAGAAATTAGAGCTTTAGATGAAGCTCTTAAGGCTAGAGATAAAGTAACAGGAAGAATTTCGACAGAAGCAGATTTAAAAGATCTATACTTACATAATAGGCATTTACCAAGTAATACTCCATTCAATAGATGCCCAAATTGTTCATCAATAACAAGTGGAGTTCAAACAGTAGGAGGACATAATTAAAATATAATGAAGAAATATATAGAAGAATTGTATACTAAAGGAGATTCTCTTACCGGAGAAAGTTTATACTATTTAGACTCTAATTTTTCACAACCTTACAATGGTTGGGCAATAGAGATGTTTAAAGGTGAAATTAATTGGGAATTTGAAATTAAAAATGGTAAGCAAAATGGAATAGAAAAGGTATATAAAAATGGTCATTTAATACAAGTTGATGAATATAAAGATAATTTGCAATATGGAGTATCAAAAGAATACGATAAAAATGGAAATTTAACCTCTGTTAGCGTTGTTTGGAATAATGATCATATAAAAACTATATATTTAAAAAATAATCAAATAGATGAAGTAATTTTATATAGAGAATTTAATATCCAAAAAACATTACCAGAATATATTAATAAACTATGCCAATTATCAGAAGAAGAATTAATAAATTATAAATTTGACTCTAATAATCCTCACCTAGATTACCCATAAACTATTCTAGTATTAATTTAAATATTGAATAAATATTACAATGAAACTAGCCATAGATGTATATTATTATAATAACAAAGCAAAGGCAGTAGGAATTTTATTTAAAAATTGGGAACAGGAAGTTCCTGATCAAATTATAACCTCTTTTATTACAGATGTTGCTGAATACCAACCTGGTTCTTTTTATAAAAGAGAACTCCCTTGTATTTTAGATTTATTAAAACAAGTGAATCTATCTGAAATAGAAGTAATTATTATAGATGGTTTTGTTTATTTAGATAACCAAGAAAAACCTGGTTTAGGAAAACATCTTTATGATTCATTAAATAAAAAACTACCTGTTATAGGAGTAGCTAAAACTCCTTTCTTTCAAAATGAAAAGTTGGTAAAAGAAGTGCTAAGAGGAGAAAGCACCAAACCCTTATATATAACTACGGTAGGAATATCTCTTGATGAATCTGCTGAGAATATTAAAAATATGCATGGTAAATTTAGGTTCCCTACCCTTTTAAAACTCTTAGACCAAGAAACAAAAAAATAAACTTTAGTTACTTATTTATATATTCATGAAAAAATTAAGGATTACTTTAGAAGATAATTTTTTTCCTGTTCAAGCTTATTTTAATTCTATTCCTGATAGAAGTTTTCTAAAAGTTTTACAAGATTTTTCAAAAAATATAGGTTCAGGATTTGAAGAAACATCTATAGGTTTTCCTGAAAAAGCAGAAGAATGGGGAGAAGAGCCATTCAAAGGAGTAGAATTTGGAATATTTGAAAAAGAAATAATAATTTCCAACACAGATTTTATAAAATATTTAAGAATGGTATGTAATGTATATGAAGAAGATTATCCAGAACAAAAAGAGGAAGTAGAAATATTATTTAATGAAATTAAAAGAAAATTTATTTCAAAGGAATAAAAAATTTATTGAAACAAATTCATACTAGAAAAATTTAAAAGCCTTTAAAAATAATGCATAGAAAAATATTTTATCTACTATAAAAGCAGTAAAGCCATAAATTTATTATGAAAAAAATAAAAGAAAAAGAACTTATTTATGGAGGCTCTGATCAAGGAATTATCCTTGATATGGTAGTCAAAAATAGTAAGAATATTAGATTTATAGATATTATAGAAAATAATCCTTTTCAAAATCTAAAAGAAAAGATTAGTACAGAAAATTTTAATTTTATAAAAGCAGATTTGCATATTCTTCATGGAACAGAAACTAAACGATTTAGGGAAGCCAAAAATCTAGGATTAATAGAGAAAGTAGGAATAGAATCTTTCAATTATTATAAAATAGAAAGTGATAACTTAAGTTTGTATTATTATAAAGTAGATAATTACATATATATATATGGTTTTGGAGAAACACAACCTTGTTTATATAAATTATATTTGGAAGGAGTTTATGAATTATAACAAAAAAGAAGACTAAATATCTTCTTTTTTGTTCATTGGTATTTATAGTTTTTTACTTTTTAAAGTAACCAATCAATTAAAGGGATTTTTTAAATAGAAGGACAATCCTAATAAAACTAAAATCATACTTTAGATGCAGAAAATTTAGAAGAAACAATAATTTTCATTAAATAAAAAACTATGGAAATAACCTATTCTATCCCAACTCCTTTTAAAATGATAATAAATGTAGATAATAAAAAAATGGTTCTTACAGGAGAAGGAACAACCACTCCTGCTTTTTATGCGGATATTAAATCTATGAAGAACTGGGAACCTCCATATGAAAATGAAAAAATAACGGAGTTAGAAAAACAGGAAATAATAAAAGTAATTGAACAAATGAGTCAAAAACAAGGGGAAATACCAATTTATTTTGAGTAATATTTAATAATTTATAAAATTATTAACACCTAATAACAAAACTTAATAATTAAATGAATGGGGTGGATTGATTCCCCCTAATGGTGGTTTTATTAGAAAATATTCAACAGTATTGAAGCTTCCTTCTAAAATAGATAGATATGGAGGAAGAATAGAAAATGGTATATTCAAGGATACAGGAAAATATTTTGGAATAGATGGGGCTTCTTTTGAGAGTAGAGCATTACAAAATTCAGTGAAAGATGGATTTTATAATAAATATGAAATACTAAAAGATCTTCCTGTTGTAGAAGGAAAAGCAATACCATGGTTTGGTCAAGAAGGTATGGGGGGGCAATTTTTAACAGATCAAGGTGTAAGTGATTTAATTAAAAATGGATATATAAAAAGAATTAACTAAATGATAAAAATAATAGAAAACAATAGAATAGAGCTCTATGATGGTTTAGAATCAAAGGAACTATATAACATAATAATAATTGGGAATATTAAATTAAAAGATATTTTAGAAAAACGACTTTTTAAATTTAAAGGATAAGCTAGTTAAAGAAACCGATGAAGAAGGCTTAGAAACTCTTCATAATTACGACGAATTAGGAAATCTTACTAAAACTACTTTACCTGATGAAAGTACGTATACTTTTGCTTATGACAGTGAAAGCCGACTGATATTAGCTACCGATCCTTCCGGCAACCACACGAAATGGACCTACTATAATAATAGGCTGCATAGTACAGAATCCGACAGAAAATCTACCCGTTTTCTCTACAACGAGCAAAATCTTATTTCTACTATAAGAAACCATTGGGAGGAAGAAACCCATTTACAGTACGATTCCCAATACAATTTAGTGGAAATGACCAATCCTTTAAAACAAACTACGCGTTGGAAATACAATGCTTTAGGAGAATGTACCGAGGTAATTAATCCTCTAGGTAATAAACAACAATTTGAATACAACCGTTTGGGGCGTTTGTCTAAGGTAAAATTACCTAATTCAGAAATTATAGACCTTAAGTATGATGCCTATGACAGTATCTTGCGGGTAAATTCTTTGCACTCAAAAATAAATTATACCTATACTCCCTTGGGGAGTATACGGAGCAGGGAAGAAAAAGGCGTTAAGTTTTTTTTTGAATATGATGTGCAAGAAAGGTTAACTGCACTAAGCAATGAAAAAGGGGAAAAATACCAATTCTCCCGCAACCAAAGAGGAGATATTGTTCGAGAAGTTTCCTTCGACGGAATTAACCGCTACTATAAACGTGACAAGGCTGGAAAAGTTGTTCGCATAAAACGTGGAACTGACCGCTTTACCGAATACGAATACGACAAGGGCGGACGGATTACCCGGGCAGAATACCACGACGGTAGCTGGGAAACTTTTTCTTACGACCAAGCAGGTAGGCTTATTGAGGCCCGAAACAGCAAAACAGCCGTTAGTTTCAAGCGAAACCGGGATGGTAAAATTCTACAGGAAAAACAAGGAGAACACCTGCTGGATTATCTTTATGATAAAGATGGTAACCTTGTTGAAGTTAAAAGTTCCTTAGGTGCAAATATAAACTATACTCGTGATGCTTTTGGGCAAATTTCTGGTATACAGGCAGGGGACAAAGAAAACCTATGGATTGCTAAAATAAAAAGAAATATGCTGGGGCTGGAAGTAGAAAGAACCCTACCCGGAGGTGTAAAAAGCAGTTGGAGTTACGATGAAAATAATCTTCCTCTTTCACAAAAAGTTGAATCTTACAAATTTAAATCAGGATTACATAAAAACTATCAGTGGAATGCTTCCCAACAGTTGCAACAAATTACCAATGCTTTAACTCATGGAGAAACAACCTTTGCCTATGATGCTTTCGGTAGCCTGGCTTCTGCCCGATACGAAGATGGTAGTTTTGATTATAAATTGCCTGACGAAATTGGGAATCTCTTTAGAGAAACTGCCAAGCAAGATAGAAAATATGGCAGGGGTGGATAGCTAATTCAGCTTCAAGATCAATATTTGTTTTATGATACCGAGGGAAATCTAATTCTAAAATCCAAAAGAAAAAATCCGAATATTGAGGTTTTAGATAACTCTGAAACTAAAATGAGTTTTTGGATTGATCCTAAAGATGAAGGGGCGTTTACGGGTTTTTGGATAGATGATAAATGTTCAAAAAATCGGGTTTACGATAATATTTTTGACGAAAAGGCAGAAATACGTTCTTATTCTAAAAAAGAACGGGAAGAATACAATCGGCTCAGGGGTAGAGATGAACAAGGTAAACTTAAACAACCCGAGTGGCAACCGGGTGACTGGGGCTACGAATGGTTGGCTAACGGAATGCTGAAAACAGTTACCACCCCTGAAGGGAAAAAAATAAGGTTTGAATACGATGCTTTGGGAAGAAGAACTGCTAAAATTGCAGGAGATAAGATTTATCGTTATATTTGGGACGGTAATGTTCTTTTACATGAATGGAATTATCCTCTGGGGAGAAGGCCTCAGTTAGTAGCTAATTCTGAAGGGGAAATTTACTATAATCAACCGGAACCGATTGAAAATCTGGTTAGTTGGATTTATGAAAATGGAGCCTTGGTTCCTACCGGTAGAATTGAACAGGGAAAAACCCATTCGATTATCTCAGATTATATAGGACGCCCGATACAGGTGTACAATGAAGAAGGGGAATGTGTTTGGGAAACTGAGTATGATATCTATGGAAACCTGCGGAATTTAAAAGGAAATCGGGAATTGATTCCTTTCCGTCAGTTAGGGCAATATGAAGATGTAGAGACGGGACTGTTCTATAATCGTTTCCGTTACTACAATCCGGAAACAGGGATGTATATCAGTCAAGACCCCATCGGTATTGAAGGAAATAATCCCAACCTTTATGCTTACACCCACGACTCGAATACGATGGTCGATCCTTTAGGGTTACAGCAAATCCCTGAAGGACTACCAAGGAGAGCACCTACTGCTGGAGATGTTGATATGGCCTCAGTAAGAGCAGCAAGAAGAGAGGCTATGAGAAGATTAGGTATACCTACTTCACAGACTTATAAATCTAGAATAATTAAAGATCCTACAGATGCAAGGTTTAGAATAGAAGAAATATACGATTTAAATGGTAAAAAATTAGGAGAGTTAAATATACATCAGGATGGACATATTTTCACCAATAAAAATGGAGTTCCTATAAATTACGAAAAACCTCATTATCATACATTTGAAAATGGTGTTAAGCAAGAAGGACATATAACTTATGGGAAAGGTAAGCCAAGAGGTACTCAAACTTATTTAGATTATATATGTAAATAATTAATATTAATGGATAATTTGAGAAATCAATTTATAGATGATATAAATAATTTATACTCTATAGATGAAATTACACTAGAACAAATTAATATAAAAAATAATTATGTTTGGGCTATGTATAGGGAGTACAATATTAATAATATAAATCCTAAAATATTAAAATATAAAGGAGCTTTTGGTAATTTAGGTTTTAACTTTAAAAATAAAGAACTATTAAAACAGTTTTTGATAGTTTACAATCAAAATATATTCTTAGATATTACAAAAATTAGTAATCTAGATGGTTTAAATCAAATTATTTTCAATCAATACTACAATAAGTATATAAATTTATTTATTAGTGAGTTAGAATTGGACTGTAATATTTTATTAGATAGGATACAAGGAATTGTACAACAATATTTTAACTATAACTATGAAAATTATTCAAAGAATCACTTTGAACTTTTATGTAAATATTATAATTCTATAAATAGTTTAGACTGTAAATCTTTATTATTAATTACTAATTTAAGAGGAGAAAAAAAAATATTAACAATATCTCGAAAAACAAAAGAAAACAAAATAAAATTATATTCAGAAGATATAATTTTATTCCCTTTCTCTAAACCTTATACAGATGTGATTAGCAGAAAAAATATAAATCTATGAATTTGACTTATAAATAAATTAGATAAAAGAGAAGATGATACATTTAATTATATATTAAAATTATTTGAAGATCAAATTTTAGATAAATAAAGATATGGTATTAATATTTAAAAATCATACTGAATATAGAGTAAGATATAAGTAACTAAAAAAAAATAACCAATGAAAAAACACTACTACTATTAGTTGGAGTGCTAATGTTAACCTCATGTAGCAAAAAAGGCTGGGATGAAAACGATAAAAAAGAATATGTAGAAGGATGCCAAGAATCCGCTTTAAGCTAATTCAAAGAAAGGAACATGGAAGTAGATACTCTTATGTTAAAAAATCTTTGTAACTGTTCCCTAGAAAAAATAACCAGCCAAGGCTTAACCAAGGACAACCCTTCCAAAGAAAAAGCCATGCAGATTATGCAAGAATGCGCAAAAGAACTAGTAGAAAAAAAACAAAAATAAACCAAAAAGCCAACCTAAGGGTTGGCTTTTTTCAATTAAGAATTATTCTTCAATTTGTCTAAAAGTTCCCATTCGCTGGTAGGGAGAAGGCTTTTAACAAGCCAGAGCAGATTATAAAAATCTAGCGGAGAATGGCAGAGCGTAAGCCCCTTACACTCCGTTTGTGCTAGTAAGGCCGTTTGCCCAATCTTACAAAGCGAGTTCAGCGTAAAGCCTAAGTTTTAAAAATAAAAACTTTCCTTTAAAATGGAATAAAGTTTTTATCTTTGAATAACGATATTTGAAATAAAACAAGTTCTTCCTTTCCGTCAGTTAGGGCAATATGAAGATATAGAGACTGGTTTATACTATAATCGTTTCCGTTACTACAATCCGGAAACAGGGATGTATATCAGTCAAGACCCCATCGGTATTGAAGGAAATAACCCTAATCTATACGCTTACACCCATGACTCTAATACGATGGTCGATCCGTTTGGATTAGATGAAAAGGAGACTTTAGAGTTACTTTTTGATGATTATAATCAAGCTATGTATGGTAATAAAGGTAAAAAAATGGGGCACTTGATTGGTTATTAGAGAGGGGATTTAAGGCAGAGAAACAAACATTGGGTAAATTTGGAGATATTGCAGGAAAACCTGTTGGAATGCAAACAATGGATGGAAAAGTTGGATTCAGAATAGAATATGATGCTAGAAGTGGTGCACATATTAATGTTTGGTCAGGAAAAGAAAAAGGCCCCCATTATATTTTTAAAGCCAAAGAAAAAACAGTTAAAAAATTACAAAATCTTTTTAAATGTAAATAAATTTATGGATAATTATTACGATTCTGATCTAATAAACTCACTTGAAGGGAATATAGATTTTAAAATATTATTAGCAGATAACTATTATAATCTTATTAATAATAAATTCCCATTTGTGGGTAGTAAAATTGATTTTTCTAAATTAAAAGATACACAATATAAAAAATTAAGTATAAAGAATAAAATTGGAGATTGTATAGAATTTATTGATGAAGTATTACAAATTGATAGAATAGATCTTAATCAAGATGTTATTTATTTGGGAGATAGTCTCACAGAAAATGTATATTCCTTTTCATTAAAAAATTTAGATAAAATAATTCCATATATTTTAGATATCCCACAGCATCATTATATTTTATCAGAAAAAATGGAATGGTGTATATACATATCTTTTGAAAATTATATTGAATTTGGATTAAGATAAGTAACTAAAAAAAAATAAACAATGAAAAAAACATTACTACTATTAGTTGGAGGAATAATGTTAACCTCATGTAACAAAAAAGGCTGGGATGAAAACGATAAAAAAGAATATGTAAATGCCTGTGTAGAATCAGCGTTAAATAAATTTAAAGAAAATAACATGGCAGCAGATACCGCCAAAGTAAAAACCCTTTGCGAATGTTCCGCAGAAGGAATAATAGATAAAGGACAAGATATAAAACGCCCTTCCCGCAAAGTAATGTTTGAGGTTACACAGGAATGTGCAAAAAAATGAAAGAAGAAACAAAATAATTAAACAAAACCAACATAGTTTAAGTAAGTCCTAAAAAGTTAGGCAAATAAATAAAAGAGTTCGGTATTTACCAAACTCTTTTTTCCTTTAAACATTATTCAACTGGTCTAAAAGTTCCCATTCGCTGGTAGGGAATAAAGCTTTAACAAGCCAGAGCAGATTATAAAAATCTAGCGGAGAATGGCAGAGCTTAAGCCCCTTACATTCCGTTTCTGCTAAAAGAGCCGTTTCTTTTATGCTAAAAAATCTTTGTAACTGTTCCCTAGAAAAAATAATCAGCTAAGGCTTAACCAAGTACAACCCATCCTAAAAAAAGCCATGCAGATTATGAAAGAATGCACAAAAGAACTAGTAAATAAACTATAAAAATAAACTAAAAATTATTCTTTAATTTGTCTAGCAACTCCAATTCTGGATCAGGAATAAGACTTTCAGCCAAACACAATAAATTATAAATATCTAAGTCCTTATGTAGACGCACATCTTCTTGTTCATTTAATAAAGCACTCTGGCAAACCCTTAATATTGAGTGCAAAGTAAAACCTAACTGTCTATAATCCCTGATATCCATCTTAGATAAAGAAGTCAAAAAAAGGTTTGAGTTTTCCAATAAATCATTCTCTTTTCTTTCCATACCTTTTTTTTATTACAAAGAGAATTAAAAAATAAACCATATACCATAGAAAAAGACCTTATCTTATAGAGAAAGACCTGTAAAATATCTCTATCATTTAATCGTATTTTTCTTACTTTTGTTAAAATCTATTGTTTTTGAATACAGATATAGCACCTAAAAAAGTGCATCAGGGAAGAGACATAAAAAGACTAAGAGAAATGCTGGGAATTAAACAAGAAGCCTTAGCCTTTGATTTAGGTGTTACCCAGACTACCATATCGGATTATAAACAAAAAGAACAATTGGAAGATAAAATATTAGAGAAAGTCTCTCAATCTTTAAAAGTACCTGTAGAAGCTATTAAAAATATGAATGAGGAAGCTACTAACAACTACATTAATACTTTTAATGATAAGGTAGAATCTTTTAATTCATATAATTGCACTTTCAATCCACTAGATAAAGTAGTAGAACTTTATGAAAGAATGATAAAAAATAGAGATGAATTAATTGATGAACTATCTAAGAAGTAATTAATAAGATTCGTATATAATATTAATAGAAGAGGTTTAATTACAACCTCTTTTCTTTTTAAGAAAAAATAAGATCGTTGTCTAAATATTGTCTAAAAAATAAAAGTCTGCATATTAATATACAGACTTTCATTTATTTAATTCCAAAATTTGTGGTCCCACCTGGGCTCGAACCAGGGACCACCTGATTATGAGTCAGGTGCTCTAACCAACTGAGCTATAGGACCAGTGCTGATTAGCGGTGCAAATGTACTATTTTTTTTATTACCTGCAAATTTTAAACGTAAATTTTTACTATATATTTTTATTATTTAATCCCAAATAATTACTTTTAGACTTTTCATTAAAAAAAAAATTCAATAAACAACTGTTAAACTGATAATTACAAATTATAAATTTTGAGTTTTAATAAAAATATTTAAAAGGTTCCTAAAAAAGATAATAAAAATTATAGTATTTTTGTCTATAAAAAAGTATAATGAATTACGATATAATAGTTATTGGAAGCGGACCTGGTGGATATGTTACTGCAATTAGAGCTTCTCAATTAGGTTTTAAAACTGCTGTCATTGAACGTGAAAATTTGGGAGGAATTTGCTTGAACTGGGGATGTATCCCTACGAAAGCACTAATTAAAAGTGCTCATGTTTTTGATTATATTAAACATGCCGAAGAATATGGACTAAATAAAGTAGAGGGTTCTTATGAATTTTCTAATATTATAAAAAGAAGCCGAGGAGTTGCTGACAAAATGAATAAAGGAATTGGCTTCCTAATGAAAAAAAATAAGATTGACGTAATCTTAGGAAATGCTAAAGTGAAAGCCGGAAAAAAAGTTGATGTTACAGATTCCGAAGGAAAAGTATCTGAGTACTCAGCCTCTCACATTATTATTGCAACTGGTGCAAGATCTAGAGTATTGCCTAATCTTCCACAGGATGGAAAAAAAATAATCGGTTATAGAGAAGCTCTTACTCTACCTAAACAACCCAAATCCATGATAGTTGTAGGGTCTGGAGCTATAGGTATAGAATTTGCCTATGTTTATGCTAGTTTAGGTACGAAAGTTACCGTAGTTGAATATTTACCTACAATTGTTCCTGTAGAAGATGAAGAAGTTTCTAAACATTTAGAAAAATCACTTAAAAAACAAGGAATAGACATAATGACTAATGCTTCAGTTGAGAAAGTAGAAGACCATGGGGAAGGAGTTAGAGCATCAATCAAAACTTCCCAAGGTGAAATAACTTTAGAAGCTGAAATTGTATTATCTGCAGTAGGAATAACTGCCAATATTGAAAATCTTGGACTTGAAAATGTAGGTATCGCTACTGACAAGGGAAGAATTCTTGTTGACGATTTTTATAAAACCAACGTACCCGGTTATTATGCAATTGGTGATGTAATTCCAGGACCTGCACTCGCACATGTAGCCTCTGCTGAAGGCATTTTATGCGTGGAAAAAATTAAAGGTCTAAAGGTTGAGCCAATAGATTATGGCAATATTCCTGGATGTACCTATTGTTCACCAGAAATAGCCTCGGTGGGTATGACAGAGAAAAAAGCTAAAGAAGCTGGTTATGAATTAAAAGTAGGTAAGTTTCCATTCGTTGCTTCTGGTAAAGCTACTGCCAATGGAGATACAGATGGATTTATCAAAGTCATTTACGACGCTAAATATGGAGAATTATTAGGTTGTCATATGATTGGAAACGGAGTTACTGACATGATTGCTGAAGCCGTTGCTATAAGAAGATTAGAAGCCACAGCGCATGAAGTGCTAACCACTATTCACCCACATCCAACCATTTCAGAAGCATTTAAGGGTGCAACTGAAGCCGCCTACGGTGAAGCCATTGATTTATAAGAAAATACTTAATTAAGAATCTATAATTTTTAATAGATTCTTAATTATAATTTAATAATATAGAATGTATATTTTTTATTATATAAAATGATTTTTTTTGTTCAAATGTTCTAATTATTAATATCTTTGAATAATTAAAATAAATATATATAAACAATGAATAATTTAGTCCTTTTAATTATTTCGGTAATTGTTATAGTTTCTAATTGGAAACTATATGAAAAATCTGGTCATAAAGGTTGGAAAGCAATTATTCCTATTTATAATTTTTATGTATTAATCCACGAAATTAATAAAAGACCTGCTTGGTGGATAATTTTACTACTTGTACCCATAGTAAATATAGCAGTTTTAATAATTGTTTATATGGATTGGGCATTAAAATTTGGAAAAAGCAAAGCTTTTGGAGTTGGAATGGCTCTACTACCTTTCGTATTTCTTCCTATGTTAGCATTTAGCGAAGCTACCTACAATGACGGTATAAAAAATGATATTCTTGATAGTTTAGGTGAAATTGGAAAGCAAGACTAATAATTATTTAATATATTAAAATAAAGCTACTTTAAAATTAAAGTAGCTTTATTTTAATAAATAGAATGAAAATTCCTTATAATATAATTTTAGCCTCTCAATCTCCAAGAAGACAGGAATTATTAAGATCTCTGAACATTTCGTTTGTTTGTAAACCTGTTTTAGTAGAAGAAACTTATCCAGCGGGATTAGTTGCTAACGAAATTACTGAATATTTAGCAAAAAAAAAGTCATCCCACTTTGGAAATGTAAAATCTAAGGATCTACTTATAACGGCAGATACCATAGTTTGGAAAAAAGATCATCCCTTAGAAAAGCCTAAGAATATTGAGGAAGCTAAAAAATTTTTAAGAGAAATTTCTAATACTGATCATACTGTATATACTTCGGTCGGCTTTACTACTTCTGAGGGTACTAAAATTTTCACCGACAGTGCTAAAATCTATCTTTCTGAATTAAGTGATGAAGAGATTGATTTTTATATAACCAATTACCGTCCTTTAGACAAAGCAGGTTCTTACGGGATACAAGACTGGATTGGATTATCTAAAATTTATAAAATTGAAGGTTCTTATTATACAATTATGGGACTTCCAACACATATCGTTTATGAATATCTTAAAAGTATAAAATAAAAACCTTCATTTTAAATTATAATTTATTTTAAACTACCAACCATATCTTCCGGGCGTACCCATTCATCAAATTCATCTGAGGTAACAAAACCTAAATTAATAGCTTCCTCTTTTAAAGTAGTTCCATTTTTATGTGCTGTTTTTGCAATGATAGCAGCCTTCTCGTAACCGATATGTGTGTTTAATGCTGTTACAAGCATTAAAGAGTTATCTAGCAGCTCCTTTATTCTTCTATGATTGGGCTCAATACCGGTTGCACAATGAGCATCAAAAGAAAGGCAAGCATCTCCCAATAGTTGAGCAGATTGAAGAAAATTATAAGCCATTACAGGTTTAAACACATTTAATTCATAATTTCCTTGAGTGCCAGAGAATGTAATTGTTGTATCATTACCTAATACTTGCGCACATACCATTGTCATTGCTTCATTTTGGGTAGGATTGACCTTGCCAGGCATTATGGATGATCCTGGTTCATTTTCAGGAATGAACAACTCTCCTATCCCACTTCTAGGTCCAGAAGCCATAAGCCTTATATCTTGAGCAATTTTAAATAAAGAAACTGCTAATTGTTTAAGTGCTCCATGAGTTTCCACTATAGCATCATGAGAAGCTAAAGCTTCAAATTTATTGGTTGCGGTTACAAATGGTAATCCGGTGAATTTAGATATATATTCAGCAACTTTTGCATCGTATCCCTTTGGGGTATTTAAACCAGTACCTACAGCAGTTCCTCCCAACGCTAATTCACTAAGATGTGGTAAAGTATTTTCAATTGCTTTAATAGCATAATTAAGTTGAGCTACATAACCAGAAAATTCTTGTCCTAAAGTTAATGGGGTAGCATCCATCAAGTGGGTTCTTCCTATTTTTATAACTTCTTTAAAATTTTCAGCCTTTAGTTGTAAAGTATCTCTTAATTTTTTTACTGCGGGTAAAGTATGTTTCACCACTTTCTTATAGGCAGCTATATGCATAGCCGTTGGATAGGTATCGTTGGAAGACTGCGATTTGTTTACATCGTCATTGGGATGGATACAACTTTTTTCTCCTAATTTCCCTCCTTGCAATACCCATGCACGATTGGATATAACCTCATTCACATTCATATTAGATTGAGTCCCTGAACCGGTTTGCCATATAACTAAAGGAAACTGTTCGTTTAACTTATTATCAAGAATTTCATCACAAACTCTTGCTATTAAATCTCTTTTTTCTGAAGATAAAACTCCTAAAGATTCATTGGCATAGGCAGCCGCTTTTTTTAAAATTGCAAAAGCATGTACTATTTCAACAGGCATTGAACCCTCAGGTCCAATCTTAAAATTGTTCCTAGATCTTTCTGTTTGAGCGCCCCAGTATTTATCTTCAGGAACTTTAACTTCCCCCATGGTATCTTTTTCAATACGATAGTTCATATTTTTAATTTTATTATTTTTATTAAAGTTACAAACTATAATTCTATTGTTAAAAAGAAAGACAGCCCAATTGGGCTGTCTTTTATCATGTTTATTTAATATATTATTTCTTATTCTTGGCTTGCTGTTGCTGTGCTTGCTCTATCATTTGTTGCATCTTCTGTTGCCATTTACTTTTCTTCTTCGCAGGCTTTAGTTTATTTTCTTGCATTTTTGCATGTATCTTCTTCTCATCTATGAAATAATTTTTTATTAATATAATTAGAAGAATATTTATAACATTGGAAACTAAATAATACCATGATAAACCTGCAGCATAGGAGTTTAACCAAAAAATAAACATCACTGGCATTAAGTACATCATAAATCTCATATCAGGCATACCTTCTTGTTTAGGTGGCTGCATGGTTGAAGTTGACATCTTTGTATAAATTAATAAGGCTATACAATATAATAATGTAAATAAACTTATATGATTTCCATAGAAACTTGATAAAATAGGTATATGGGTATTCCATTGATAAATGGAATCGTAAGCGGTTAAATCATTGGCCCATAGGAATGATTTCCCTCTCATTGCTATATTATTAGGAAAGAATCTAAACAAAGAATAAAAGATTGGAATTTGAATTAATGCAGGTAAACAACCGGCTAATGGATTAACGCCTGCTTTCCTATACAATTCCATGGTTGCTTGTTGTTTTTTTAATGGATCTGCATTTTTATTCTTTTCATTTATTTCATCCAATTCCGGCTTAAGTATCCTCATCTTTGCTCCTTGTATATACTGTTTGTACATAATTGGAGAGGTTACTAACTTAACAACAATCGTCATTAAAAAGATTATCCATCCTGCGGGTATTCCAAATTTTTCTAAAAATTGATAAATCCATAAATAAAATATACACAACCATTTCATCCAACCAAAAGGTATGTTGTAAGAAAATTGTTTGCTTATTTCATTATTATCAGCTTTATAAGATTTTAGAAGATCGTAATTTAAGGGCAAGAAATTCCAAGTATAATTTTCATTTATTTCACCCTGGTGAATAGGAACTATGGAAGTAAATGTAAATTTCTTAAGATATTTAGAAGTATCTTCATCCTTGGTTTGTTCTCCTTTTGAATTATGAAATCCATTTTTTGCCTCTAAAATGGTGGCAAAAAACTGTTGTTTTACACTTATCCAATCAATTTTATCTTTGTCTTCTGTAAAGCCGTTGGTATCATAATCGGTTTGTTTATAATTATTTAAACTATATCTATATTCAGTATAAATAAGTTCTTGAGATCTACCCTTTTCTAATGCTATTGCATTTTGTTGCCAATCTAAAGTAGCATTCTTACCTGATGTAATTTGTGATAATCCTTGAGTTTTAACGTTAAAATTTAAAGAATATTCTCCGTAAAGTTTATAGATAAATTGTATGTAAGATCCATTGGAAAGGTTTGCGGTAAATGTAGCTTCATCTTTTCCAACTTGGGGAGTAAAGACTAAATCTCTAGTATTAATAATCTTTCCAGTTTTATCTTTAAAAGAAATATTAAAATCTGTATTTTCTTCATTAACTAAAAAAAGATCTTTCTTATGCGATTCGTTAGCCTCGTCATAAGCCGTCCATTTTTTTAACCTTACTCCTCTTAGCTGTGCTCCTTGCGTACTAATTTTTATGTCTAATTGCTCATTAGAAAATGGAATTAGTTGAACTTTTGCTTCTTCAATAGAATCTAATTGAATGGGTTTGGTTGTTACGGTTGATTGCTCAATTTTATTTTCTGAAGCAATTGCTTGTTTTTCAACCTTCTGATCTTCTAATATAGTTTTTTGCTGCTGTTTACTTGAATAAACTAAAAATCCGATTAAGATTATACCTATAAGTATAAAACCTATAATTTGATTTTTATCAAAATTGCTTTTTTGTTGCATTTTTTATTTTATTATAATTTTGATAATCTTGAGCTGCTTTTATAAGGGCTAAAAATAAAGGATGTGGAGTTGCTACTGTACTCTTATATTCTGGATGATATTGAACTCCTATATAGAACGGATGATCTTTTACCTGAATAATTTCAACCAATCCTGTTTCTGGATTTGAGCCTATAGCTTCAAGACCGTTTTTTTCAAACTGATCTTTATATTCACTATTAAATTCATATCTATGCCTATGTCTTTCTTTAATACTAAGATTGCCATAGATTTTTTCAGCTAACGAATTTTCTTTTATTTTACAATCCCATGCTCCTAACCTCATGGTTCCCCCCTTATTAGTGATATTTTTCTGTTCCTCCATTAAACATATCACTGGATTTTCAGATTGTACATTAAATTCAACACTGTCTGCATCTTCATAACCTAATACATTTCTTGCAAACTCTATGACAGCAATCTGCATCCCTAAGCATATACCTAACAATGGAATTTTATGAACCCTTGCATACTGACAGGCTGTAATTTTACCTGCTATTGCCCTATCACCAAATCCTGGGGCTATAATAATACCATCAATCCCTTTTAATTTATCCGAAATATTTTCAGGTAGAATATCTCCACTATAGATCCACCGTATATTAACTTTTGTTTCATTTGATGCTCCTGCATGTATGAGTGCTTCAACAATAGATTTATAGGAATCTTGTAAAGATACGTACTTACCAACTAAAGCTATTTCAAGTTTATTTTTTGGATTTTTGTATTTAGTGAGAAATTCGTTCCATTGAGTTAGATCAGGCTCTTTACTAAATTCATCAAAACCTAATTCTTTTAAAACTAAGGTATCAAAATTTTGTTTTTTAAGATAAAGAGGTACTTCATAAATGGTTGATAGATCTTTGCTTTCAATTACATGATCTATGTTCAAATTACAAAATAGGGCTAATTTAGAACGTACATCTTTAGGAATATCATGCTCAGTTCTACAAACTAGAAAATTGGTTTGCAAACCATTTTCCATTAATTGACGTACGGAATGCTGGGATGGTTTCGTTTTTAATTCACCACTAGCCGCTAAGTATGGAACTAAAGTTAAATGTACAACTATTGAATTTTGATATCCTAGCTCCCATCTCAATTGTCTTACAGTTTCTATATAAGGTAAGGATTCAATATCTCCAACAGTTCCACCAATTTCTGTAATTATAATATCGAAATCTCCACTTTTACCAAGTATTTTAATACGTCTTTTGATCTCATTGGTAATATGAGGGATCACTTGAACGGTTTTGCCTAAAAAATCTCCTTTTCTTTCTTTTTCAATAACCGTTTGATAAATTTTCCCAGTGGTTACATTGTTATTTCTACTAGTTGGAGTATTTAAAAACCTTTCATAATGTCCAAGATCCAAATCGGTTTCTGCACCATCTTCAGTCACATAACATTCCCCATGCTCATAAGGATTAAGGGTTCCTGGATCAATATTTATGTATGGGTCTAATTTTTGAATAGTGACTCTATAACCTCTTGCTTTTAGCAACATTCCTAAAGATGCTGCAACAATCCCTTTCCCTAATGAAGAAGTAACACCTCCAGTAACAAAAATATATTTGGGAGTCAATGGGTCAGACATAATTTTCAAATTTTTTAGAGATGGATTTCAATATTTATAGCTCTAAATGGTATTCAGTTAGAACCAATAAAAAAAGGCAAGCTACCTGCATCACACCGCTACAACCGTTTACCTTTGCTGCGTTCCCACCCTGGAGGATTCACAGGAGCTGGTTGTGCAGGACTTGCCACTGCAAAAATAGAAATTTTTGTAAAATATCCAAAATAATAAAGAATAATTATTCCATAAAAAGGCTAAACCTCTAGTTTTTGTATGATTATCAAGCCTATACATCTTAGTAAAGCGTATAGACATATAAGCATAAAAAAAGATTGAAATATACTTTCAATCTTTTTTTATGCTTAGTAAATATTTTTTAGCTTTCCAAAGCTTGAGCTCCACTAACAATTTCAATAAGTTCATTGGTGATGGATGCTTGTCTAGCTTTATTATAGGAAATAACCAACTGATTTTTTAAACTTTTTGCGTTATCTGTAGCAGATTGCATTGCAGACATTCTAGCACCATGTTCAGCTGCATTTGAATCTAAAACGGCTTTATATAGTTGAATCTTTAAAGTATTTGGTATTAATTTTTCTAAAATTTCTTTTTTAGACGATTCAAATATATAATCGGAATGAATCTTTGCTGAAATTTCTTCTTTATCTAATTGTAAAGGTAAAAATTGCTCAACTTTTAATAATTGAACTACCACATTTTTAAAACTATTATAAACTAAATCAATTTTATCATATTCTCCTTGAATAAATTTATCGATAAGTTTTTCCGATATTTCAGAAGTGTTTTTAAAATTTAAAGAATCCCAAAGTTCACTATGGTTTTCGTTAATAGAGCAAGTTTTACTTAATAAATCATTCCCTTTTTTACCTATAGTAAGTATATCTACCTGTATACCCTTATAAGTTGTATCTATTAATTTTTTTACCGCTTTAACAACGGTTGAGTTAAATGCTCCTGCCAACCCTCTATTGGAGGTAATAACAACCAATAGTACTTTCTTAATTTCTTCTCTATCCTTATATTCAGAACCGTAATCTTCATCAATGGAAGATGTTATATGTGTTAAAAGTTCCTGCATCTTTTCAGAGTACGGACGCAATTTTTGAATCGAATTTTGGGCTCTTTTTAGTTTTGCAGAAGAAACCATCATCATAGCACTAGTAATCTGCATGGTAGAGTTTACAGATGTAATTCGATTTCTA
Source organism: Apibacter muscae (assembly GCF_007845595.1). Classification (NCBI taxonomy): domain Bacteria; kingdom Pseudomonadati; phylum Bacteroidota; class Flavobacteriia; order Flavobacteriales; family Weeksellaceae; genus Apibacter; species Apibacter muscae. The sequence goes on from NZ_SELI01000019.1 coordinate 98,456, forward strand.
ATTTCCTTTAATGTTGCCATTTTTCTGTATTATAATTCTATATACAATTAAAGTTACGAATACATTTTAGCAACCTCTGATATGACTGAATCTAAAATATCGGTTACTGAATTATCAATTTTTCCTTTTTTTATGTCTTTTAATGTATCAGAATATTTGGTTCTTAAGATGTCTGTTAAGTTATCTTTAAAGTTTTGAACTTTATTTACAGGAACATTTTTAAGTAAATTTTTTGTTCCTGCATATATAATTGCAACTTGTTCCTCTACAGGCATAGGTGAATTTACCGATTGCTTTAGTATCTCCACATTTCTCTCTCCTTTTGCAATTACTGCTGCAGTTGCTGCATCCAAATCTGAACCGAATTTTGCAAATGCTTCTAATTCTCTATATTGTGCTTGATCTATTTTTAAAGTTCCAGAAACTTTTTTCATGGATTTAATCTGTGCAGCCCCTCCTACTCTTGATACTGATATACCCACATTTATCGCAGGACGAACTCCTGAATTAAACAAATCAGATTCTAAGAATATTTGACCATCTGTAATCGAAATTACATTGGTTGGAATATAAGCCGATACATCTCCTGCTTGTGTTTCAATAATGGGTAATGCGGTTAGAGAACCTCCACCTTTAACTATATTTTTTAATGATTCAGGCAAATCATTCATTTTAGAAGCTACCTCATCGTTCGCGATTACTTTAGCCGCTCTTTCTAATAATCTTGAATGCAAATAGAAAACGTCACCGGGATAAGCTTCTCTACCTGGAGGTCTTTTTAATAATAATGAAACTTCTCTATAAGCAACTGCTTGTTTAGACAAATCATCATACACTATTAAGGCTGATCTTCCAGTATCTCTAAAGAATTCTCCTATGGAAGCTCCAGCAAAAGGCGCATATACCTGCATAGGTGCAGGATCTGAAGCATTCGCTGCAACGACTACCGTATATGCCATTGCTCCTTTGTCTTCAAGTGTCTTTACTATTTGTGCAACGGTTGATGCCTTTTGTGCTATAGCTACATAAATACAATAAACCGGCTCTCCTCGGTCATAAAATTCTTTTTGATTTAATATAGTATCTATAGCTACTGTTGATTTACCCGTTTGCCTATCACCTATAATTAATTCTCTTTGACCTCTTCCTATAGGAATCATAGAATCTATGGAAATAATGCCTGTTTGTAAGGGTTCATTCACCGGTTGACGAAATACAACTCCAGGTGCTTTTCTTTCAAGAGGCATTTCATACAATTCTCCTGAAATTGATCCTTTCCCATCTATGGGTTGCCCTAAAGTATCCACAACTCTACCAATCATACCTTCACCAACATTAATGGAGGCTATCGTTTTAGTTCTTTTAACGATATCTCCTTCTTTAATGCCTGTGGATTTCCCAAACAACATTACCCCCACATTATCTTCTTCCAAGTTTTGAACCATTCCTTCTAAACCATTGGAAAAACGAACAAGTTCCCCTTGTTCAGCCTTACTTAACCCATATATACGAGCAATTCCATCACCTACTTGTAATACGGTACCTACTTCATCTAATGAAACATCTTTATCAAAATTTGATAACTGTTGCTTTAATATTGCAGAAACTTCTGCTGGATTTATATTTGCCATTGATTATTTTTTATAGTTTTATAAAGTAGTATTTAATATACTTTTTCGCTTAGTTTTTTCTTAATATTAAATAATTTTGTTTTAACACTTGCATCTACTTGAAAGTCTTCCATACGTAAAATATATCCTCCAAGCAGGGTTTCATCTATAGTATTCTTTACTATCGCTTTTTCAGAATTTATTTTGGCTGTTGATTGTAAGATTTTAGCAATCGTTTCTTCATCTAAAGATATTGCTGAAACTATTTCCACTCTTTGAGTACCTAAATATTCATCATTTAACTTAAGAGTTTCCCTGAAAATATCTAGCAATATATTTTCTCTCTTATGTTTGACTACTAAAATTATAAAATGTTGAAATGTTTTCGTAAAACTTTTAAATATTTCTTTCGAGATTTCAATCTTTTTAGACGTCTCTATAATCGGAGATTTTAAAAATAATTGAAATTGTTTATTTTGCTCAATATTTTCAGTTGCTACTTGTAACTCTTCAATTACAACTCTTTCTTGATTTTCAGATATAGCATAATTCCATAAACCCAATGCATATCTTTTTGCTAATCTTGAAATTCTCATGGTTAATTTAATTTTGACTGATTAACTAAAGTATCTACCAATTTTTTTTGCTCGTCGGTTGAGGATAGCTCTTTTTTTAGTACCTCTTTTGCAATAGCTACTGATAAATCAGCTACTTCAGATTTAATTTGGTTAATCACCATAACTCTTTCTCTATTGATACTTTCTTTGGCAGAAGTTATAATTTTTTCACTTTCAGAATTAGCAATCTCTTTCGCTTCACTTATAATTTTATCCTTAACTTCTCTAGCTTCTTTTAAAATACTTTCTCTTTCTAATCGAGCTTCCTTTAAAATTTTATCATTTTGTGCTGTAAGCTTTGCCATTTCATCCCTTGCATTTTTAGCTTCATCTAAAGATTTTTGTATTGAATTCTCCCGATCTTCCAATGCTTTTAAAATAGGTTTCCATGCAAATTTTTTCAATAAAATTAACAAGATAATAAATGAAATCGTAGTCCAAAAAACAAGACCTATATTAGGGGTTAATAAATCCATTTTTTAATATGCTTTTGTATTTTATTAAATTATATTAATCTTTTAATAAGAAACCCGAATAACCAAGCGTTAAAATTTCGGGTTTCTTAAATTTTAAATCTCTTGCCGTCTTATTTAATTAAAGACACAACTATTGCAAATAAAGCTACTGCTTCAATCAATGCAGCTAATATTAATGCAGAAGATTGGATTTTACTTTGTGCTTCAGGTTGACGTGCTATAGCTTCCATCGCTTTAGCACCAATAATCCCGATTCCAAAACCTGCTCCGATTACAGCTAAACCTGCTCCAATTACTGATAGTTCCATATTGATTTATGTTAAAAATTAATGATTTTCGTGATGTTGTTCATGATGTTCTTCTGTTGCATTACCAAAATACAAAGCAGATAAAGTGGTAAAAATGTATGCTTGTAAAGCTGTTACTAAAATTTCAATCATACTTATAAAAACTACTGCTACAATTGAAGCTGGGGCTACCATGTAGGTTTTAAATATAAAGATTAAAGAAACTAAACTTATAATGATAATATGTCCTGCAGTTATATTAGCAAACAAACGAACCATTAGTGAAAATGGCTTTGTAAACATTCCTATAACTTCTATAGGCGCTAAAAATATTTTCATAGGAACAGGTACTCCTGGTGCCCAGAAAATATGTTTCCAATAATTTTTATTCCCACTAATAGTTGTTATTATTAATGTAATAATTGCAAGAGTAAATGTTACTGCTATATTCCCTGTTACATTTGCTCCAAATGGAAAGAATGGAATAATCCCCATTAAGTTATTTAACCATATAAAGAAAAATACAGTCAATAAGTATGGCATATATTTTCTATAATTTTTTAAGCCTATATTAGGTATAGCTACCTGATCTCTTATAAAAACTATAACAGGTTCTACCACAGATGCTATTCCTTTAGGTACCCCATTATATTTGTTAGATTTATAGTAATTCCCTGCGGTTATAAATATTAAAATTAATACAAGCAATGACATCCACATACTAAATACATTTTTAGTAACTGAAAAATCCCAAGGTGCTTGATTCATTGGATGATGATTTTCGTCTAGATTTACAACATTTGGAGTGTTTGAAATATATTCTCCATTCGCGTTTTTCTGTGTATAAGCGTAATAAATTTTCTCATGAAACTTAATAAATTTCATGCCTTTTTTTTCAACTACAACCTGCCCACTATCATCACAATGAAAATCTTTGGAAGAAAAAGTAACTAAACCATTTTCTGTCCATAAAATTATGGGTAAAAATAAAACATTATTACCCCAGATATCAAATTGATGAGAATCTTTTATGTGGTGCATTGCAACCTCAGTTGGATTAAATTCATCAGAATTCTCCGAAGCTTTTGCATGTAAATGTGAAAAATTACATACAAACAATAACATTGTCAAAAAAAATACAATCAGTCTTTTCATGTTTATTTCATTCGTAGGTTTGCAAAGATAAATATTTTCATAACATACACAATTATATATTTTAATGTAGATAATTAATAAAATTTAACATTTTATTTTTTTAAATTTTATTCTTTTATTAGCTTATGAATATAAAATATTTCTATAAACATAAAAATCATATATAGAAATAGTAAGTACAAAATTCTATCACTTACCAATTCTCTAAATTTTATGCAAAAACCTAAGAGCACAGCATTTTTTATAATTGTCCCTAATAAATAGATAAAAAAACTATTATCCTTTCCTATATGATTTAATAGATATACGATAAAAAAAACAAATGCTGACGATGAACAAATTATTACTAAGGAAACTAAGTTAAATTTTAAAAATTCACTATTTATAAAAAAAGAAAATATAATAATAAATATAGCTATAATTACATTCATCATTATATAGTTTATTACTAATTTACTCATTTTTTTATCAATACTTAATTAAAATAATTTTTGATTCAAATATATAGAGATTTTCAGGTTAATTTAATTAGTGTTTATACTACCTTTAAAAATATATAATTTAAATATCAAATCTCTTTTTTAATTTCATTTTTTTGGACTATAATTAAAGTTTAAATTATAAAAATTTGTAATATTAAAAGTATTAACTAAATTTGCCGATGTTTTCTCATGAAAAATGGATAAATTAAGCAATTACGATATTTCATTACACTCACTAAAACTAGGAAATAATGCTATAAATTTGGTTATTTCTCAAGATTTTTTTGATTTATTTGATTTCAATCAAGAATTTAGTGATCCAAATGTCAATGTAAATATAAATATTGTTAAACATTCTTCTTTTTTTGAGCTAAACATGGATACAATTGGAACTGTTATATTAAGATGTGATATTTCTGATGATGAATATGAACAACAAATTAAAAATAGCATTAAAATACTTGTGAAATTTGGTGAAGAATTCAACGATGAAAATGAAGAAATATTAGTTCTTCCACACGGTTCACATAGTCTCAATATTGCCCAATTCGCATATGAAGCAATCTTGTTATCTATTCCCATGAAACGCATACATCCTCGTTATTTAAACGGGCATGAAGATAAATACACAGAATTATTGGATAAGTATAGTCTTCCCAATGATTCAATATCAAATAATTAAAAATATAAATTTAAACTATATCTAAGGAATTATGGCACATCCTAAAAGACGTCAATCAACAACAAGAAGAGATAAAAGAAGAACTCACTACAAAGCAACAGTTCCTCAATTAGCAAAATGTTCTGCTACGGGAGAATTACATTTATTTCATAGAGCCTATTGGCATGAAGGGAAACTTTATTATAGAGGTAAAGTTGTAATGGAAAAGGCTACTGAAGAAGTAGAAGATTAATTTATTTTTCTTAAGTTTAAAATTATATAAAGCCATTTAATTGTATTATTAAGTGGTTTTTATATTAGAAGATATACACAATTCTTTTCTACATTTACAATAATTAAAAAAGTTCATATGGACATTAAAGATATTCAAAATTTAATTAAATTCGTTTCTAAATCCGACGTTGCAGAAGTAACATACAAAACTGATGAGTTTGAAATTTCTATTAAGACGAATAAAGATGCTGTAATATATAATACTAACATGCCTCATGCTTCGCATGCTATGAATATTGCACCAACTAATACTATTAATTCTCATACTACAGCTCCAACTACTTCTGAAACAGAGATAAGTAACGATACTTCTAAACTAATTACTATCAAGTCTCCTATGATCGGAACCTTCTATAGAAAACCTGCTCCTGATAAAGATTATTTTGTGAATGTTGGAGACAATATTAATATAGGTAATACGGTTTGTGTGATTGAAGCTATGAAATTATTCAATGAAATTGAATCTGAAATATCCGGGAAGATCGTTAAAATATTAGCTGAAGATGCGTCCCCAGTTGAATTTGATCAACCTTTATTTTTAGTAGATCCTTCATAATTAATCAAAAATTTAAATTTATGTTTAAAAAAATTCTGATAGCTAATCGTGGAGAAATTGCTATGCGAATTCTTAGATCTGCTAAAGAAATGGGGATTGAAACCGTTGCGGTATATTCTACTGCAGATGCAAATAGTTTGCATCTGCGTTTTGCTGATGAGGCAGTATGTATAGGTCCACATTCAAGCAAAGATTCATACTTGAAACAAATTAATATTTTAACTGCTGCTGAAATTACTAATTCAGACGCAATTCATCCAGGCTATGGATTCTTATCTGAAAATGCTAATTTTTCCCGTTCTTGTCAAAAAATGGGAATAAAATTCATAGGTGCTACTCCTGAAAACATTGAAAAAATGGGAGATAAAGCTACTGCTAAAGAAACGATGAAAAAGGCGGGTGTTCCTACTGTTCCTGGTTCTGACGGATTGATCCCTTCTTATGAAGAAGCTGCAAAAATTGCTGAAGAAATTGGATATCCCGTTATGATTAAAGCAACTGCCGGAGGTGGAGGTAAAGGAATGAGAGCCATATGGAAGAAGGAAGAATTAGAAAAAAATTGGGAAGCTGCGGTACAAGAGGCTCAAGCAGCGTTTGGGGATGGTGGAATGTATATGGAAAAATTAATTGAAGAACCCCGCCATATTGAAATACAAATTGCCGGTGACCGTTTTGGAAATGCCATACATTTATCTGAAAGAGATTGCTCAATTCAAAGACGTCATCAAAAATTAGCAGAGGAAACTCCTTCTCCTTTTTTAAGCGATGAGCTTCGAAAAAAAATGGGTGATGCTGCTATTAAAGCAGCTAAATATATTGGATACGAAGGTTTGGGTACCATAGAATTTTTGGTAGATAAACATCAAAACTTCTATTTTATGGAGATGAATACCCGTATACAGGTAGAACATCCTATTACTGAGCAGGTGACTGGTCTAGATTTATTAAAGTTGCAAATTGAAATCGCTTATGGTAAAAAAGTACCATCTACAAACTTTTATCCAAAAAATCATTCTATTGAATGTAGGATTAATGCAGAAGACGTATACAATCAATTTTTACCATCGCCTGGAAAAATTACTAACTTGAATATTCCGGGAGGGATTGGTGTTCGTGTAGACACGAATGTCTATCCTCATTATAGCATCCCGCCGTTTTATGATTCTATGATTGCCAAATTGATTGTGGATGCGCCCACACGAAAAGAAGCTATTGACAAAATGAAACGTGCTTTGGATGAATTCTATATTGAGGGGGTTAAAACAACTATTCCTTTACACAGACAGCTTATGGAGGATCCTAATTTTATTGAGGGTAACTATACTACTAAATTTATGGAAGATTTTGTACTAGATAAAAAATATGAATATGATTTATAATTTATATTTTTAAATGTATTAAAAAAAGCTATTCTTTCGAATAGCTTTTTTTAATTATTTTTCATCTTCTTCATCTTCATATAGATCACCATAAGTATCATCTTCCTCTTCATCCTCATAAGAATCTGCCTCATCTGCATCAAATTTAATACTTACATCATCAACAGCAACCACATCTCCAAAGTCTTCAATATTTGTAGAGGAAGCAAATTTTTTATCGGGAGCTTTTAAAGGCATTTTTCCAAATCTATAAACAGTTAAAGGGTAATTAACCACCGGCTTTTTTTCAATGATTTCGGTTAGTTCTACATAGAATGACCACATTTTAATAAAGTCATAAACAAATAATAAACGATCTCCTATTTTGGCTAACGCTTCTTTAACATAAACATCAGACATCGTTTCTCCATCTCCATCCTCAGACATATCTTCAAGAGGAATTTCCTCGCCTTGGCTCCATTTTTCGTCTGATTTATAAAATGATGCCAACTCCTCCCCTTGTAAACTAAAAGCACTTTTTATACCTTCATAAAGATTCCACAATGTCTGGGTTCCTTTTATTTCAATATCTCTAAAAACATCCTCTTCTGTTTCAAGAATAACTCTTACCTTATAAATCATAATTGTTTTTGATAACTATTTTTGTTTTAAGTTTAAATTTTTTGCTAATTCTTTCATATATTGAAAAGAACTTTCATAATCGTTCTTTATAATTCCTTCCAATATAGCTTCTTTAATTTTTTCTTTTATAATTCCAATTTGTTTACCTTCTTGTATTTCATAATTATCCATGATAATATTTCCGGTTATAGGGGGTTGAAAATTTCTAACCTTATCCTTATCTTCAACTTCTTTAATTTTTCTTTCTACATAGTCAAAATTCTTTTTAAATTTTTCTTGCTTTTTTTTGTTTTTAGTGGTAATATCTGCATTGCATAGTAAAAAAAGATCCTCGAGTTCATCACCCATATCAAATAATAATCTTCTTAATGCACTATCTGAGGCATCATCGGTTACTAAAGAGATAGGGCGAGAGCTAAATTTTACTAATTTTTGAACGTATTTTAATGGTTCCCCTAATGGTAGCTTTAATCTTTTAAAAATAGTTACAACCATTTTACTTCCTACAAACTCATGAGAATGAAATGTCCATCCAATTCTCTTATCAAATCTTTTGGTCGGAGCTTTTCCTATATCATGTAAAAGTGCCGCCCATCTAAGCCATAAATGGTCTGTATTTTTACTGATATTATCTACAACTTCTAAAGTATGAAAAAAATTATCTTTATGTTTTTGTCCTTCAATTTCTTCAATTCCCTGAAGATTGGTTAATTCAGGCAAAAATCTTTGTAACAATTCTGCTTCATATAATAATTTTAAACCTATACTTGGCTGAGGAGACATTAAAATTTTATTGAATTCATCTGCGATTCTTTCTTTAGATATAATATCAAAACGATGGGCATTATTAATTATGGATTGAAATGAATTTTTTTCTATTTCAAAATTTAATTGAGTTGCAAATCGTATTGCTCTAATCATCCTCAATGGATCGTCTGAATAGGTAATATCAGGGTTTAAAGGAGTTCTTAGAATTTTATTTCTTAAGTCATGCAATCCATTAAATGGATCTATAAGAGCACCATAATCTTCTTGATTTAAACTTATAGCCAATGCATTAATTGTGAAATCTCTTCTATTCTGGTCATCCTCAAGTGTACCTTCTTCAATAAAAGGCTTTCGACTATCCGGCGAATAGCTTTCTTTTCTAGCTCCTACAAATTCTAGATCGTAATCCTTTAGCTTAATCATGGCTGTTCCAAACCTTTTAAAAAAAGAAACTTTAGGTTTAGGAGAAAGTTCTAATGAAAGTGCCTCAGCTAAGTCTATACCGCTACCCTCTGTAACAACATCTATATCTTTAGGATTATTTCTCTCTAGTAAGAAATCTCTAACAAATCCTCCGATAACATAAGTTTTTTGTTTTTTAAGATCTGCTAGTTTAGAGATCTCCCTAAAAATAGGATTTTGTAGAGCCTGACTTAAATTCATTAAATATAAATATTGTTATTGTCTTATTACGGTTACTTTATTATTTGGTGTTAATTTAATTATAGACGAACCACTATAGATACAATCGTCTTCATGTCGCAAATTTATTATATAATCAACATCCTCCAAAATTTTATGATTGATTGCTGAAAAATTTTTTGGAGACCTTTCTCCACTTAGATTTGCGGATGTTGAAACTAACGGTTTATTTAATTTGGATATAAGTTTTTTACAAAAAAAATCTTTGGTTAATCGGATACCTACAGTTTTATCCTCAGAAATAATACTCCTGGGTAATTTTTTAGGATTTTCATAAACAATGGTTAATGGCTTTTCTGAATAATCCATTAAATCCCAAGCCAACGTGGGTACTTCAACATATTCTTGCAATCGTCTTTCAGATTCAACCAACAGTATTAAATTTTTCTCTTTGGTTCGTTGTTTAATTTTAAATATTTTTTCAACAGCTTTTTCATTAGTAGCATCACAACCTATGCCCCAAATTGTGTCTGTTGGATAAAGAATGATCCCTCCATCCTGCATAACCTGTACTGCTTTTTGAATTTCCTCTTGTTCCATATTAATTTAAAATTGTTGCAAATATATGTAAGGATATAATTTTCATTTTAAAATTTTAAAAAAAATTATAGCGAAAAGTGATTTTAATTAAAATCATAGTGGGTTAAAAAGTGCTATAAATAATTGGTTGACATAAAATAGTCTGTTATATTTGCAAACTTAATGTTAAATAGACACATATCTCATAAACTAAATCAATGAAAGGAAAAGGACTTGTCAAATTTTTTGCAATTGCTTTGGCTATAATTTGTTTAATTGAATTATTACCTACAATTTATGTTAATCTTTTAGAATCTAGAGCTGAAAAAAATTCTAAAGGTGATGAAACAAAGAGAAAAGCTGAAATTGAAAAATTAGCAAAAGACACTTTAAATTTAGGTATAGTCAAAATGGACTATCAAAGTGCTAAAGAAAAAGAAATTAAATTGGGGCTTGATTTAAAGGGGGGCTTAAACCTTCTTTTAGAGATTTCTGAGAAAGACTTATTAGTAGATTTGGCTGATAATACTGAAAACCCAGTGTTTAATAAAGCCATTGAAATTGCTTCATCAGAAGCTAACACTTCCAATAATACTTTCACTCAAAATTTCTTTAAGGCTTTTCAAAAAGCAAAACAAGAATTAGGTCAACCGAATTTAAAATTGTCCTCTCCTGAAATATTTGGCACCAAAGAACTTTCTGGGGTAATTCAACATAACACTAGTGATTCTGAGGTTGAAAAATATATTACCAGTAGCATAGAATCTAAAGTTTCCAACGCTATAGATATTATCAGAACACGAATTACTAAACTAAAAATTGATGAGCCTAATATTTCCAGAGTTCCTGGGACAGGTAGAATTCTTGTTGAGTTGCCTGGAGTTACAGATACCGATCGGGTAAAAAATTTATTACAAACTTCTGCAAGACTTGAGTTTTGGGAGGTGGTTGAAAAATCTTCTGCATGGAATATGTTAACGTATATTAACCTAAAAGCTGCCGATAAGCAATTAATGGGAAAGCTAATTCAAGCACCAAATTCCACTGCAGTTGCTCTGGCTAAATTGAGTGATACAGCTACCATTAATCGTATTATAAATTCTGATAAAGCTAAAAACATCCTACGTTATAATAAATTATTATGGTCTTCCGAGCCTGATTCAAACAATTTACTTGAATTGTATGCCATTAAAGGTACGCGTAATAATAAAGCCCCATTAGTTGGAGCTGTTAGTGATGCACAACTAACTTTTGATCAATTTAATCGAATTCAAATTGCTATGCAAATGGGGCCTGAAAGTTCCATTGAATGGAAAAAGTTAACGGAAAAAAATGCTCCTAAACCTGGAGAGCCATCAGGCAAACCTATTGCAGTTGTTTTGGATGATATAGTTTATACTGCACCAGTTGTAAATTCTGTAATTCCTAACGGTCAATCTGTAATTAGTGGGAATTATTCAGAACAAAAAGCCAGTGACTTGGTTGATGTTTTAAAAGCTGGTAATCTTCCAGCGAAGGCAAATATTTTACAGTCAGAGGTTGTTGGTCCTACCCTAGGGCAGCAATCCATTACTAATGGATTAATTTCAATTTTAGTTTCTTACATTTTCATATTGATATGGATGGTATTTTATTACGGCAAAGCAGGTATCTATGCCAACATTGCTCTAGTTATAAATCTGTTCTATTTAATAGGAATCATGGCTTCCTGGGGTTCTGTACTAACACTACCCGGTATCGCCGGTATAGTTCTTTCTATGGCTATGGCCGTAGATGCTAATATTATTATATTTGAGCGTATTAAGGAGGAATTAAGAAAAGGTAAACCTTTAAAACAAGCCTTTATAGAAGGTCAAAAACATGCTTTAGCTGCTATTATCGACGGTAATTTAACTACTTTAATTGTAGGTTGTGTATTATTGTTTAGCACTGGTCCTATTAAAGGTTTTGCCGTTACATTAGTTATTGGTATATTCTGTACTCTATTCACAGCGATTTTTATTACAGGAATGCTAATCTATGGAGCAATGGAGAAAGGACAGCAATTTTCTTTAACAACTAGATTCACTAAGAATTGGTTTATGAATGTGAATTATAAATGGATGGAAAAAAGAAAATTGGCTTATATCTTCTCTTTAATTCTTATGGTTGTAGCTTTAATATCTATTTTTACCAAAGGTTTTGATAAAGGTGTAGATTATACAGGAGGTAGAACCTATGTTATTAAATTAAATAAAGAAATTCATCCCGAAGTTGTTTCTGAATCTTTAGAAAAAATCTTTACTGTCGGTGGTGAATCAAGTAATATAAATGCTAAACAATACGGTGGAAAAGACCAATTAAGGATTACAACTAAATATGGATTAGGAGACAATAACCCTAATATTGATCTTAGCATTCGAGAAAAATTGTACACGGGACTTAAAGAATATTTACCTAAAGGATATTCTAAAGAAGAATTTATTAATGGTTCTCCTTATGGAATTCAATCGGCATCAGAAGTTGGACCTACTGTAGCGAGTGGCATCGTTAAAAATGGTATTATAGCCGTTTCAATTGCTCTGGCTGGGATATTTATATACATCTTGGTTAGATTTAAGAATTGGCAAATGTCTACCGGTGCTGTAGTGGCTCTTTTCCATGATGCTGTAATTGTTATGGGAGCTTTTTCAGTATTGAGCTGGTTAAAAATTATACCATTCTCTGTAGAAATAGACCAATCTTTTATTGCAGCCATTTTAACTATTATTGGGTATTCCATTAATGATACAGTGATTGTATTCGATAGGATTAGAGAAAACAAAAATCTTAATTTGGCTCGTACAATGACTCTTGAAGAACTTTATAACGATGCTATTAATCATACCTTAGGAAGAACTATAAATACAGGTATATCTACCATTATGGTTACTGTAATCATATTCCTTTTTGGGGGTGAAAGTTTACAAGGATTTATGTTTGCATTATTTTTAGGATTTACCTTTGGTATGTATTCATCAATTTATATTGCGTCTTCTCTATCCTATGATTTAACTAGACGTAGTTATGATCAAGCAAAAGCAAAACTAAAGGAGTCAGTCCTTTAATTATAAACAATTAAAATAAAAAAGGAGTCTTTGTTAAGACTCCTTTTTTATTTTTAATTAATAATATTGATCAAAATTAAATTGTTACTTTTGTATTCATTAAATGATATATTGTGAGCTTTGGAGAAATATTAGTAATCTTGTTAATAGCAGTTCTTATTTTTGGGCCTGACAAAATCCCTGAAATAGCTAGAGGATTAGGACAAGGAGTTAGAGCTATGAAAGATGCTACTGATAGCATAAAAAAAGAAGTGATGTCTCATGTTGACACTGATGATTCCTTTAAAGAAATTGAAGAAGAAATTAAAGACACTAAGAAAACTATGGATGCTTCTATAAAAGAAGCAAACAAAAACGTTAATGATTTCTTTGATGATACTTTTGATGGCCCTATAAAAAGAACTTAATGGAACGTATTGTTTATTGGGATGAAAAACTTTTTTTATACCTCAATCAATTAGGTAGCTCTAGTTATGATAATTTTTGGTTATTTTTAACCGACGAATATTACTGGATTCCTGTATATATAATTCTTATAATTATAATTTTTGAAAAATTTGGTTTAAAAAAATCAATCATAATACTTATAACCATTGGATTAATGATTGCTTCTACGGATAATATTGCTTCTATATTCAAATACTGGGTTCAAAGACCTAGACCATGTAGAAACCCTGAACTGAATGGTTTATTCCGTTTGGTTATTGAAAACTGTAAAGGAAACTATTGTTTCTTCTCTGCCCATGCAGCTAGCACATTTGCGTTAGCATTTTACTTATCAAAATTATTTTATGCAAAACATAAGTATACCCCTTATTTATTTTTTTTATGGGCTATACTAGTCTCATACAGTAGAATTTATGTGGGTGTGCATTTCCCCTTAGATATTATAACTGGTGCTATCTTTGGACTTCTTATAGGTTGGTTCTTTAGTAAAATCTTAACTTATATATTTACTAAATATAGATTAAACTAAATATCATAATCTATTATTATGTGTTAAAATCAAATAAGTTTAGAAAAAGTCTTGATCCCTTCTTCTAGTTGACTTTTAGAAATAGTTCCATAACTGAGTCTAATTCCATTCACTATTGTATTATACCCATAATGGTCTGGAGTTATTATTTTAATTCCTCTTTGTTGTAAATGAATATCTAATTCTTTCCAATTTATATTTTTTAAAGGAATGATCCAATAAGCCAATCCTCCGTTAGGCGTATCAAAAGTTATTTTATCTTTTAAATATTTATTTAATAAATATTCTGTAAAATCTCTCTTATTTTTATAATAAGAGATTGCCTTTTTTAAATACCTTCTTATAGTTCCTTCTTGAATTAATTGCAAAACAGCTTGCTCCATAATACTATCCCCTTGTATATCAATTATTTTCCTCAACTCTCCTACCCTATATATTAACTTTAAATGGTTACTTACTAAGTAACCTATTCTTAAAGCCGGTGAAATTATTTTACTCATTGTACCTATGTACACAAAGTTTTTCAATTCTTTGTAACTAGATAGGGGTAATAATGGACGATAATCAAAATGAAATTCATGGTCATAGTCATCTTCAATAATGGTAAAACCGTATTGATTCGACAATTGTATTAAAGACAACCGCCTTTCAAGGCTTAGAGATACTGTAGTCGGAAATTGATGATGTGAAGTAACAAATACTGCTTTAACCTTAATTCCATTTTCCAAGTTTCTTTTTAAAGATTCAACATTCATTCCCTGTTTATCTACTTCAATAGATAAAAGCTTTGCACCAGCATTTTTAAAAGTTTTCCAAGCTAAAGGATATCCTGGATTTTCAATTGCTATGATATCTCCTTTTTTAAGCAAACATTGAGAAACTAAGTATAAAGCCATTTGGCTACCTCTAGTGATACATATATTTTTATCATTTACCTGCATACCACGCTGAAAATTTAGCATGGAGGCAATTTCATTTCTAAAATCATTACTTCCTAACTCGCTTTCGTAACCCATAATTTGCCAACGTGATTGACTGTTAAAAATTTGGCGGTAAGCTCTTGCAAGTTCGTTAATAGGTGCAATATCTCTATCTGGATAGCCACCTTCAAAACTTATATTCAATGTATGCTTAGGCAATCCACCAATATCTTTTGAAACGCTATTTATATTCCCTTTTTGTAATATAGGAAGTTTACTATTAACAAAAGTTCCTTTCCTATCCTGTGTTACTAACCACTCTTCACTAAGCAATACATTATAGGCTTCTACAATAGTATTTCGATTTAATTTTAAATCTTCTGCAAGTTTTCTAGTTCCTGGTAAGGCAGTTCCTTCTTTTAATCTACCGGAACGTATATCGGAAATAATAGCATCTGCAATTTGTAAATAAATTGCTTTTTTAGATTGGGATTTTATGTCTAATTGTAATTTCCACGGTCTTAACATCTGGACTAGTTATTTTTATAAAAACTGTATCATTTGCACCCGCCAAATATACAATACATTTACGTTAAAATTGATCATTTACTTAATTTAAGAATTGTAGAATAATTAAAAAATAAATAATAATGACAGAATCTAGACTAGAATTAAACAAAAATTTAGCTCAAATGCTAAAAGGTGGGGTAATTATGGACGTTTCAACTCCTGAACAAGCGAAAATAGCAGAAGCTTGCGGCGCTTGTGCTGTTATGGCTTTAGAAAGAATTCCAGCAGATATTAGAGCTGTGGGTGGAGTATCAAGAATGAGCGATCCCAAAATGATAAAAGGAATTCAAAATGCCGTAAGTATTCCTGTAATGGCGAAAATTAGAATTGGTCACTTTGTTGAAGCTCAAATTCTAGAGGCACTAGAAATTGATTATATTGATGAGAGTGAAGTATTAACTCCAGCCGATGATAAATATCACGTAAACAAAACCAAGTTTCAAGTTCCTTTTGTTTGTGGAGCAAAAAACTTAGGAGAAGCTTTAAGAAGAATACAAGAAGGAGCAGCTATGATTCGTTCAAAGGGTGAACCTGGAACTGGAGATGTTGTGCAAGCAGTCAGACATTTAAGGGCTATGAATGAAGAAATTCGACTTATAAAAGGTATGCAAGAAGATGAACTGTTCCATAAAGCTAAAGAGTTACAAGTTTCTTACGATTTGGTTAAATATGTTCATGAGAATGGAAAATTACCGGTGGTTAATTTTGCTGCCGGTGGAGTAGCAACCCCAGCCGATGCAGCTTTAATGATGCAACTTGGAGCAGAAGGAGTTTTTGTAGGATCTGGAATTTTTAAATCAGGAGATCCAGAAAAAAGAGCACAAGCCATTGTTAAAGCTGTAACTAATTACAACGACCCGAAAGTTTTACTTGAAATCTCTGAGGATTTAGGTGAAGCAATGGTGG
Organism: Apibacter muscae; assembly: GCF_007845595.1. Classification (NCBI taxonomy): domain Bacteria; kingdom Pseudomonadati; phylum Bacteroidota; class Flavobacteriia; order Flavobacteriales; family Weeksellaceae; genus Apibacter; species Apibacter muscae. Next base: position 115,041 of record NZ_SELI01000019.1, read on the forward strand.
GTATAAATGAGGCTGAAATTGAATTATTAATGGCTGAAAGAGGTAAATAATGACCTTAGATAATGGTTAATTAAATAATAATTAACCATTATCTAAATAGATTTATTATAGAAAATGAAAATAGGAGTATTAGCTTTACAAGGAGCATTTCTTGAGCATAGACAAAAATTGTCCGAGATAAACATAGAATCTTTTGAAATTAGAAATAAAAAAGATCTTAAGCAGGATATGCAGGGAATTATATTACCAGGAGGGGAAAGCACTGCCATTGGTAAATTATTGAAGGATTTAAATATGATTGATGATTTAAAAGGATTAATTTCCGATGGATTGCCTGCATTTGGCACTTGCGCTGGACTAATTTTACTTGCAAAAAAAATTGAAGAAAATGACAATTCTCATCTTGGTTTAATGGATATTACTGCAAAAAGAAATGCTTATGGAAGACAGCTTGGAAGTTTTTATACAGAATCTGAATTTGAGGGTATCGGTAAAATTCCAATGACTTTTATTAGAGCACCATATATTTCTAAAGTGGGTCCTAAAACAAATATATTATCTGTCGTTAACAATAAAATAGTTGCAGCCAAAGAAGATAATATGCTTGTTACATCTTTTCATCCAGAAATTACTACATCCAATAGTGTTCATAATTATTTCATCCAGAATTTCTGCAAGTCATAAAGATAAACTTTTATAAAGCTAAAAAAGGGAGATTAATAATCTCCCTTTTTTGTATAATAAAATAATTTTTTATTTAATAAAAGCCAAACAAGTAAATACAGGCTGAGGATAAATCCCTAAAACTATTATTAGTATAAAAATTAATATCGCTAATATATTATAGATTAATGGTGGATTTTTAGCATTTATAATTTCATCATGGCTAGGTTTAAAGTACATAGCAATAATTAATTTTAAATAATAGGCTATACTAATTGCAGATCCTAATATCGCGATGATAACTAATAGAGGTTGAGTTTTTATAACCTGATTAAACAACATAAACTTAGCAATAAATCCAGAAGTTAAAGGTATTCCAGCCATTGACAATAAAGAAACAGTTGTAGAGATAGCTAATATAGGCTGTGTTTTTGCCAAGCCATTAAAAGCTTTAATATCTGTGATTCCATTGGTGATTCTTTCAATATAAATTATACTTGCAAATGCTCCTACAGTTGCTAAAGAATATGCCAGTAAATAAAAAGCCAAAGTATAAACTGATTCAATTCCGGTATTAAAATAAATCAATAATAAATAACCCGCATGTGAAATGCTAGAATAAGCCAACATTCTTTTAACATTATTTTGTAATATTCCAACAATATTAGCTGTAAGAAGGGTAATAATTGCTACATAAAAAACAATGTATTGCCATTCATTCAATTGCCCCACAAACACATACTCCATTAATTTAAATAAAGCTACAAAGCCTGAAATTTTAACAACTGATGACATAAAAGCCGTAATCACAGAAGGTGATCCTTCGTAAACATCAGGAGCCCAAAAGTGAAAAGGTGCTACAGAAATTTTAAATAAAAGACCAATTAAAAGTAAAATAATCCCGGTCATGTATATGGATGGATAATCCGTAGTATTGATGCTATATTGCCTAATCACATCTATACTAAATGAATTTGTAACTCCATAAATAAGTGCTATTCCAAATAATAAGAACCCTGTAGCAAACGCCCCTAAAAGGAAGTATTTAACCGAAGCTTCGTTTGAACGAAGATCATGCTTATTACTACCTGCTAATACATATAATGGTATCGATAATATTTCAACTCCTAAAAATAAGGTTATTAAGTTTTGATAAGAGAACAATACGATGCCTCCGCATAAAACAAACATTAGCAAACAATAGATCTCAGATTGATGATGATCAATTAATTTTAAAGCGTAATTTCCAAGCAAAAAGATTAAGATAGTGATAAAAATAGCTATTTGAGTAAAAACTTTGGCAGTTTGATCAAAATTCAACATATGAGAATAGCGTGAAAAAAAAGGATATTCCCCTAAGAAGGTTGCAGCCAAAGCTAATAATAACCCTAAAATAGCAATATGCTGAGAATACTTTCCTGCTTTAAATATGCCTAGATATAAACTTACAATTGCTGACAGGAAAATAATTACAATAACACTCATTATACTTATTTTTAATTTTTCTAAGTCGCCAAAGTTACTATTTTTAAGTCAATTTTGAAAAAAAGTAACTATTATTAATTAAATAATTATTTTAAAAAATTTTCATTTAAATTCAGATTTTATTTTATAATAAAATCTATCTCTAAATTTTTTAACCTTTGGCGATATTACCATAGAGCAATAAGGTTGAGTTGGGTTTTGTTTAAAATAATCTTGATGATAAAGTTCAGCAGGATAAAATTTAGTTAAAGGTTTAATTTCAGTAACATATTTATCTTTCCATAAATCTGTATTTTGAGATTTTAACATAGATTCCTCTGCTAAAATTTTTTGTCCTTGCGAATTGTAGAGTATAATGGATCTGTATTGGGTACCTACATCATTGCCTTGTCTGTTTAATTGAGTTGGATCATGCAAATACCAAAAAGCATCCAACAATTCCGATAGAGAAATTTCTTCCGGATTGTATTCAATTTGGATGACCTCTGCATGCCCTGTTTCACCTGTACAAACTTCTTCGTAACTGGGATTTTCAGTGCTACCACCGGAATATCCACTAGTAACTTTATACACCCCTTTTAACATTTCAAAACAAGGACTTAAGCACCAAAAACATCCTCCACCAATTGTTATATTTTCCATTTTTCCTGATGTATAATCTGAATAGCTTTCTTTTTTTCTCGTAGTTTGACAACTTACTATAAAGAACAAAAAAACACTTACAAAAAAAATAATATACTGTTTCATTTATTCAAATCAATTTCTTATAATCATTGAGAATATTATAATAATTCAGATTTTCTTTAATAACAACATCAAAATAATCAAAAAGTATACTAAAAATTTATATTTATAAAAGAATTAAATTTAAGTTTATACAAAATATTGATTATCAATATTTTAATAGAAATAAAATTGTAGAATTTTTATTAATTATAAATACATGTACTGATTATTTATTATTATAGTTCTATATCTAAATAATATGAGACTAAATAAATATACTAGCTTTATTTTTAATTATATTTGCAATATATAGATCGTAATATGAGTGCAGAAACACTAAATAAGAATATTGAAACTGTAAAAGACGTTTTAAAAAAATATTTAGAAGAACGAGGACATAGAAAAACTCCTGAAAGATTTGCTATTATTGAAGAAATTTATTCTACAGACGAGCATTTTAATATTGACTGGCTTTATATGAAAATGAAGGAGAAGAACTACAGAGTAAGCCGAGCAACTATCTATAATACCATTGAAATTTTGTTGGATGCCAATTTAGTAAGAAAACATCAGTTTGGTGAAGGTCAACAATCTTTATACGAAAAATCTTATTATGCAAAACAACACGATCATATATTATTACTTGATACCGGTGAAGTTATTGAATTTTGTGACCCTAGAATACAGACCATAAAAGATTCATTACAAGAAATATTTAATATAGATATTGAAAGCCATTCCTTATATTTCTATGCAAGAAAAAAAAAATAATATAAAGGTATATTTAACCATCTTTTTCCTATTATTTATATTAGGTTTATATCATACGCAAGTTAATCCACCAGTTCCAATAAAAAATAAAAAACCTACTCCTATCAAATTAATCAATGCTGATTTGGAGGAAGTTAATGAAAAGGTCTTTGACGGAAATATGGTATACTCAGGCAATGTAATTGCTGAACACGAAACTTCTAGTCTAAAAGCTGACTCTATTATATACTTCCAAGATAGAAACTTTATTGAAGCAAGAGGAAATATAAATTTCAAGGATAAAGACACCTATTTGGTATGTAAGCGATTAACCTATGATGCAAATACTAAGACTGCCGTTGCTTATGATGATGTAAAACTAACTTCTCCTGATCAAATTATTGAAACTCAGGAGCTCATCTACGATGCAAACTCAGACGTTGCATATTTTGATAACTGGGGAACCATATATAAAGGAGAAAATATAACTAAAACAAAAATTGGTAAATATTTTGTTAAAGATAAAAGAATTGAACTTGGAGCAAACTCTACATTAGAATCACCAGACTACACCATCTTAGGCACAGATATTAAATATAATACACAAAGTGGTCTTGCTATTTTTAAGAATTTCACAGAAATTATTAATAAAAAAGATCCTACCATTTATATTATTGGCACCCAAGGAACTTACAATACTAAGACAAAAGAATCTTTCCTAAAAAAGGATGGTGTAGTTCATTATCAAGGGAAAATTTTATCTGCCGATGATTTATATTTTAATGAAATCACAGGATATGGAAAAGGAATCAAAAATGTTAAATTAGAAGAACCCAAAGAAAAACGTTATTTAATGGGTGAGTATGGAGAAGTATTCCAATTCAAAGACTCGGCGATAGTTACAGGTAGACCTTATATGGTAAAAGCCTTCACCAAAGACTCTTTGTATATGCACTCAGATACCATAATTGCTATACAGGATAAAAATAAAAAATCTACAATTAGAGGGTACCATAACGGGAGACTATTTAAATCCAATATGTCTGGTAAAAGTGATTCATTGGTCTATCATGAAGGTGCAAGCCGATTGGACTTTTATAAAAAACCTATTTTCTGGGCGACCGGTGGAAGACAATTAATTTCAGATACGCTTTCCGTATACCTAAATCCTCAAACACAAGCCATAGATTCTGTTTATGGAAGAGAAAATGCTTTTGTTATAAGCAAGGTTGATTCATTATCACCGAAATTAGAATTTAACCAAGCTAAAGGAAGGAAATTATATGCATATTTTGAAAATGACAAAATCCACTTCATTGATTTAAAAGGTAATGCTGAATCCATAGCTTACGTAGAGGAAGAATCCAAAAAAACAGGAAAAAAGGAAAGAACTGGAATAGCAATATCTATCTGTGGAATTCTTCAAGGAGAGTTTGTGAATGAAGAACTAGATATTGTTTCTTGTCAACTGGATGCTCAGTCAAAAATTTATCCTGAAAGTAAACTACCTGAAAACCAAAGGTTTCTTCCTCAGTTCAACTGGAGAGGAAAGGAAAGACTTAGGAAATGGAATGATATTTTCCCTGACATTTTTCCTGATCAAGGAATAGATTCAGCTGATAACATAGACGTTTCCATCCAGAAATCAGAGGTAGAGCCTATTTCTAATTAAAATATTTTAACCAATAAAAATATGGCTATTCAGCGTTGTGATTGGGTGGGAAAAGAGGAAATCTATATAAATTATCATGATCTTGAGTGGGGAAAGCCCGTTTATGAGGATTCAACTCTTTTTGAATTCCTAGTATTAGAAGGATTCCAAGCAGGTTTAAGTTGGATTACTATTTTAAAAAAAAGAGAAAATTTCAGAAAAGCCTTTGATAATTTTGACTATACGCTAATATCTAAATACGATCAAAAAAAACTAGATGAATTATTAGTTTGTGATGGTATAATTAGAAATAAGTTAAAAATAAATTCAATAGTTACCAATTCTATTCATTTCATGAATATACAAAAGGAATTTGACAGCTTTTCAAACTACATTTGGTCTTATGTAAATTACCAACCCATAGTAAATGGTTGGGAAAATATAAATGATGTACCTACTTCAATTCCTTTATCTGATCTTATTTCCAAAGATTTAAAACAAAGAGGATTTAAATTTGTAGGAACAACCATCGTTTATTCTTTCTTACAAGCTATTGGCATTGTTAACGATCATCTAAAAAAATGTATTTGTTATAAAAATTTGGCACTTACTAAATAAATTTTTACCTTTGTTTTTTTTAAATAAAAAAATCATTAAACAAAGTAACATTACTTTTTACTACATTTTAGAATCAAATGATTATTTAAACAAATTCCAAATATTAAGTCCTACTAAGATCGTTTTAATTAACTATTCATGATTAGTAAAGCCTTTTACTAATCAATTTTCAAACTTTATATAACTATAAACTAAAATAATATTGGTATTTTAGCTTAGACTAAATTTTAAAAATTTAAATTTAGATCTATAGAATCTATTCATGGTTCTAAATTCAAACTAAATTAATTGAAGCTAAAAAATTATAAGCAAATATATGCTAGAAAAAAAAGAAACCCATTATGAAAAAGCCATCTTGGTTGGATTAATTACCCCTTTGCAAGATGAAGAAAAACTTAAGGAATACATGGATGAGTTGGAATTCTTAGCCAACACAGCCGGTGCTGAAGTATATAAAAGATTTACCCAAAAATTGGAACAACCCAATCCTCGCACCTTTGTAGGTAGTGGGAAAATGGAAGAAATATTAGAATATGCAAATGAGAATGAAATTGATACCATAATTTTTGATGATGAACTCAGCCCATCTCAACTTAAAAATTTGGAAAAAGAATTAGAAAAGAAAATCATAGATCGTACAAATTTAATATTAGATATTTTTGCACAACGTGCCCAAACTTCGTATGCACGGACACAGGTTGAGCTTGCACAATATGAATATTTACTTCCACGCTTAACCCGTATGTGGACACACTTGGAAAGGCAGAAAGGTGGTATTGGTTTAAGAGGTCCGGGAGAAACGGAAATTGAGACCGACCGAAGAATTATTCGAGATCGAATTTCTTTACTAAAAGATAAACTTAAAGTAATTGATAAACAAATGGCAACCCAGAGAAACAATCGGGGCAAACTTGTTCGAGTTGCCTTGGTCGGGTATACCAATGTAGGAAAATCTACTTTGATGAATGTATTAAGTAAATCAGAAGTTTTCGCAGAAAATAAATTATTTGCAACACTTGATACAACTGTTAGAAAAGTAGTTATCGGTAATCTTCCATTTCTTCTTACTGATACGGTAGGATTTATTCGAAAACTACCTACTCAATTGGTGGAATCATTTAAATCTACCTTAGATGAAGTTCGGGAAGCAGATCTCTTGGTTCATGTGGTTGATATTTCACATCCTAGTTTTGAAGACCATATACAATCGGTAAATTCAATTCTTGCAGATATAAATTGTTCCGATAAGCCTATGATTATGCTTTTTAATAAAATAGATAATTTTACTTTTGAAAAAAAGGATGAAGATGATCTTACGCCAATTACACAAAAAAATTATTCCTTGGATGATTGGAAAAAAACCTGGATGGCTAAATCACAACATCCTACCATCTTTATTTCTGCACTAACCAAAGAAAATTATAGTGATATGAAAAAATTAATTTATGAACAAGTAAAAGATATACATACCCAACGTTTCCCTTACAATGACTTTTTATTTGAATACTTCGATGAGGAAGGAAACCATTTAAACTAGATTCTTTTATTATATAAAATTTAAGAATATGAAATTTAAGAACAAGAAAATACTTCTCATCATGGGAAGTATTTTACTTTTATTATTAATAATTTTACTAGCATTATATACCGGTTGCCTTCGGTTTAATTATCCTTCGAAGACTGAATATCCAATTAGAGGTATTGATATTTCTAGACACCAGAATAATATTCAATGGTATCTTATAGATACTACTGAAGTACATTTTGTATATATAAAAGCTACGGAAGGAAGCGATTTTATTGATAGAAAATTTAGTTACAATTGGAAAAAAGCTTGGGAAAGAAATATTCCCGTAGGAGCTTATCACTTTTTTACATTTTGTAAAAGTGGGAATGATCAAGCCAATAATTTTATTAATACAGTCCCTAAGTTAAGCGAGATACTACCTCCTGTAATTGATCTTGAATATGGGGGAAATTGTAAAACCAGTCGCCTTTCTAAGAATGAAATCTTAAAGGAAATTAAAATTTTTGAAGAAAAAATACATAATTATTACGGGAAAAAACCAATTTTATATGTAACTCAAGAATTTTATGAAGATTTTTTAATGGATAAATTTCACGATAATCCATTATGGTATAGAAATATTTATCGCTCACCAAAAATCAAAGGGGACAGAAATTGGTTATTTTGGCAATATAGTAATCGTGGCCACATGAATGGTATTAACACTTACGTAGATTTAAATGTTTTCCATGGGAATAAAAAAGATTTTAAAAGATTATTAAATTAATAATACAACATAAGTATTTGATATTTAATTGTCATATTTAAACAAGTAAATTTATTAATGTATTTATTAATTTTATTAACTTTGATTAAACTTAAAAACAACTTATAAATAATCTAGTTAAAATATTAAAATGGCGCTATCAAAAATTAATCCAAAGGAAACAAAGTCTTGGAAGTTACTTGAAGAACATTATAATAATGTAAAAGATAAACATCTTAGAGATTGGTTTAAAGAAGATCCCAATCGATTTAACAAATTTTCAATACAGCTCGACGATCTATTGTTTGATTATTCAAAAAATAGGATTGAAGAAAAAACCATAGAATTGTTATTGCAATTGGCTGAAGAAACCAATCTTAAAGAAGCTATTGAAAAACAATTTACCGGTGATAAAATTAACGGTACTGAAAATAGAGCTGTTCTGCATACTGCATTAAGAAATAGAGATAACACCCCTATTTTTGTAGATGGTGAAGATGTAATGCCTAAAGTAAATAAGGTATTATCACAAATGGAAAAATTCTCCAATGATATAATTTCTGGAAATTGGAAAGGATACACAGGCAAAGAAATTACAGATGTTGTTAATATCGGTATTGGAGGATCTGATTTAGGGCCTTTAATGGCTGTTGAAGCTTTGAAACATTATAAAACCCGATTAAATATACACTTTGTCTCCAATATTGACGGAACACATATAGCTGAAACATTAAAACCTTTAAATCCTGAAACTACCTTATTCATTGTAGCTTCCAAAACATTCACTACGCAAGAAACCATGATTAATGCACACACCGCACGTGAATGGTTCCTAAAACAAGCAAAATCTGAAGCAGAAATAGCTAAACATTTTGTAGCTCTTTCAACCAATGAAAAAGAAGTTACCAAATTTGGAATAGACAAGAGTAATATGTTCGAATTCTGGGACTGGGTAGGTGGTCGCTATTCTCTATGGTCTGCCATAGGACTTAGTATATGTTTAGGAATAGGTTTTAAACATTATACTGAATTATTAGAGGGCGGACATGAGATTGACTTACATTTCCGTAAAACTGAGTTTAATAAAAATATTCCTGTTATTTTAGCTTTATTAGGTATTTGGTATAATAACTTCTTTAATGCTGAAAGCGTGGCTTTATTGCCTTACGAACAATATTTACACCGTTTTGCTGCCTATTTTCAACAAGGAGATATGGAATCAAACGGTAAATATGTAGACAGAAATGGTAAAAAAGTATCTATACAAACAGGACCTATTATTTGGGGAGAACCTGGTACTAACGGACAGCATGCCTTCTATCAATTAATCCATCAAGGAACTAAGTTAATTCCTTGCGATTTGTTAGTAGGTGCCAATAGCCTAAATAAAGTTTCTAACCAGCATGAAATTTTAGTCTCTAACTTCTTAGCACAAACAGAAGCTTTGGCTTTTGGTAAAACGGAGGAACAAGTGGTTGAAGAGCTTACAAAACAAGGGAAAACTTCAGAAGAAATTGAAGCTTTAAAACCTTACAAAATATTTGAAGGCAATCGTCCTACCAATTCTATTATGTACAATGTATTATCTCCGAAATTGCTTGGAAAATTAATTGCCATGTATGAGCAAAAAATATTTGTACAAGGTGTTATTTGGAATATTTATAGCTTCGATCAATGGGGAGTAGAACTAGGCAAACAGCTGGCAGTAAAAGTTCAACCAGAATTGGCTAATGATGAAGAAATAACTTCTCACGATTCTTCCACCAACGGATTAATCAATGCTTATAAAAAAATGAGAGAATAACTTTCTATTTAATTAGCAAATAAAATGATAATGAAATAAACCGATTTATTAAAATCGGTTTATTTATTTTTAACAATTCTTAAAATATTTATATTTTAATCTATGCAAACCCTATATACGGTTAATTCCATATTAAGATTTATTTTGGAAATATTTTCTTTATACATTTTAATAAAAATCGGATTTATATAGGGGGTAATTCCAAATGTTAAGTAATACTATAAATAAAAAAAGCCTAAAAAAGCCGATAAACAAAAGGATATAGCCAAAAAAGCCGTTTTTTTAATAACAAACGGAATGTTAGTTTTCTATCATTATATTACCATTTTTAGTTCATTTAAACAGGCTATATTTGAGTTATATTAAACATTATTATCATCTGCACACATAGTTACCTTACCATTCTACCATTATATAGTATTTAAACGGCATTCTAGCCGTTTTTTTATATCTAAAACACTCTTAAAAAATCTAAATTTATTAATATAGTTATACCATTAGAAAAACAAACAAAAAACACCTCTTTTTAAGTTGGGTTTGCAGTTGGGTTTGCAGTTGGGTTTGCAAAACAAGGTTTTTTATAACCTATTCACCCCCCCTTAGGGTATTAAAAACGCTTAAAAAGAGGTGTTTTTTACACATTCGACCCCCCATAGGGACAAATAGAATCTAACTACAAATACACTTAATTAATTGATTATTAATAATTTAAATTAAATATAATTAGATTGAAAAAATAAAAACGTGTGTGCGCATTTAATGTAACCGAATACTTGCACGAATAAGTGCTAATGCTCGTATATCTTTAATTAAAATATCCTTGGGTTGATGGTGCTGATTTTGACTTACTAATTTTATGTAATCCTCTCCAAATTCTGATTTTTGAACAAATTTTACTGTAATGTAATCATTCCACTCATCTATTTGTACAGAAAGTAAATACATCTCCCCCCAAAATAACTTATCTAACTCTATTTGTTTATACATGACGATGTCTCCGCTTTTTAATAATGGGTACATGGAATCTCCGGTTACATAGATTGCGCCATCACAGCTGGCTATACCAGGTATTTTAAGAGTATCTACCATAACATGACGCTGGGTTCCTTTAAAAACTTCTACCAGCCCAGCTGTTGCGCTTAAATCATATAAGGGTACTTCCTGTATAACTTTAATAGGGTCTTGTGTCTTTCTATTAAGGTTAATGGGGTTTATTTCTATTCCATTGGTTGGTGTAGTGTTTTCTTTTTTTAGCATCTCCCCCTGACCGGTTAGTAGCCAATCCAGATTAAATTCGGGATAGTTCTCTGCTATTTTAGTTAAGGTTTTATTAGCTAGTTTATATTTTCCTGCTAATACATCATCGAATAAAAGTTGTGGGGAATCTATAGTTTTCCTGAACCTTTCTACACTCAGCCCTGTATGGTCTATAATTTTTTGCAAACGAATAGGGTATGAATCTTTTAACATCTCACCTTTTCCTGTTAAAAGCCATTCTGGATTCATTTCTGGATAAGTTCGTAATATTTTCTCTATTCTATCAGAGCCTATACTATTGTTATCCTTAAGTATTTTATTGAAATAGCTATTAGAAGCCCCTACAGAAAGAGAAAATTTATTTATACTAATACATTTATAATCAATAAAATACTTTATCCTATCAGATAATTTCGTAATATTTTCCATGCATAATTTGCTTTGTTCGTAATATTCTCTATATATTTGTAGTATAAAAAATACACTTAAGGTAATGAGCAAAGATATGAGAAAAAACAAAATTTACAACCAAGAAGCTTTGCAAGAACTGCAAAAAAAATATGGATTTACAAGAGATTACATCATTAAGTCTATCAAAGGAGAAAGAATAGGCACCTATCCATTGCGAATACAGGAAGAGTATAAACAACTGGATGATGCTGCAAAATTAGCTATCAGAAAACAATCAGAAAAACAGCTTAATAATTAATTGATTACGAATGATCTTATCTCAAAATACACTACATAAGATGGGTATATATTGAGAATAAAGGGGTGAAAAAATAAAACAAAATAAAATAAAATGCCTCATTTGTGGAATGACATATTAGTAGTAACTAAAGAGGAACTTGTACCTCAGTTCTGGAATTGTATTCAAAGTTTACAAAGTGAAATTTGGCGTTACAAAGCCAAACCCTATGGTATCAAACAAGTACAGAAAGGAGGGAATGGACGAATGATGTTAATTTCCTTTGAAAGTCTCTCCAATGAAATACAAGAAGCCTTAGGCGATCCTAGAAAAATAACCAATCCCTTAGAATTATACTACCAAACGGATGTGGATGCTGTGACTTATTACAAAGAATTTAAAAGGTTAGGAAAATATTTAGAGCTAAAAGAGCAGGAAAGATATATTACCAATGCCAGTGTATTACAAGCAGTTATACAACTGGAAGCAGAGCGTGCACGTATGCGTAAAAGTTCAAGAGGAGTATTACAAACCCTTTGCACTGATGTCATTAATTTTAATGAAGTATTAAAGAAAAAACATAACTGTGAACACAATTTACCTAGTCACCCGGCACGTTTTAACCAAACTTATAGGCTTTTTAAATCCGATTTAAATTACTTTTCACTAATTAAAGACCCTTACGGAAAAGGAAAACAAAACGCCCGTATTGTTACAGACGAAACTCTTACCATATTAAATGGATTATTTGCCAATGTTAAACATAAACCTACTCCCACAGAGATATATCGTTATTACGATGCTTTTTTAAATGGATATGCAGAAGTATATAATGAGCAAACCGGAGAGTTATATAACCCAAAAGAATTTAAAAAACTATCAGAAAGTACCGTACGACATTATATAACCAAATGGGAGAATAAAATAGGAACCTATCGTAAACGTGCTGGAGATAGGGTGCGACACATGGAGCAAACCAAACCCCATCATCAACTGCAGCAACCCAAATATTCTGGTTCTTTGGTTTCTATTGATGACCGTCAGCCTCCCTTTGCTTATAATGGTAAAAAAAGGGTTTGGTTCTACAATGCGGTGGATTTAGCCAGTGGATGCCTGATTGCGTGGGTATATGGAAAGTCTAAAGAAGGAATTATAATCGAATTTTATCGCCAGTTGGTTCGTAATTGCGCAGAATGGGGTGTTTCTATTCCGGATGGACTGGAGTGCGAATCGAACTTAAATAGTTCTTTTAAAGATACTTTTCTTAAAAAGGGCTATATGTTTCAAAATGTCCGAATAGAACCCAATAATCCTAGAGGAAAAGCAATTGAACGGTATAATGGAGCTTTTCGTTATGAATTAGAAAAACAGCGAGAGGGTTGGATTGCCCGACCTAAAGCAAAATCAGAATCCAACCAGTCAGGAACAGGAAAAGTACTGGAACTCCCTTATGAAAGAATTATTGATGAGTGTCTTGGGGACATTGAAACATGGAATAACATGCCAAGCAAACAGGACTCTACCCTTACTCGTTGGGAGTATTTCCTACAAAATCAAAACCCTGACCTTAAACCCATTAACTGGGCAGGTTTTATGCCTTTCTTGGGATATAAAGAAAAAAGCAGCTGCAGTGCTGGATATATCCGATTACAGGGAAGAAAACGGGCAATCGCTGAGAACGGAGAAATCCTAACCGGAGCAGGACTTATTGAAAAACTAAAACAAATTGAAGGGAAAGAACTAGATATCTATTGGTTAGATGATAATGAAGGCAAGGTATTAAAAGCTTTAGTTTATTATCAAGGAAGATTTATATGCGAAGTCATGCAAATGCCTACCTACAATAAGGCAGTGATTGAACAAACAGATGCCGATTTAGAAGCTAAGAAACTACAAGATAGCTATGTTATGACTGTAGAAAATTTTGGAAAACATCAAGCCAGAGCACTAGCCCCTATCAATATTATAGATAATACACCTAAAACCTTAAATAATAAATTTCAAATCAGAAATAAAACAAGGATTAGACCTTCTACACAAGAAATAAAAATTTTGGAGGATGAAGCAGATGAAGTGGTATATACCCCATCTACCCATTCAACAGTACGAGGCTGGAGGTCTAATTTTCAATCTTAAAAAACAAGGATATGCAGTTAAGTACAGAATTTAAGCAAAAAGTAAGAACCACCCTATTAGCACAACGTGAGAATTATGGGGGGAGTGATAGTGATTATTCTAAAAAACTGGGAATAAATAAATCTATATATAATAGAATAAAAAAAGGAGAAATTGAGCGGGTTTTGTCCGATACATTGTGGATTGCTATTGGTAGAGAACTTAATGTAAAAGTTTATGAGGACAACTGGAAAACGGTAAAAACCTCTGTTTATTCTGAAATAGAAGATAACCTTATTACTTGTAAGGAAACCCAAACCTCTATGATATTAGTGGATTTATGTGGGATTGGAAAAACCTATTGCGCCCGGCATATTGTAAAAAACATGAAAAATGCTTTTTATTTAGATTGCTCCCAAGCTAAAACCAAATCGCAATTTATCCGCTTGTTAGCAAAAACCATCGGTCTGGATAATCAGGGCAAATATGTAGATGTAAAGGCTAACCTTAAATATTACCTGACCACCTTAGAAAAACCCTTAATTGTACTGGATGAAGCCGGGGATTTAGAGTATAAAGCTTTTTTAGAATTAAAAGAATTATGGAATGCTACAATTAAGGCTTGTGCGTGGTACATGATGGGGGCTGATGGTTTAAGGGCTAAAATTAATAGAGGGATTAGTAATAAAAAGGTTGGATTTGCGGAGATATTTAGCCGGTTCTCGGACGAATATGTACAACTTATTCCTAATGGAGTAGATGATAAAAGAGAATATCTGTCTCAATTAATAGGAGATATAGCCTATGCTAATGTACAAGATAAATCTAAAGTAAATAAAATGATTAAGACTTGTTTATCTAAGGAAGCAACCCTTCGACACCTTGAAACATTGATTAAAACAGGGATATAATGGCACGAACAAAAACCCTTCAAAACGTACTATCTACCAAACATCAATACTTCAAATTTGATGGTATTTGGGAAGAAACATTAGGAAAACCTTCCACCAATGGAATTTGGTTAATCTACGGAAAGGAAAAACAGGGAAAAACCAGCTTTGCCCTAAAATTAGCAGAATATCTAAGCAGTTTTAAAAAGGTGTTATATGTGTCAGCAGAAGAAGGTACAGAACTGGAATTTAAAGAAAATATAGCCAGAATGAACCTAGATGTCACTAATAAAAATCTTCATTTTTTAGACTACCTGCCTATAGGGGAGATAGCAAAAGAGGAGAAGACACTCCCAAAAGAAGAAATAGAAGAGGAAGAGATTACCCTAGTAAAAAAGTTAGATAATCGAAAATCGGAAGACATTATTTTTTTAGATAACATGACTATCTATGATGATGAATTAAGCAAAAGTAAACTAAAGGAGCTAATGCGAACTTATCCAAAAAAGCTGTTTATAATTATGAGCCATGAGGAACGTAATATACCTGTTCCTGCGATAGCAAGAACAGCCAGCAAACTAGCCAAAAGAATTATGAGAGTGCAAGGGCTTACTGTAGAAATATCCGGGCGTGGTTCTGCGGGAGGCACTTTAATAATAGATGAAGAAAAAGCCATGATTTACCATGGTTCAGAAATACTAGAATCCAACCAAAAATAAAGATATGACAGTAAAAGAACTAAAAGAATACATAGCCGATTTACCGGATAATATGGATGTCATGATAATGCAAGTTAATGATGATTTTCGATATAATCTATTGCAAAATAGCGAAGTTAAAGAGGTAAATTTTATTGACCCCTCAAATAAAGAGGTTTATGCTTTTGAAGCCTGCTTAATATTATCTGATGAAATAATAGACTCAAATGATTATGACAGCGACCCAAATTAACTTTTGTCGTCTTACTAGGACGACAGAAGAGGAGTACCAAACAATTTTATTTAATAGCGGTTGCTTATTTGCTGAATGGTATTGGACCAATGGGTTGCCCATAAGCTGGAAAGAAAAAGCACAAAGGATGATGCAAACCAAAGAGTATTGGCGATGGTGGGAAACTATGTGGAATATAAAAACACAAGAAGCTTTTGGGTTAGTAGCAATACAAGAAAACGAAAATATCATAAGCCAATTAGAAAAAAAAGCCTTACTGGAGGCTTTTGTAGAAACTCATCAATTAGAAAGATTCAAACATTTATACCCGGATAAATTAACCTTTATGGCAATGGATAAAAAATTAAACCATGGAAAAGTACCTACAAGAACAACCCGAAGAAAATATTGTAAAGAAAGTACAACAACTTTCCAACGAAATAGAAAAGTCAAAGCTAATAATATATAAAGATACTTTAATAGTTGAAAGGGATAAATTATTAAAGGAATTAACCCGAAGAGACGAAAATAAAAATTATGCAGATAGATATACACAACTTAAGAGATTTACTGTCCTATGACAGTGAGGAAGTTCGTTTTTTAACCTTTGATCAAAGGTGCGAAATCCAAAGGAATATATCCAATCTTATTAATAAGAGACCTCTAGAATTCAGTAAAGAATTAGAACAAAAAATTATTGAGAAGCTTGGAGAAATTAGAATTAATGAATGGATACGTCCTTCTTTTCGATACATAGAAGAAAATGGAGAAATCAAAAAAATATAATTAAAAACCTTACCAACCCATGAAACCAGTAGTAGACCTAACCCAACTATCCGAAAAAGAACTAGCAGAGGCTTTAAAAGCTAAAAGAGCGACAAAAGAAGCGGATAGAAAAGCATACAAATCTTTAGTACATGAAACAATACCTTCCATCATTACTAACCTTATTCGTACTTCCTCAGAATTACAAAATTCTAAAACTAAAACTTTTGAAGCTCTAAGAAACCTTATAGAGTTAAAATATAATATATATGGAGTAAAAGATGAACAACAAAGCCACACCTTTACCACAGAAAAAGGCGAAAGTGTTACCATTGGATATAATGTAAATGATAACTGGGATGACACCGTAAATAGTGGCATAGCCAAAATAAATGAATACATAAAATCCTTAGCAGAGAAAGAAGCTGAAGCTGATACCATAACCATTATAAATCAGCTTCTAAAAAGAGATAACAAGGGGAATTTAAAAAGTTCTCGGGTTTTAGAGTTAATCTCTTTAGCTGATAAGCTGAATAATGAAACTTTTGCCGATGGAGTAAAAATCATACAACAGGCTTACAAACCAGAAAGAAGTAGTTTTTTCATAAAAGCAAGTTATATAAATAACCTAGGTAAAAAGATGGACATAGCCTTATCTATTTCTACTGTAGATTTTCCTAAAGAGTTCGATTTAAGTTTTTTATTACCATCAAAAGATATTAACCATGAAAAATAATAACACTTCAACAGGAATAGGATTTCCCGGAACACTAACCATTGTGTTTATAACCTTAAAGTTAACCAAGGTCATTGACTGGTCTTGGTGGTGGGTTTTAGCCCCACTTTGGGGTGGTGTAGCTATAGTGCTAATAATAATTTTGATTGCTATAATAGTTAATAGTTTAACAAAATAACATCCATGAAAACCATAACCACCCAACAAACAAAACAAATATTTGGGCTATTTCCCAAACATTTAAGCCAAAACAAAGAAGAAAGAGCAGACTTTATTTACCATTTTACCGATAAAAGAGTGAGTAGCACCAAAGAATTAACCTATCAGGAAGCAGACAATTTAATCTGCTTCCTAAAAGGTGATTATTCTTACTATGCCAAGTTTGACAATAAAAACCACCAACACGCTAAAATACTATCGCTGTGCTATCAATTAGGCTGGGTTTCTTTTAACAAAAAATCAAACAAAGTATTGGTAAGCTTAAAAACTCTAGGTAAGTGGTTGCATTCCGAAAAAAGCCCGGTAAGAAAACCCTTACAAGAAATGAGTACACAAGAATGCCGTAAAATTATTCATGCACTAGAAAATATCAGAAACAAAACAACATGAAAAAACAAGACACCAAAGTATACATAGCAGGCAAAGTAAGCGGAGAACCTTATGAAGTCTGCAAAGCAAAATTTAACCATAGAGCCGAATTATTACGCGCCCAAGGTTATGAAGTAGTTAACCCTATGGAAATAGTACCCAAAGAAAGCAATTGGCGTGAAGCCATGAATATTTGTATTCGTGCCATTACAGAATGTCAAGCCTACTTTATGTTGGAGGACTGGCGATTAAGTAGGGGCGCAAAAATAGAGCTTAACCTGATGTTAGGCTTAGGATTACAAAGTTTAAACGGTAAGTTATGACAGCCCTAACCACCCTAGCCCCCAAAGAAGTAGTTTTAAAAGTAACCATTTACGATTTAAATCTGTTAGTTTATTTTATAAATAATTTAAATGCTACTATTTGGTCTACTGCAAAAATGGGAGATAAAGCCGCTTTATCCTTAGCCTTTATTCTATCTAAAAAATTAAGAAAAAAACAAATAGACAAAGAACAGGCGATAAATAAAATGTTCAATATAAAACTACTTTACCACGAAGCTTACGCCTTGTATGTTATTCTTCTTAACCAAAAAGATAAAATAGAAATAGAAGCAGACGACTATTTAAGTGAAGTGAAAATACAGCAAATAATAAACGAATTAGATCAAGCATTAAAATAAATAAAGAATCATGAAAAATATTTTTGATGAAATAAGCCAAGAAAGGAATCAACAAAACAAAAAGTGGGGAGAGCAAAATCATAACCCAATAGAATGGATAAGTATACTTACTGAGGAAGTAGGGGAAGTTGCAAAAGAAGCTGTAGATGCTCATTTTTCTCAGGATTTCCACATAAAAACATCCTGTTTAGATAAATACCGTAAAGAATTAATTCAAGTAGCTGCAGTTGTAGTCGCTATGGCTGAGTGCCTAGACAGAAATAAAGATAAATGCTAATGTTATGAAAACAAGAAAAAAATACATGCTTAGCTCTTTAAAATTTCAAGGCTTTGCTTTTTTTGAATATGAAGAAGGCGTTTTATTAAGTACCTCTTTTTCCGAAGATTTTTCCCTAACCGCTCAAGAACGCGCCCTTTTCATCAAAGAAAACTATTGCGTGTTAGAAAAAAACCTATCCAAAATAATACAAAAAATAGGCTTAACCCTAACCGAGGTTCCACCGGCTATAGACTTTAACAGCTTTTGGAACACCTATAACTACAAAGTAGGCTCCAAAATAAAAGCACAGGAAGCATGGGCAAAACTAAAAGAAGAAGAAAAAATCAAAGCCATTCAATACATCCCCGCCAATGAAGAATTTAAAAAAGCTTCCGGGCAAGCGAAACTTTATCCCGAAAGATACATTAAATACAAAGTGTGGGAAAAATAAAAATCAATCAAAAAAAAATACAATCATAAAAAAACAATTTAGCATCCAATCAGAAATAACCAAAGAAGGAATAAAAGTAGATGTTGTTTTAAAAGCATCCGTTTTTGAAATAGCAGATACTATTTTAATGGTTATCCATAAAGAGCCAAAATTTATCAAAGTAATAGAATTAGTACAAATGATTTATAAGACACTGGAAAGCACCAATGGTCTGGATTTAATAGCTCCGGGAGCAAGCGAAGCGACTTTAGAGTCGATGGAGGATGTTATCAAAGAAAGGTTAAATTAAAAAATCCTTTACCTCTTTCAAAAGCAAATCCTGTGTAAAAAATACACAGGATTTTTTATATTTACGGAAATCCTTAATTATGAAATACTCAATAATTGTACATTTAAATTACAAATAACACATTTATTTGGCTCAGATATTAAAAAAACTACAAGATAAAGCTAAATATATTTGCCAATAATGTGAAATAAAAAAATATAATTATTCGATTAATAGATAAAAAGTAAATAATTATTATGGAAATAAGAGTAATGCCTAGGGAAAATATATCATTTATTTATATAGAAATAAGAGATAAAGAAAAGATAATCAATGCTTTAATAGTTTTATTACAACAAAGAGAGGCGGAATACTTGGAAGATACCGAAACCTTACGCCTTATTTTAGAGCTTATAAAGTTGTTGAATCAAGCAAAAACATATTGAATTACTATTTATCTTATTTATATATTTGCAAAAAAAGTAAGAATGAGAACTATTTATATTATTTTATTGACCCTTACCACTATTTTAAGTTGTAATAAAAAGACAGATAAATCTGTAAATGATTCTATGGTTATAGATAGCTTACCAACAGAATTTCAACATTCACAAGAAGCAAAAAAACAAATAGATTCACTAAATAGTTGGCTATATGAAGACGAAGTAGATAAGATGGGAGATAGTATATATTATGCTCAATTAAAATCAGCGGAAAATTTAAACCTAGATTTTCCTTATGAAAATTCTTATGCATCTTTAAGTATCAGAAATAAACAAGGTAAAAATGATGTTATTTTTAGTGTAACTGAAGGACAAATAAAAGGATATGTATATGACGGAGGTACTGCAAGAATTCGTTTTGATAATGAAAAACCTTTCAATATAGGATATGTAGGTTCTTCAGATGGAAGTTCAGAAGTAATATTTTTACAAACACCCAATAAAATAATAGATAAATTAAAGAAATCTAAACGAATGGTTATAGAAGTAGAATTTTATAATAATGGAAATAAACAAATAGAATTTAATACAGAGGGGCTTGTTTGGAAGCATTAACAAACTCCTTGTAAAATAGCTAAAAAACACTTATTTTTGTGTGATGCAGAACCTTATAGAAACCAGACAAAGGCAAGCTACCCGTCGCATGTATGAAGATGTTCAAAAAGAACATGCCCGGTTAATGGCAATTACCGAGCATGGCGTGCAAAAATACCACGATAAATGGATTATCGGAGAATTAGCACATAAATTCTATAAATCCCCGGCTACCATTGAAAAAATTATTTACAACCGAAATAACCTAAATCTATTTTAACTATTTTTAAGGGATAAAGAAATCATTTTCCTTATCCCTTAATTTTTCCACCTCAAAACCTTCAATAATACCTTCTTCCATCACTTTTTGCGCGGAAAAATCCATTAAAGTACACTCATAAACCAGTTGATATAAATTACCACTTCCTCCCGAATCTACGGGGGCTAACCCAATGCGCCGCATAGAGCTATAATTTTTGCCACCCGAACCATGCAGCAAAGCATTCAAACCATCCAATAAATCTAAAAACTCTAAAGCGGTCTCTTGGTTTACTCCCTTAAGGTAGGTGTCTTTAAAAGTCTCATAAAACAAAAAAACATCCATTTGCAAGCTAACATCCTGCACTTTGTCTCCCAGGTCTTTAAATTGTCGCCCCCGAAAAGCTAAAAACACCGCAGGAGTAGGAAAAGGATGTTCCTCTTCCAAAAAATATACCTGGTTATGCCATAAATCTACCCAACGAATAGCTTCCAGTCCGTTGTCTATTTTTTCTGCTATTTCTATATATAAATCTTTCCAATTTTGCATCTTATATCTCTTTAAAACGGGTTATTATTCGGTTTAAAATCCAATCGTCCAATTGAATCATTAAAGTGTCTGAATACCCTATAAATTGCCGTTTCGGCATTTGCACCCTCACGATTTTTTTTTTAGTTAAAGCTAAACCCCTGTACAACTCCTTTTTCGTGCGGTAATACATATACCAAAAGTATTTTCTTGACTTTTTAGTTATGGGTATCATCATAACCCCGCCGTGGTTGTGTATGCTGGCATAGGGCGAAAAAGTGCCATATTTTATTTTTAAATTCCCTCTTTCCAAAATTTGCAGAGAATCTCTTAACTGTCCACTATCCGTTAATATAGCCCCACCCGGTCGCAGGTCGTTGGTTCGGGCTTGCCAGGGTTCAAAAGCAGTACCCGTCCAGCCTTGTTTTTCGAAAGACTCTTTAAAAAAATTCAGCCCGCTAACCGATGCATAGCTTTCCGCTTCTTTCAATAAGCGGGTAACCATGCTTTCTAAGTCCGGTAATTTATTTGTTTCGCTCATATATAATTAAAAATTTGTATCTTTGTGTGGTGATTACGTTCGCGGCGAAATATCCAAGAATTTCTCTCACAAAAGCAGTCTATTTACTTAGGTTGCTTTTTTTCTTTTAATTGCCTTTATTTTTTTGTCTTTCCCTATTAATATTACTTCTTGAATAGTAGGATATAAGTCAGGTTGTCTCAACTTTTCAATTACTGCATTCTCCATTTCTTCTAAGGTATAAGGATGGTCTACCATATCAACAACCACCATCTCGCACCCCTGTTTATTAGCCTTTCTAAAAATATTTTTAAGATTAAACCCTTTAGGGGCTTTCCTTTCTGCTATTTTACCATTAATTTCATATTCAGGATTAGAGATATTTTTTAAATTCACATGTGGGCGAAGCTTCACCTCATAACCTGCTTTTTTTAATACCAGAGCAGCATCTAAATTTTCTTTATAATCTTCCAAATCTGCCCAAATATTAACCTTCACCCCTTTTAGGTTCAAATAAGGTGCATCTAACTTGGCAGTTTCAAAATGCTTATTAAATTCGCCTTCTCCCAGTTCTTTTACTACCTTAAAATAGGTTTGGTTTTTAGAAAATACCACTTCTTCCTTGCCCACATGCCCGTAAAACTCCTTTGGTACGCTGTCATCTTCCCTGCCTTCGTTTACTGTTTCCGCAGTTTGTACTACATAGCAACGACAATTCCAACCATTAGGGGGGTAATACTTGTTCCAAAAAGGATCATTTAACGGACGTATGGTACCATTTAACTTTTGGTGTTCCGGTCGTACCCGGCTATCCCCGGCAGTTTTGTATTTCAAATTCGGAAACAATTCCGCATCCTGTTGAAAATCTTCCCATTGCCGAGCCATAGTAGCTGCTTTTATAGCGGTGTTGTATTCCGTTTCTAGATAATGGCGGTTATATCTTTCGTTAAGTTTTAAAACCAAGTCCATAAATTCCTTTTTAGGGCGTATTTTCCCATCTTCCGTATACAATAGTTGACTGATTTCATAAGCTTGGGCAGCGGTTTTAGCTCCCGAAAAACGATAGATGTTTTGGTGTAAGTGCTGTACGGTTTTATCTCCGGGTAGGTTGTCGCCGGTAAGCTCGTTAAAATCATTTCCCCAGCCTTTGGATGCTCCTTTGCTTAAATCTCCATAGGTTTGTTTTAGCATTTTTACGGACAACTGATTTTTATCTATTTTTCCACTCTCTATATCCTCAGCTAGCTGGCGGATTAATTCTTCATAATCCGATAAATCTACAGCTACTAACTCCAAAGGGCAACAATACTCTTCAGGTAAATAATTAGCCAACAAAGCAGTTAACTTAGTAGCTACTTTTTTTTTTCGGCTTCCGGTTGGGGTTTTACGATCGCGTTTTCTTTCAATCCCAGTAATTTTATTCCCGTTTCTTGCTCTACAAATTCAGGATCCGGCACATAACCTGCCTGGCTTAATTTTACCACTAGGTCAGCAACTCCGTCAGCGGTGCGAACTTCCGAGTTATCCCACTCAAAATAATGATTTTGCAAAGGAGCATAAATCGGCGAAAGATTGATTAAACGCGGACGAATAAAGGAGTTGAAAATATTCTTAAAAAAGATTTTATCCGCATTGTATCGGTCTTCGGCTAAGCGGTATTGGATTTGCGCCGACCCCACAAAGGTTTTTTGGTCAGTAAGCGAGGAACCACCTAAAATACGCTTGGATATCTCGTCATTGGCGCGCTCAATAAAAACATCAAAAGTATCTTTAGAATTTCCCGTGTGGGTACTTCCTACTTCAAACTTTTCATTCCCCCTTCCAATTAAAAATGAATTGCTTTTAAAAGCCATAGCCGAGGAATAGAGTTGTTGCAAACGGCTATTGTCTTCCCTATCGGTAATAATAAATAAAGGAGGCACCCCGTATTTATCAATAAAATCCATCCAAGCACCCCAACCTATTTTTTTTGCTAGTATCATAGGTGCCAATCGCTCTAATATACCTAAGTCTCGGTCTTTACCTATCTGTACATAATAGTTTTTAAAAATCCCTTCCTTATATTGCCAACCATTGGTGGCTCCCGGTTCTTTTAAGATTAACCCCTTGGTAGCATTAAAATGTGATTGGGGTATTTCGGTGGTGGTTGCTAATTCCCCTTCTGCATTGGTTTCGTACAATTCCAGTAAGGTAGTTCCCTGAAATTTTGAAAATAACACCAAACGAATTAATTCTTCGAACCAACTACGTTCCAACAACCAACTCAACTCTTCATTTTCATTTCCCTTATCATCTATGATTTTAAAGGGGCTTCGTTGGCTGTATAAAATACGGCTGTCTATTACCGAAGCTACATGGTTATCCAACAACAAATTATCATACAAAGCAGCCAAAGGAGAGCGGTCCGGGTTTGAATTATCCAAAGCCAGGGCAACCGCTATTTTATAATCGTTAATACTTTTAGCGTGGATGCTTATCTCTTGTGGCACCAAAAGAGAAGACAAATAATTGCTTTTCTTCTCTGCTTGGGCTTGGGGTTGTTGAATGGCTGGGCGTCGGTTATGTCTTCGTTTTTTGCTCATGTTAAATATAAAAATTAGAATTAGACAAATTGCCTATCAGGGTGGTAGACTCTAGGGTATTTCCGTTTTCATCCGTTAGTGGAGGTAAGCCTCCCGGATTAAGTTTGCCTGAATTGATATTTTCCAATTGCTTAATTGCCCATTCGTATTCTTCTTTATAATCCGTGGGTACTTTTCGGGCAGCATTGCGACGAACGATACCATAAAGCACCAATTTAGCCAAAATACTTTTCAGTAGTTCGTTTTGTATAGGTGCTTCCGGGTCAAAAATTTTATCAATATCAAAAACACCGCTTAAATAGGTTTTAATTAACTCGATGCTGGAAGCTTCTATATTGTCTAAAATTGGTTCATAATCGTTTATACTTTCATCAATTAATTTTTCAAAAGCAAAGGTATTCAGGTAATCTCTAGTTAGGTATATCATATTCTTTCGTGCTTGGGTTGGTAACTTCCTTGTAAATAAGCGTTATCGTCACTATCAGAGTTATTGGTTATATATTTAGATAAATATTCAACGGCTTCACTATCTGCGTCGGGGGCATCATCATGTGAAGAATAGCCGGGGCTTATTCCATACAATTGTTGTAAGCCTATTTGGGTGTCATTATGGCTTTGTTTTTTGTCGTTATAATAAATCCGTCCATTTTGGTAACGGGCTTCTAAACGAGCAATGATCTTGGTGTACTTGTGGTTTTTATCATAAACCAAGGTAATAGACAGTTGGTAATTTCCTTCTTCTTTGCAAGCTTCTTTAATGGTTCTTTCTACTTCATCATTCCAAAATTGTGCCTCTGCCCGCCAAATAATTTCAATGCCTTTTGCCTTCATTTCCCTATCAATGGCAATCATATATTTAACCGCTGGCTTCATTTTGGTTTGTTTTACAAAGCTGTCGATGTAGTAAAAATCATTTTTATACAAGCCCCAAATCCGCACCGCATTATAATCGGAAGTTTCATTGCCTGCATAGGCAATATCCCAGTGGGCGCAAATGGCTTTAAAATGGTCGATACGGGGTAGTTTTGCCCATTGTATATATTCAGCTTTAAAAACCTTTCCTCCTCGCAAAACAGCTTTATGGTTGTATTCAGAATCCGCTGAAGTAATACCCATTTTTTTAGCCTTGGCACGGTAATAATCGGCGGTATATTTACCTGCCCAAGTAGGTTTAAAAGTAGTGGAGTCATACGCTTTTACCTCGTGTACCTTCCAGTCGGGGTGTTTTTTGGCTAACTTTTTTAAAAACATTACCGGAGCAAACCAGTTATTGGAAAACAAAAGTCGTTCAGTATCTTCGGGCGAATCCATAGAGGGTAACAATTCTTCCTCTACCCATTCGACCATTTCATCTTGTCGTTTTTCGCTTTTTATCGTTTGGCGGGTTTCTAAGTCGTCCAGATTATAATAGGTAGGACGTTGTGCTCCTACCCGAAGCCCTCGACAACTTTGTCCGAATCCCATAGCTTGCCCAATAAACCCACCTTTGGTTATCCAAAGTTCTTCCTCCCAGCTTCCCAATTTTACCTGCTCGCCAAAATCAGCAATAATTTGAGGGTTGATTTCAAATTCAGCCCGTAAATCTTCTAACAATTGACGGGCTTTTTTTTCATTCACAGCAACCAGCACGAAATACATATTTTCCCCATTCAGCCAAAGCCAAAAAGGAATAAAAATATTATTCCATACCGATTTAGCCAGTCCACGCCCCCATTTACAAAAGCCTACAAAGTTCTTATCTTTTTTAACCAGCTTTGCCCATTGTAAATGAAAATCCGCACAAGGATATTTGGCATAGTGAGGAAAATAACGTTCTACACAATAAAGGATATCTTTCTTCGAACGTTCGATTGCCTCTTTTCTTTCCTTATCGGTTTCAAAAGGATTAATATGTACCGACTGCTTGGAAAGCTCTAGTTTTTTACGGTAACGTTCTAAGGCTTTTTTATCCTCTTTTCTCACTTTCTTTTCTGAATGGTTTTTTAGAAGTTAAAGAATGTTGAATGTGGTTTTTCTGAAAATCATAAAAAAGGTTGTTAATCCACATGGTGCATACCTTGTTTCGCCCATTAGGTACTTGCACCGGATCGCCAATTTTCCATTGCACACCCTGGCGTAGTAAATAGGTTCCTAATTCCATTTGCCAACGTCTTTTGTTTGCACGATTACATAGTAGATTTAAAATAAGTTTAAACATGGTTTAAAAGGTTTTTATATTAGTATTTAATTGAAATAGTGTTTAAGTGTTCCTCTTGAAAGTCTACCGTAGAAGCGAAAATCTTCGGATCGTATTTTTTAAGATTATCAAAAATGTCATTCATTACCTCAATGTATACCGATAAAGAAATCTTATTTTCCTTATCAAAATTGGTGAGGGTTTTATTCCATTTAGATATTTCGTCTGATATGGAAACTGCCTGTCGGCGTAAATCATTAATGTAAGTTTTATTCGGCTCTTCTTTTTCTAATTCACTGGATATATCTCTCTGTACCTGTATGCGGTCTTCTGCCAGAGAGTCTATTATCTGTTGAATATTGGTAAGTCTCTCTGCCTTAGAATTAGCCTTAGTATGTCGTAATCCCTTCCAGTTTCCTTTTTTTATCCACTCGCCAATGGTTTTTTCTGTTACTCCGGAAAGTCCTGCCGTTTCCTTGGCGGTTTTACCTTGGTTTACATAATAATCATAGGCTCGTTTTTTTTCTGCTTCCTTTGCCATACTTGAATTTTACTATTGCAAAGGTCTTTCAATGGTAGTTCATTACCATTTTTCTATTCCAAAACGTCGAAGATTTACGGATAAAACGTCGGAGATTTTCAGACGTTTTGGAATGGCTTTTTTCTATTGCGCTAGCTCTGTCGGAATTTTGCAAAACAAATTTTAATAATCCAAAGCCAGAACTATAATGTAAATGAAAAGTACACTACAGATAACCGCCTCAGTAGAAAAAAGTATCGGACAAATAAGAATAACTGATAGAATTTCAGAATATTCTGACACCAGTTCTTCTTCGGTGGTAAGAAAAATAGTAGAAGACCTAATAAAACAAGGAGTTAAAAAGGCAGAAGTATATATAAACTCACAAGGGGGAAGTACATTCGAAGAGACGGAAAT
The DNA here is from genome assembly GCF_007845595.1 of Apibacter muscae. Taxonomy (NCBI): domain Bacteria; kingdom Pseudomonadati; phylum Bacteroidota; class Flavobacteriia; order Flavobacteriales; family Weeksellaceae; genus Apibacter; species Apibacter muscae. The sequence continues at coordinate 142,679 of NZ_SELI01000019.1, forward strand.
TGAAAACGCCCTAGATCAATTGGAAGAAGTAAACCTTACCGTCGGAGCATTAGCAGCCTCAGCCGCCACTAAATTAGTGGCTAAGTACCCCACTTCTGCCTTTTCAAACTCTCAATTCATGATCCATAAGCCAATGTTAGGCACTTATGGAAATGTAACCCAAATACAAGCGGACTTAAAGCTTCTAATCAATACTACTGCTGACTATAAAAAAGCCTATGCTTCCAAAATGAAAAAAACAGAAGAAGAAATCGAAGCCTTATGGAAAGATGGGGATTATTGGATGACGGCACAGGAGGCTTTAGCTTTAGGATTAATTGACCGTATTATAGAGGAACCCGAAAAAGTCACTGCCGAAAGCCTGGCAATACTTGAAGCATGTGGAGCTCCACACATTCCACATTTAATAAAAGAAAAACCCAATAAAACAACCATGGATAGAAAACAACTCATAGCCTCCTTAGGCTTAGCCACCGATGCTACTGATGCAGAAATTGCAGAAAAAATTGCAGACAACCGTCAAAAAGCAGAGCAGGCAGAGCAGACCAAAGCTCAAGCCGAAGCTCTTAAAAAAACAAATGCAGAAGCCTTAGTAAATCAGGCAATCTTAGACAAGAAAATTACTGCTGAACAAAAAGCAACCTACCAAATCTTAGCAGAAGCCGATTTTAATGCTACCCAGGCAGTTATTAGCAGCTTGCCTACTCCTCAGGCTCTTAGTTCTCAGCTAAACCCACAGCAACAACAAAAAATAAATGCTGCCCGCGCTTCCTGGACGTTGGATGACTATATAGAAAAAGACCCCAAAGCCTTAGCAGAAATGGAAGTAAAAGACCCTCAAAATTTCCTACGACTAAACCAGGAGTATTACGGCTCTTAAAAAAGAAAAACCTTAAAAACCTTAAAAACCTAATAAAAACCCATGAAAAACAAAACCCTAATTTTTAGCCTGGCATTTTTGCTGGTGGCTGTCCTTTTATTCGCTTTACCTTCCCATAAGGAAACAGCTATAACAGCCATGAGTTTACCCTTAGCAGGCAAACAACTAAAAAACGAAGTGGCAGAAAAAGAGCTGATCAAAAAATTCAGACATGAAAACACCTGGTTACAGGAAATAAAATCCAAACAAAATTGGGTTAATAACGATGTTATTAAAGTCCCTAAACAAGGTGCCGCCCCCAATGTTTTAATTAATAATCAGGTGTACCCCATTGTTTCCAACAAAAGAGAAGACGACTATGTGACCCTATCTTTAAATAAATATGAAACCGAAAATACAGAGGTTACCGCAGATGAACTTTATGCTTTGGCTTATGAAAAATTAAGCGATGTACAGGTGCAGCACCGGGAAGAATTGGAAGACAAAACCGCTTCCCATGCCTTGTATTCCATTTCGCCGGATAAAAAAACCTCCCAAACGCCTATTTTAGAAACTACCGGAGATGCAGACGAAAACGGACGCAAAAAACTAACCTCCAAAGATGTCATTAATCTTAAAAAAGCCCTGGATAAACTAGCAGTACCTAAAAAAGGAAGAGTTTTAGTTTTATGTTCCGACCATGTGGCTGATTTACTAGAGGAAGATAGAAATTTTAAAACCCAGTACCAAAATGCCATAGATGGGGTGATCTCTAAATCCTACTATGGTTTTACCACCTACGAATCTTTAGATACTCCCGAATACAATGATAGTTTAGAAAAATTACCTTTCGAGAGCTTGAATACCGGGCGCACCGCTTCGGTTGCTTTTTTCAAAAATAATACAGCCAAAGCAACAGGAAGTGTAAAAAGATTTATGAGAGCCGAAGAAGATGACCCCGAGTATCGTAAAAATACCTTAGGGTTCAGACTATATTTTATTTGTGTAGCAATTAAGGACGAAGGACAAGCCGCTTTAGTGTCCGGTAAAGATGCTTAAAAATAATAATTATGAAAGCAGTTATAACCCGTAAAAAGTTTGAAAAGGTACAAACCTTAGGCGAGCTGGAGTTGTATAACAACCAAAACCAGCTAATTTATAAGTGCAAAACCTTAGAACTTCCCTGGAAAAACAACCAACTAAGAGTAAGTTGTATTCCGGAGGGAATTTACCAGGTAAACCCTCGTACTTCGGCTAAGTTTAAAAAGCATTTTCATGTCGTGCCTACCGAACCAAGAAGTTACATTCTCATTCATGCAGGCAATTATTACACCGACATACAAGGCTGTATACTGGTAGGTACTGCGTATTCAGATATCAATAAAGATGGCTATTTAGATGTGGTACACTCTAAAGTAGCCTTAAATAGACTATTGGGTTTAGCCCCCAAAGGCTTTGAATTAATAATAAAAAAAGGATGAAAGTTCTAATTCCCTTAGTAACTCTATTCAGTTTTATTTTTCTCGGTTGTGGTTCACGTAAACCCCAACCGAGCCATAAAACTGAAATCAATACCCTAATCGTAGAAAAAGTAAGCACTTACCGAGATACCATTCTGGTAACAGACAAAGCAACCGCATCGGTAACTAGCTCGGTAGAAAATATAAGCGAAAAACCCCGGGTATCTAAAAACAAAAATGCAACCCAAAGTTTATACAAAGACAAAGATGGAAATATCGTAGCCGATTGTGAATGCGATTCTTTACAAATAGCCGCTAAAATAAAACAGGAGTTGCAAAAAGAAACCCTGGAAACAGTAATAACAGAAACCCAGATACAAGAAGTACGTTATGTGCCTTTCTTAGCTAAATGCTTAGCATGGTTCGGAGGCTTATCTGTAGTATTTATAGTAGGTGCCTTAATAATAAAAATAAAAAAATGAAAAGCAAAGAAGAATTAAACTGGGAAGCCCAAAGCTTCCTGGAGCAATACAAACAAAAAGAAGTCTACGGAACTTCCGACGGGCAGTTTTTTTTAGATAAAAACCGAGCAGAATTACACGCCCGATCTAAAAAAGAACTTAGTGTTTATGTTTTCCTTAAAGATGGCTCTACTACAACAGAAGCCAGCGAAGACTGGGCGGAAAAATTAAAGACAACGGAAGATGTAAATACACTTCTTTACCCTGAGCTTAAAAATATGGTAAAAGGCTTAGGCTTGGAAGTAGAAAATCAAAAACAAGCCACTCTTATAGAAGCCTTAGAAAAACACAAAGAAACCCTAAATAACTAATATGGCACAACTAACTGGTGTAAATGTAAATAAATTACAAGGAGGCTTAGGGCGTGGTAACGGCACTACCGATTCTTATGTAGGATTGGTGGGTTATATTTCCGCCGATACCTTAGCCTTACTACCTGAGATAAAAGAAAACAAAGCCCTGCAATTATTGCAGATAGAAGACTTGGAAGCCCAAGGGTTTAACGAGTCTTTTGATGCGAATCATAAGCTGTTGGTGCATTATCATATTTCTGAAATCTTTCGCTTAGCTCCCGAGGCAGTGGTTTATTTTATTCCCACTACCTCCGAAAGTATCGAAAAAGCCATAGAGGTTATCATTCCTGCCATTCGGGCAAATTCGGATATTAAAGGTCTAGGCTTTTGTGGATTTTCAGAAACCTTGGAAACTCTAAATATAGATGCAATACAAAAAAACTTGGTAGATGAATTTACCAAAGAAAATCGCGACCTTGATTTTGTTTTACTCGAAGGTAAACCCACATTAGGCGAAGCATTTAAAGTAAACGATTTACCTAACCTAAGAGAAAAAGCCGCTCCCAATATTACGGTAATTATAGGACAAGACCCCGCGGTTGCTTCTTTAGAGGAAGCTTATGCTAATTATTCGGCGATAGGCTCTGCTTTAGGTATGTTGGCAATCCGAAAAATCTCTGAAAATATGGGATCGGTAAACATCGAAAATAAACCCGCCAACTCCAGGGCTACTACCTCTTATCCTTTAACCGATAGTGCTTCTTCTCGTTGGTTGTCCTCTGCCTTAAGTGATGGTACTCTCTTAAGTGAACTAAGCAAAACCGATTTAAAAACCCTAATGCAAAAAGGCTATGTATTTATAGCCGGTTACGAAGGCTTTGCCGGTTTATTTTTTTCCGCTTCTACCACTTGTATAGAAAAAGCCTCGGATTTTTCTACCATTGAAAATAATCGGGTATGGAATGCCGCCAAAAGAGCGATAAGACAAAGCTTATTACCCTATGTAAAAGGAAAGGTAAAAAAAGACCCTTCCACTGGTTATATAAAATCTACCACCATTGCCACATGGCATGGAGCCGCCTCCAAAGCTCTGGAGCAAATGCAAATTAACAATGATATTTCCGGCTATCAGGTACGCATAGATAACAACCAAGTAGTGAACGAAGACAATCCCGTAAAAATAAGAGCGGTAGTAGTAACCGACGACATTGCTCATGAGTTTGATGTGGATTTAGGATTAACCAATAATATAGAATAAGATGGCAAATGCAGATCACTTAGTAAACAATTTCGGCGTTATGACCGGATGGAATAACGTAACCGTCAATCTTTTAGGTCGCGACGTAGTGGGGATAACCTCTCTAACTTATAAAGACAACCACGAAAAAGTAAATGCATACGGTGCTGGGCGTATGCCGGTAGGACGCGGATATAAAAAATATTCCGCCGAAGCAAGCCTTACCCTATACAAAGAGGAAGTAGACGCCCTTAAAGCGGCTTTGGTACCGGGGGCAAGAATACAAGATATCGCTATGTTCGATATAACGGTAGAATATGCTCGCCCAAGTGGTTACATTCAAAGAGACCGCGTATACAACGCTGAATTTACCAACGATGGGGTAGAAATAACCAACGAGGATGGAACGATTTCCATTCAGTATACGTTGATCATAACCCACATTGGTTGGGATATAGTAATTTAAAAAATAAATATATGATAACCGAAGCAGAAATCCAAGATTTAAAAGCCCGACATGGCGACTTTCTAACCCAAGTAAATATTGAGGTAGAAGGAAATAAAAAAACGTATATAATTAAGCCTCCCACCCGCACAGTTATAGATATTATTTCAGACGAAAAAACTAACACCGCAGAAGTATCAAAAGTGTTAATTAATAACTGTGTAGTATACGGAGACTTGGAACTCATCGAAAAAAATGGCAAAGTATACACCACTCTTTTAGCCCATATTAAAGACGAAGTAGGCAATTACAAGTCCGAAGCAAAAAAGCTTTAAGCCTTTATCGGTTATTGCCCGAAGATAAGGGCTTTGAGTTTCGGAAATGGAATGCCATCCTGCGCCTGAAATATGGAATAAAAGACCCCGATAATCTCCCTTTAAAAGACTGGGCAAAATTAGTAGAAGAATACAGATATATATACGAATTGGAAGCCGAAGACCGAAAAGCGGAATTAGAAACCTTAGAAATCAACATTAAAAATACCTTATATCACATCGTAAACACCCTATACGGGAAAAACTAAAACCAATCCATGTCAGACAAAGAAACCTCTTGGATATTATCCATTATCGACAGAGCCTCGAAGCCAGTAAAAGAAATTATGGCGTCCGTGAAAGAGTGTGCACAGGTAGTGGATAAAAGCAACGAGCGTATAGTAATGTCCGAAAAACAAACCCAACAGGCACTAACCAATACCAAAAAACATCATAAGGAATTAGAAAAACAAATTAAGGAAAACGAGAAGCAGGTAAAAGAGTTAGAAAAAGCCTACGAAAAAGCCGCACCCGGCACTCAAAAACTAAACGCTTCCAAGCCTTTGTCTGAATCCAAAAGAGCCTTACAGAGCTTGCAAGAACAGTTAAAAGAAACTTTAGAAGACGCCCAAACACTGGAAAAAGATTTAGAGGACATAGCCAATGCGAAAAAAAGCCCAACATCTTTAACTGGGATGATGACAGGTGTTAACCAAACCATGGAGATAATAGACAAGGTTTCTTCCATGCTAGATTTTACCCAACCCATTGTAGCTACACGTACCGAAATAGAAAGAATGACAGGTATTTCCGGCAAGGGCTTGGACGATCTAACCAGTAAGGTTCATAAGCTAGGGGTGGTATTCAATGAAAACGACGAAGATATAGCCCGAGCAGCACATTCCATGCAAGCTACTTGGGGAGGTTCTTATGAGGAAATGCTTGCCTTAATGCAAAAAGGCTACGAAAAAGGGGGTAACATCAACAAAGAAATGTTGGATTCCCTAAAAGAATATCCCAAACAGCTTAAAGAGGCGGGATTATCCGCCAGTGAATCCATTGCCTTAATAGCTCAGGCAAACAAACAAGGGGTGTATTCCGATAAGGCGATAGATAGCATTAAGGAAATGAATTTAGCCCTGCGAGAAATGGATAAACCACAGGTAGAAGCCTTACAGGGTATTGGTATTTCCGGAAAAGACTTAAAGGGCAAAACTACCATGGATGTAGCTAAGCTTATTTCGGAAAAGATGAAAGGAGCTTCTTCCCAGGCACAACAAAAAGTACTTGCCGATATTTTTAAAGCCGCCGGAGAAGATGCGGGCAAAGAGTTTATTTTAGGTTTATCTACCATGGACTTAAACCTGGAAAATCTTCCTTCGGTAAAACAGGCAGGGGCGGGAATAAAGGGAATTATAGCCGATATACAAAGCAAGGTAGCCACCTCGGTTGGTACTTTTGCTCCTTACCTACAAACTTTAGGTACTTTTTCTACTCAGGCAATGGGGGTTATTTCTTTGGTGCAAACCTTAGGGCGGGTAACCCTAATCCAAACCGGAGCTACCAAGGCGGCAGCCATTGCCCAACGGGCATGGAATCTGGTAATGGTGGCTAATCCTATTGGAGCGTTTATCGCCTCACTTGCTGCCTTAGGCGCGATGATTTATAAAATACGAAAAGATACCATAGAAAGCACCGAAGCCTTTAAGCAACAGGCATCTGTAATGCGAATCAATGAGGAATTGAATAAATATGCCATTCAAAGTACAACCGAAAGAATAACGAAACTAAAAAGGCTGACCGAAATAGCCACCAATGAAAAAAACTCATTGGTAGATCGTAAAAAAGCTTTGGGTGAATTAATCAAAGAAGATTCTCGTTATCAGTCTTCGTTACAAAATGGGATTATTCTTACAGATCAATTGCGAAGAACCACCGAACAACTAACCCAGGAAATTTATAATAATGCCTTAACAGAAGGCAGAAAAAAATTAATCGCAAAAACAGCAGAAGAGGTTGAACTCGCAAAATTAGAGGAGAAGAAATGGAGTGATGAAATTGATAGAAAAAGTAAAATAGCACAAGCAGGACATGTGGTTTTAGATATTGTTAACCTAGGAGTATTTCCTAAATATGACGCGGCTAAGGAAACCAAAGAAAACAAGGAAAGAGATTTACAAAACCTTATACGTCAAGACATACAAGCAGATCGGTTAAAAAATGGTTTACGACCACAAAAAGGAATAGTAGAAAAAATCACCGCGGATCCACTAACCCCAACCCTGGATGATTATAGTTCTTCTTTTTCCGGAGGAGGAAACAAAAAAGGGAACAAAAAGGGCAGTAATTCAAAAAATGGATTAAGCATTAGCGGAGGCTCCGGAGGAGGCAAAACCATTACACAAAATCTAACCATCAACAACTATTTTACTCGCGGAAATTCTTCGGACGACAGAAGCTTTGCCGACAAAGTCATTACTCAGATTAACGACGGCTTACGCGATGGATTAGCAACTATTTAAAAGAAAAAAGATGGACGCACGTTATTATGTATCAAAAGCCTTACAAAAATTATTCGGGTACAATCTGCCGATCTATTTTCCCTATCGGTTAAATAAACAACTGCCTGCGGAAATAATATTCCCCGATGTAACGCTAAAAGAGGAAGAGGAAATCTTAAAACTGAGCTATTTAGGTACTCCCATTGTAGCCCCTACCACTTTTAAAGCAGGTGAATACAGAAAATACAAAGCAAATGGAGAGTTAACCAGTATAAGCCTACCCGATTTTCAGCTTCCGCTGGTTACATTGATAGAATTCAGAAGAGCAAAAAACATCATCAAAACCGATATGTTGGGGGCTAATGGAACCGTAAAAGAAATTTACGGCATGGATGATTGGGTTATCAGTTTTCGGGGATATGCTATGGACGAACCCAATAACAAAGCCCAAGATCAAATAGAAAACTTATTAAAATTTGAGGAGCTGGCAGATTCCATCGAGGTAGACGGAATACTTTTTACCTCCAAAAACATTCACCGCTTAGCCATAGAAAGCATAGAACTAGGGCAGTTGGAAGCAGAGCCGGGAACGATACCTTTTACTATTACAGCCTCCTCAGACGAAGCCTTGGAATTAGTATTAACCGAAAAAACACTATCCGAATGACGCTAGGAATGAATTGTAAATTAATATTTTTTCCTAATGATAGTCGTAAAGAAAAGCTAACCCTTTACACGGTGTCCGAAGTACAAATCGAAACCTCTTACACCAACTTAACGCAAAATTCGGAAATAATCATCGCCCGAAAGGTTAAATATTTTGATCGTAATAAAATAAAGGAGGTTTTTAGAAAAGGCGATAAAGTAGAAATATACTTAGGCTACAATGGGGCTTTAACCTTAGAGTTTATAGGCTACATTACTCAGGTAAGTGCCGATTTTCCGATTAGCATTAAACTGGAAGACGAAATGTATAACCTAAAGAAAAAGGAGGTAAACTTTTCCAGTCCGGGGATTACTCTAAAAAATTTAATAGAAAAATTACTACCCAACCCCGAATACACCGTAAATATTACCTACGATGCTCAATTAGGACAGGTTATGTTTTCCAAAACCAATTTAGGGGCAGTCTTAGACAAACTAAAAACCGATTGGAATATCCACAGCTATTTTCGTTTGGTTGATGGTAAACCGGTACTGGAAGTAGGTTCTATTTACCAAACCCAAACGGATAAAGAACCTATCCTTTTTCACTTAGAGCGCAATTGCGTAGACCAGCAGTTGAATTACCGTCGTAAAGAAGACATCCGAATCAAAATTAAAGGAATTTGCAATCTGGGAAAAGGTAAAAAGATAGAAGTTGAATTTGGCGATTCTGACGGCACCGTAAACACCCTAACCTACCACAACCCCGGCATTACCAAAAAAGACTTGGAAATTCTGGTAAAAAAAGACTACGACCGCTTTAAACAGGATGGTATGGAGGGAAGCTTTACCGCCTTGGGAATCCCTTCCGTACAATTCGGACAAAAAGTAAAATTAGTAAGCAATCTCTATGAAGAGAGAAATGGCACTTTCGGCATTGAAGGAGTAAACAAAAGTTTCTCCAAATCCGGCTACAGACAGGATATCAAATTAGGATTTCAAATAGGCGAAAAGAAATGAATATAGAGAACAGACAAAACCCCAAAGCCGAACTAAGGAGCCTTTTAAAAATACAGGCAGGAGCTTTAGTACCTATTCAAACCTATTGGGCTATTACTCAAGAGGTAGATTGGGAAAATAAAACGATGACAGCGATTGGAGTATCAAACGAACTGCCATTTTATAAGGTTCTGTTAGGCTTAGGAAGTTTACAGATAAAACCCAAAGTAGGTAGCCCGGTTTTATTGGGGGTAATAGAAAACCAAACTCCTCTTACTTTTTTGCTGGATAGTGAACAAGTGGAAGAAGTGGTTTATACCTCAGGCAGCAGTCAATGGGTGATAAATCCCGAAGGTTTTCAGCTTTCCAGCCAGGGCGAAAATTTATACCAAATCCTAGGCGATTACATCGAACAATTTGGAAAATTAGCCGATGAAATCAATAAAATAAAAGTAGCCATAGGTACCAGCCCCAACACTCCGGTAATTTCAAAAATCAAACAAGAGGTAACCGGAACCATTAAACAACGTTTAAACACCCTTTTAAAATAATTTAAAAACCATGTTAGATAAAGCAGGATTAATAGAAGATTTAAAAGCCCTGATGAACTTAAATAATGAGGGCAAAAGCAATACAGAAGAAGCCGTTCAAAAACTGGCGGATGCGATAGAAAAATATGTGAAAAGCGGAAAAGTGCAAGGAATATGTCCTCCCAACGGAGGAGCCTTGCAAAATGGAAAAGTAGTTTAAAAAATGAAAGATATTTTATTAGATGAAACCCGCCGAATACAAGTGCTCAATGGTGATTTTAGAATCGGAGAAAGTGAAATGCAGGAAATTGCCTTACTATTGGAAAGCAACCAGGGCGAATGGAAAGAACACCCAATAATAGGAGCGAATTTATACCAGCTGGTAAACAGTAAAGCCTCTAAGTTAGATATAGAAAAGCGGGTAAAATTGCAACTTTCCCTAGATAATAAAGAATATGCAGAACTAAAAAATAAAATACAAACCACCATAAAAACCACCATATGAAAGAATTTTTAACCTCTTACCTGGGCGAATTTTTAAGTGTTGTTATCGCTGGAATTGGCGGTTGGTTATTTGGAAGAAGAAAGCAGAATGTAGAGTTAAAATCGGCTGAAATAGATAACGAAATAAAATTTGCTGACTACTACAAAAGCTTACTGGATGACCTTTCCGCTCGCTATGAAAAAAAATACCTGGATATTGAACAGTTATATACCGGAAAAGAAAAACTTTTACAAGATGAAATAGCCATGCTAAAAAGCAAAATAACGATGTTGGAGCGTGAAAACAGCGAACTAAAAAAAAGAATTAAAGAACTGGAAAACCAATTAAAAGATGACAGTAACCGTACTAAATAACCAGTCTTTTTTAGACTTGGCAGTGCAGTATTTAGGTACCACCGAAGCAGCCTTTGCAATAGCCTTTACCAACCAAAGAAGCCTAACCGATGAGTTAACCGCCGGAGAAAAGTTAATACTACCTGAGAAAAGTAAATACAAAAACTCGGATATCGCCTCCTATTACCAACAAAAAGGCTTATTTCCTGCCACTTCGGTAACCGATGATTTTATGCTGCCTTTTGATCAGGATGGAATAGGCGAAATGATTATTAATGTAAACTTCATGGCAAAAGCAAAAGTAGAATAATATGGCACGAACAATAACCGAAATACAAAATTCCATACTGGAAGAAAAAGAAAAGCACGAAGCATTAAAAGTGTTAAATAGCACCTCCAAGGCGTCTATTTGGCGATTATTTACCTATGTGGTTGCCTATGTTATTTTTAACCTGGAGTTGCTTTTTGATGCCCATACAGAAGAAATAAACACCACCATTGCCGAGCAAAAAAAAGGCTCCTTAAAATGGTATAGAAACAAAGCTCTTGCTTTTCAATATGGTTTTGATTTGTTGCCTGATTTGGAAGATTTCAACAATGAGAATTATACAGAAGAGGAAATCGAAAATTCCAAAATCATTAAATATTCTGCGGTTACCGAAGCCACTACTCAAAGCAGGCTTATTATAAAAATAGCCACCGAAACCGGGGATAAACTAACCCCTATTAACGAAGCAGAATTGGAAGCCTTTACCTATTATTTAGAAGAAATTAAATATGCTGGGGTGGCAGTTACAGTTATTAATTACTTACCCGACGAGCTAAGCTTATCCATAACCATCCGAAGAGACCCCTTGGTTTTGGATGCCCAGGGCAATGCCATAGCTCCGGTTAATGGAATTATTCGCCCGGTAGAAGCAACCATTCGTCAGTTTTTAAAAGAATTGCCCTTTAATGGAGAGCTGCAACTTTCCAAGCTAACCGACCAATTGCAACTAACTACCGGAGTGACCGATATAAAAATAACCTATGCCGCTTCGGCTTGGCTAGACCCAACCACTGGGAAATACAACACTCCTCAAATCATCGAAATGTCGGTAATTCCCGAGAGCGGTTATTTCACTACGGAAGATACGGAAGGCAAAAACCTAATAAATATAAATTATGTGGTATAACCCAAACCTTAAAAAATTGGCAGTTTTAACTATGCCCCCGGGCTTACGAAATAATTTTTCTATAAGTTATCTGATTAGTTTGCTAAAGCCCTTAGAAACTACCCTGTATAATTGGCAGAAACTAAGGAACAACAGCCTTTATAAACTCCAACATACCGGGCAGGTATGCTATTTACGAAAAGTTTTAAATGATCGCTTTGACCCTATAGAACGACGAATTATTATAACGGGATCGCAACGCTATAAACCCCAGTATATCTACACCGAAGCAGAAAAAAAAGAAAAGTACTTAGGTACGATGTATCTACGGCGCGATGTAGATTTTGAAGATAATGGAGCTGATTTTTTAGTTCTCGTACCCTTAGAGTTATTAGACGAAAACAATTACGAAATGATCGCCCTCATAGACTACTATAAACTGGCTAGTAAAAGATATAGAATTGAACCCTTAGAAGACCTTTAAAAATGAATAAATTAGAATATAACAATGCAGGCGGTTATCCCCTAACCACTAACCGCCTGGACGACATACAACAAGCCTTTGCCCATTTACTAAATGGCTTAGGAGCCATGACGGGAAATCTTTCCATTATCTCCGGATGTCAGGAAAACGGCAACCAAATAACCGATGGCGTGGTACAAATAGACAACGAAATTTTTGAATTTAAAGCAGGAATAAAACAGGAAAATGTTACCCTCTTTGAAGAGAAAATAGCCAAAGAATTTGAAAATGGAGAAGCTAAAGTAGTACTAAACAAAAGATATATAAGTTTTGGCACCGGAGCAACCTCCTATAAATGGGCGGATTTTAAAAGAGTTCCTGTTTTAAATAATCTGGAGGATACCTTTAAAACCCTTTTAGAACAATTAGCCCTTCGGGTGGCTACTTTAGAGAAAAAAAACGCCGTATTCCAAACCGGGGGTGCTATGGTTTTTTGGAATAAACCAGCCAATGAAATACCTATGGGATGGCGAGAAGTAACCGACTGGCGCGGGCGCATACCCATTGGTTTAAACCCGAATGATGCCGACTTTTATCCTCTAGGCAAAACAGGTGGTTTAAAAAAGAAGACCCTAAGCATCGCAGAAATGCCCGCACATACACACGAAGGCGCTTCCGGCGCTCCTATATATTCCGATGGTAAAGCTAAATTTATATCCGGATACGATAAATCGGGAGGAACCACCGGCTATACCGGAGGTTCCCAAGCCTTCAGCATAATGAACCCCTATCGCGTGGTTTACTTTATTGAATTTGTAGGATAACTAAAAAAAATAAAATGGCAGAAATAACAGATAAAAGCACTTTAAAATATTGGTTTAAAAATAACGAAAAACCCACCCAAGAACAATTTTGGGCATGGATGGATAGCTATTGGCATAAAGATGAAAAAATACCTTTAGAGGTAATAGAAAACATCAACAGCATTTTAGCCGATAAAGCCGATAAAGCCACCGTAGATAGATTGCTCAAAGAGCTAGAAGCCAAAGCAGACAAAACGGTGGTAGAAAATCTACAAACCTATTTAGAAGGCTTAATTGATGATAGCGAAGCAAGCGATGCAACTACTTATTCCTCTGAAAAAATAGCCGAATTGATCGATCAAGTACAACCTTCTGAATTAATTGATGACGAGTTAGAAGAAGGAAGCGTTAATACCTATTCCATTGATAAAATCAAAGAATTGGTAGGTAAAAACTCAGGGGGTGGTGATCAGACCTTGCAACAAGTAACCACTAATGGAAATACAACCGACCAAGAGTTAATTATAAAAGGAGCTACTTTAGGGGCGGATAATAGCGGGAACCTCAAATTAGGAAAATCTGCTTTAGGTAAATTAGCAGAAATCGGGAATAACCTTACTGCCATCGGTGAAAATTCCCTAGCTCTTTTTGACGGTAGCCAAGGCACTTACAAAGAAAGAATTGTTGCCATAGGAAATACCGCAGGCGCTAATTTAAAAGGTGGTGGTTATGCGGTAATTATTGGAACTCAAGCCGCCGCATCTTTTACAACTACCTTTGTTGATGTAGTTATAGGAAGTGATGCTGCTAAAAGAGCTACTACTTCCAACGGTTATAATGTTGCAGTAGGGCATGGAGTTGCCCAAAAAGCAAGTATTTTATCCGATGAAACCATTATAGGCTCAACAGCGATGAATAAATACTTAGGCACTCCTTATAAAACTACCAACGATCCTACAGGATTAACCGAGCTAACCAGTGGAGGTAATGTAACCCTTGGGAAGTGGTCTTTGTACAGTATGTTGTACGGTCGAGAAAACATAGCCATTGGCTATAAATCAGGCTATTATTTTTTGAATCATGGCGAATACAATACCTTTTTGGGCGCAGGCATAACCACGGAATACAGACAAGTATTTGGCAATGCTTCAGTTGTTATTGGAGCTTACGCACCAATCCCAGAAAATTTTAACTTATCTAATAAACTAATCATTCATGCCAGACGCCCGGAAGATCCTTGGATATTTCCTTTGATTTATGGGGATTTTAAAGAAAGATGGCTGAAAGTTTCAGGAAATTTAATTCTTCATCCGCAATATACCCCCGATGCTGATAAAGAATTGTCCGAAAGTGAAGCAGCCTTTGAGCCTAATAAAATGTTGGTAGTAGATGCAGAGGGCAAAGTTGGCGTAAAAAGCCTCCAAAACTCAACCGAAAATAACGACATCATTTATTATTCCTTTGCAGAATTTCTTTGCGAAATGCCTTCCGATAATTCCCTTAACGAAGATAATTTCCAATTGTTTCCTGAATTATTTTTAAATGGAAAAACCGCAACCCTAATACTTAAAGGCTGTTACAAATTTGCCAATAAAACCCCACTTTCCAAAACTATAAAATTAGAATTGCCTAGAGGATTAAAATTTTCAAAAGTGATTGAATATATGGATATAGCTTGTTATGGAGATAAAAATGGAAAATTAGACATGGCTTGGCTTTCCTTTAAAAATACGGCAGATAGTGGCTTATTTGAGCTTACAACACCACCCGATGGAGCTTCCGCAGGCATGAGTACTCCTGTAGGTGCTTTGTACAATTTTCATCAGACCATAATTTTTGAGATAGGGTAAAAAAACCCCAGTTTCCTTTTTAAGTTCCTACGCAAAAAAAGTAAAGCAAAATACTCCACAAACTGGGGGCAGTAAGCCTTTCGTTGGTAGTATTCTGCTTTTGCGTAGGAATACAAAATTACATATTAAAATTAAAAAAAAATGGAAACTAAAAAAAACTTATTAAAATTAGCCTTTTCCGGCTCCAAAGTAGGAAGAATAAAAGAAATTGAAGAATTAATAAAAGATAGGAATTATAAGAGAGTAATAGAACCCTTTGGAGGTAGTTGTTGTATCTCCAATAATCTTAAATACCACGACCTTATAAAAGAGGCAGTAGCTAACGATTATGACCAATATTTTAAAGATTTTGATAAGCATTTAACCTACAAAGAACAGTTAGTAAAGAAATTAATAGACTTAGGTTTTGTTAAATCTAAAAACTACCTACCTAAAGATAAACAAGAAACCCTGCAAAGGCTAATTGTGGATATACAAGATAATAAAAGCATGCTTAAATATCTGGCTAAAAATTTTGTATTTAGTGCTAAAAGAAGCTCTGGAGTTTTAAATATAAAAGATTTTAAGTACTTCACTAATGAACTATCTACCGAACAGGATAGGTTTTTTTATGAAAACCTAAATAACATACAGTTAGATAGTTTGGATTACAAAGACTTTATAAAGAAATACACACACCCCGAGGATAGAAATACCTTAATAATTCTAGACCCTCCTTATTTAAATAGTGCACAAAAACAATACAATAATGAGACTTTCTTTGGCTTATGTGAAACTATTCAATTACTTAACCTAATGAAGCAGTTACAAAATGATTTTATTTTCTTCAATATGGTAGAAAAAGACAGTATAGAGCTGTTAAATTTATTCGGGTTTAGCTATGTGTACCAAACTAAAAGAGTCTCTGTTTCAGGTAAAAACCATCGGGAGGACTTTATGGCTTATGTTACTTTTGATGACCAGAACAAAATATTTAATCCATGTTTAAACTAGGCTTAAATGTACTTTAAAAGTATAGTACTTACACTTTCATAATACTCTATAAAGATACGGTTTATTTTCTTTTTTACCAAATAATTAGCACTAAAAAAGCCTCAAAAATTGAGGCTTTTTGTATTGTTATATAAATGTGTGTGAAGTTTTTTTAGCTTACATTTCATTTTGAAAATCTTTACATTTCATTTTGCTGATTATATTTAGTAAATACAATTTTCCTGTGAATTTTGTTGTTGGAATAGTATTACCTTTATTCGTAATTTCTATTTGGATGCTTTTTATAGCACCCAAATCTTTGTTTGAAATTAATAAAATACTCTGTTTAACTATTGAGGTTATATTATTTTCTATAGTATCTTATTTTATTTACAATAAAATATCATCAAATTTTGGAGTCATTTATTTTATTTTTATCTTACTCAACTCTGGGTTAAATTGGTTAAATAATTTAAATCAAAATCATTAGCACTTACTATAAATCTGTATAAGGAATTTCCAGTTCATCAAAATCTTTAATTTCGCTTAATCTAAGAAGTTTATCTATAGAAATATTTTTCCAAACTTTCTTAAATACTTCGTCACCCCCTACAGCCTCTTCATTGGTATTTATTTTTTCAAATTTCTTTTTAGTAGAAAAATTTATACTTGAAATGTAATTTTTTACTACTCCTCCTGAGGTGATATCATAGCCTATTAATTCAAAATCAGAATTTTGATATCTAAAAGTATAAGTCCAATATCCATATCTTCCATAATAATAATAATAATAATAATAATAATAATAATAATAATCTATATAGAGATTTCCTTTATTTACATTTACATATAACTCCGGAGGAAAATATATTCCTCCATCCTCATTTTCAGAAGAAAAACAATTATAGTTTGTTAGAACTGGTTCGTAATGATCTTCTTTATTAAACAAAACAATAACCCCTCTCCTATTTCTATCTAACTCTCCACGAAATTCATCTTGTATGATTTGATTTTTATCTGTACCTTTTATAATGAGTACACAATCTTCAAGTCCATCTTTATTTAAGTCTCCAAAAACAGTTTCGTAGATATTGTATCCTGCGGGTATAAAATCTTTTGCACTTTTTTCTATACTCGTTTGAGTAAAAACTTCTATAGGAATAAATAGTATTAAAAATTTACAAATTTTTATCATAGTTATTATTTTTTACAAAAATAAATATTACTAAATTAATATTTATCTTGTTTAACATTTTTCATAATCTAGTGTAAATAAATCTTAACGAAACTATACATTCATTTTTAATATTGTATTTTTGATTATAAAATTCCTTTACTATAAAATAAAAAAAATAATTATAAATATTTAAACCTAAATCAGTCATCTATGATAATAAAATATTTTACAGATAACGATCTCTACAAATTTTCAGTCATGCATGCTATTCAAAGGCTATACCCTTGGGCTTATGTACGATATGATTTTATTAACCGAGGAAATAATGAGTTCCCCATTGGGTTTGCAGAACGTTTGAGGGATGAGATTAACCAAATGAGTTCCATTAAAATGACAAAGGAAGAAAAAAAATTCATTCTAAAAAGATGCTATTTTTTAGATCCTTTTTTCGTTGACTTTTTGGAAGGGTACCAATACAATCCTGACGAAGTTCATATCTCACAAGAGGGTGGAAAATTAAACTTATATGTAGAAGGTTTCTGGTATAGAACAGTATTATGGGAAGTACCTCTTATGGCATTAATTTCTGAACTGTACTTTAAAATGATTGGAACTGAGCCTAAAGATGTTGAAGAAAAAGCGATCAATAAAGCTTTATCTTTAAAAAATTTACAAGCGGATTATTCAGAATTTGGAACTAGACGTCGATACTCATTAGATGTACAAGATGCAGTTGTAAAATTGTTAAAAGAAAATTCTGGTGAATTTTTCAAAGGAACTAGTAATATGTACTTAGCTATGAAACATGACTGTATCCCTATTGGTACTATGCCTCATGAATGGTTTATGTATCATGGTGCTCTTTTTGGCTATAGAGCAGCCAATAATAAAGCTTTAGAAGCTTGGGTAGAGGTATTCCAAGGAAGTTTAGGAATTACATTAACCGATACTTATACTACAGATTCATTCTTTAAATCCTTTAATCTTAAATTAGCAAAGCTATTTGATGGTGTTCGTTGTGATAGTGGAGATCCTTTAGAGTTTACCGAAAAAACTATAAATTTCTACAAAGATCATAGAATTGATCCTACTTCCAAGACAATTGTTTATAGCGATTCTTTAAATTTAAACGAAATTGAAAAAATAAAACATCATATTAATGGTAGAATTCATGATACTTATGGAATTGGTACCTATCTATCCAACGATGTAGGAGTTAAACCTCTTAATATGGTTATAAAGCTTACAAAGGTTAAAGAAAACCCTAAATACGATTACATTGGAGCTGTAAAACTTTCCGATGTTCTAGGAAAAAATACTGGAGATGAAAAAGAAATAAATTTAAGTAAACTTACTTTAGGCTTAGATTGATAATATTAAGAAAAAAGGATATTTAATATCCTTTTTTTTAATAGTTCTACAAATATTATATAATAATAAATTAAATACTTTGTGAACTAACGTTTACTTATAAATATTATTTCAACTATCATTTTCAATTATTTAAAAATAACACTTTATCAATTTCATATTCGTTTTTTTTAATTAAAATTTCTTTAATAGATTGATTTAAGCTATAAAAAATGATCCATAAATATTCCATTTTCCTTAATAATTCAGTACTTTTGTAAGAAAGGTTTTAACAATCAAATAATAAAAATATGAGCTTAATAGCACAAATTCACGCAAGGCAGATTTTAGATTCCAGAGGTAATCCAACAGTAGAAGTAGATGTAATCACTGAATACGGAACATTAGGTAGAGCTGCAGTTCCATCTGGAGCTTCTACCGGTGAATATGAAGCCGTTGAGTTAAGAGACGGTGGGAATAAATATCAAGGTAAAGGTGTTTTAAAAGCGGTTGAAAATGTTAATGAAATTATCGCTCCTGAATTGATTGGTAGTGATGTATTTGAACAGGCTTTAATAGATAAAACCATGATAGATTTAGACGGTACCCCTAACAAAGGTAAATTAGGTGCTAATGCTATCTTAGGTGTTTCTTTAGCTGTTGCACAAGCAGCTGCCAAAGAATTAGGTCTACCTTTATACAGATATGTAGGAGGTGTAAATGGAAAGGTTCTTCCTGTACCAATGATGAATATTGTGAACGCTGGTGCGCATTCAGATGCTCCTATTGCTTTCCAAGAGTTTATGGTAATGCCTGTTGTTGCAGATAGTTATACAACAGCTATAAGAATGGGTACTGAAATATTCCACTCTCTAAAAAAAGTTTTACACGGTAGAGGTTTAAGCACGGCTGTAGGAGATGAAGGAGGTTTTGCTCCTAATTTTTCTGGAATTGAAGATGCCTTAGATACTATTTTGGATGCTATTCAAAAAGCAGGGTATACTCCTGGTAAAGATGTAATGCTTGCCTTGGATTGTGCTTCATCTGAATTCTGTAAAGATGGCAAATATGATTATTCAATTTTTGAAGGTGAAGGTGGAAAAGTTAGATCTAGTGAAGAACAAGCAGAATATCTTGCTGAGCTAGCGGCTAAATACCCTATTATCTCTATTGAAGATGGAATGGATGAAAATGATTGGGCTGGGTGGAAAATCCTTACAGATAAAATCGGGGATAAAGTTCAGCTTGTTGGAGATGATTTATTTGTAACTAATGTTAAAAAATTAAGTGATGGTATTCAGCAAGGAGTAGGAAATTCAATCCTTATAAAAGTAAATCAAATTGGAACATTAACAGAAACCATTGATGCAGTTCAAATGGCTCAAAATGCAGGTTATACGGCAGTGATGTCTCACCGTTCAGGAGAAACTGAAGACAATACTATTGCTGATCTTGCAGTAGCTCTTAACTGTGGACAAATCAAAACAGGATCTGCTTCAAGATCAGATCGTATGGCTAAATACAATCAATTATTAAGAATTGAAGAAAGTCTTGGTGAAGTAGCGGTATACCCACAATTCAACGCTTTTAAAATTTCTAAATAAATAATTAATTTTTAATAATAAAAAAGAGAGAATAATATTCTCTCTTTTTTTTATAATATTAATGAATATAATTTCTTATACTTACTTCTGTCAATTTCTTTTATAACCATTAATTATTCTTAAATTTATGTAGACTTTATTTATTATTGATTTTTTTATGCTAATATTATTTCATATCTTTCTATTAGCATTATAAATATTTAAAGAAATGAATGATAAAGTTAAACTATTATATAACGGGAAAGAATATGAGTATCCAATAGTTGAAAGTGTTTTAGGTGATAAAGGAATTAATATATCTAAACTTAGAGATGAAACAGGTTTAATTACTCTTGATGTTGGGTTCAAAAATACTGGGTCTACCCAAAGTAAAATTACCTATTTGGATGGTGACTTAGGTAAATTGTATTACAGAGGATATCCAATTGAACAAATTGCAGAAAAATCCACATTCACAGAAGTCATGTATCTTTTACTTGAGGGAGAGTTACCAACCCAAGAGCAATTAAATAAATTTGAAGCAGATATAAAAAAGAATAGTTTAGTAAGTGTGGAAATGGAGCAAATCCTTAAAGCATTTCCACGATCTGCTCACCCTATGGGTGTTTTATCAACTTTAACAAGCTCTCTTACGGCATTTAATCCTAAGGCTGTTAATATAAAATTTGAAAAAGATTTATACAATGCTTATACTCTACTTTTAGGTAAGTTTCCGGTTTTATGCGCTTGGACTTATCGTTTAAAACTAGGATTGCCATTAAATTACTCAGATAATCGATTGGATTATCCGCATAATTTTTATCAGATGATGTTTAAAATGCCAACGGAAGACTTAGAAGTTCAAGAAGTGGTGGTTGATGCTATTAATAAATTATTAATACTTCATGCAGAACATGAACAAAATTGTTCTGCCTCTACGGTACGTATGGTTGGTTCAGCCCATACAGGATTATTTGCTTCTATATCCGCCGGTGTATCTGCCCTTTGGGGACCTTTACACGGTGGCGCCAACCAAGCAGTTATTGAAATGCTTGAAATGATTCAAAAAGATGGGGGAGATCTACAAAAATGGGTTGATAAAGCAAAATCAAAAAATGACGATTTTCGACTTATGGGATTTGGACATAGAGTTTATAAAAATTTTGATCCTAGAGCAAGAGTTATAAAAAAAGTTGCTGATAATATTTTTAATAAGTTAGGAATTCAAGATGAAACATTGGAAATTGCAAAAAAATTAGAAGAAGTTGCCTTAAACGATCCTTATTTTATTGAAAAAAAATTATATCCTAATGTTGACTTTTACTCAGGAATTATATATAGAGCCTTAGGTTTTCCTACTGAAATGTTTACGGTTATGTTTGCTTTAGGACGACTTCCTGGCTGGATTGCTCAATGGAAGGAAATGAGAATTAACAATGACCCCATAAATAGACCTAGACAGATTTATATAGGAAATCCTAAAAGAGACTATATAGATATTAATTTGAGAAATTAATTATGTTTACATATTATAAAATTAAAACTTCTATAAACCATATAGAAGTTTTTAATTTTTTATATAATTTTAATCATACAGAAATTATACCTATGATAAACGAAAAATTTCTACACTATGTATGGCAATTCAAAAGATTTAATTTTCTAAATTTAAAAACAACGGATGGGGAAAGCCTTGAAATTATTAATACTGGAATATATAATAACAATCAAGGACCTGATTTTAAAAATGCACAGATAAAAATCAATGACTTATTATGGAATGGTAATGTTGAAATACATTTAAAATCCTCCGATTGGAACAGGCATAAGCACGAAGGCAATGATTTTTATAAATCTATTGTTTTACATGTTGTTTATGAACATGATCAACAAATTAGTTCATTGAAAAATCAATCTGTTTCAACTTTAGAACTAAAATCTTATATAGATAAAGTTCTTATAGATAATTATGTAAAACTCATTCAACAGAATTATACCTTCATACCTTGTGAAAAATTTTGCAATTCCGATTTATTATCAAAATTATCATTTTCATATGAGAGCTTATATTTAGATAAGTTACAAAGCAAATGTGAACAGATTTATAATCTATATAAATCCAAAAAAAATAATTGGGAAGCTGTACTTGCCTCAATATTAGCCTATACTATGGGTTTAAAAATTAATGCTGAATCTTTTGAAGAAATTTTTAATTCCATAGATTTTAAAATTATTCAAAAAATTTCATACAATTCATTGCTACTAGAATCCTTATTTTTTGGACTTACACATCAGCTATCAGATTATAGTGACGAATATCCTAGAAATTTAAAAAAGGAATTTGATTTTCTTAGAGTAAAATTTAATATTACCGATATTAAAATTTTACTCAATTTTTTTAGACTTAGACCAGCAAATTTCCCAACTATACGACTTTCACAATTGGCTAGCCTTTTAACTCAATATCAAAATTTATTTTCTTATGTAGTTGGAGCTAAAAATATTCAACAATATTATGTTTTACTTGATGAGGTGCAAGCGTCCAGTTACTGGAATAATCATTTTACTTTTGATAAAATATCCACGTTACATTCTGTAAAAAAATTAACTTCTTCTCAAAAAGAATTAATTATAATGAATTGTTTTTTACCCGTAAAATTTGCTTATTCAAAGAGTATTGGACAAAGCATGGATGAAGAGATTATTTCTCTAATTAGTGAATTAAAGTCTGAAAAAAATTCTATTATAGATAATTTCGAAAAACTAGGTTTAAATTTAAAAAATGCTTTGGAAACTCAAGCTATACTTTATTTATATAAAGAAAAATGTTCTAAAGTTAAATGCTTAGAATGTTCCATTGGTTATCATCTTTTACAATAATATGTATTGTTACAAGATTATTTTTTTTCTTTTATTACCAAATAAACTAGATAAATTAAAGGTACTAGCATTAATAATAAATATTTTAACTCGAAATTTATATTATAGTTACTATCCTTATACATAATTACATAAACCAAGCCCATTAACAACCCCATAAAGGCTCCTCCTAAATGTGCATCATGCCCTATGTTTCCTAGCTGAGTTTTCATCCCATAGATAGAATAGGCTAAATAAATAATTCCAAAAATCCATCCAGGTATAGAAATGGGAATAAACATCATTTGAAGAGACATCGTAGAATCCAAAATTACTGCTGCAAATATAAGTCCTGATACTCCACCGGAAGCTCCTATGGCGCTATAGTAAGAATTATTTCTATGAATAAACAAGGCTAAAAAATTACCCGCTAAAATTGAGCTTATATACACTACAAAAAAGAATATTCCTCCATAGTCATTGATAAGTTTTGTTGAGAAGAAAAAAAAGGAATACATATTAAAAAAAAGATGAATAACATCTCCATGTAAAAAAGCAGAAGCTAACATTCGATCCCATTGATTTCCTTTTAATATAGCTGCTGTGTTAAATTTGTAACGATCA
The DNA here is from genome assembly GCF_007845595.1 of Apibacter muscae. Lineage (NCBI taxonomy): Bacteria > Pseudomonadati > Bacteroidota > Flavobacteriia > Flavobacteriales > Weeksellaceae > Apibacter > Apibacter muscae. Next base: position 166,155 of record NZ_SELI01000019.1, read on the forward strand.
AAAAAATTAACATCTTTAAAACCTTTAATACTGAATAAAATTGTCATTATTATGATTCCTATACTTACAATATCCATTTCTTACGAATTAAATCTATTAATATCTATTTCTTTTTGTAATTCTACTTTATATTCCATATAATTGTATAATTCCTCTGCCATTTTAGGTGCTAACATTACTCCTCTACTACCTAAACCGTTAAATAAAAACATATTTCTATATTTAGGGTGATTGCCTAGCAATGGTCTGCGATCTATAACTGTAGGTCTTATACCTGCAAATTGCCTAACAATTTTATATTCAGTTTCAATAAATTTATTTAAGTTATTAATCAACTCATCCCTGCCTTCTGTTGTAACTAAGTCATTTATTGTTCTATAATGATAAGTAGCTCCTATATAATAATAGTTCTCATGATCGGTAGGCATTATAAAAACTTTAGATTTAACTATCGAAGTGAGATCTAATTTTTCAGCATGGATAAGCATGGTCTCTCCTTTTAATCCTTCCATTGGAAGATAACTAAAATATGGATTCTTTTTCAAAGAATATCCATCACAGAATACAATCTTTTTAGCCTCTATTTGTTTATATGAAATACAATTTTCCTTAGGTTCTAAAAGTGCAAAATCTAAGGTTTCGTCTATTAATTGATTCTTTGCAATAAGAAATTTTCTAAACTGGCTCAATAGATCATTTACCCGTATTCTGCCCGTTTGTTTTACTCTTCCTAAACCAAAGGATGCTTTAACCTGAGGATTAGAATTTGAAATGATTTCTGAATCCAAGAAAGGAATTAAATTTTCGTTTCTTAATGACTTTTTTGACCAAGTTTTAACTTCATCTTCGTTGGCTAATACTCGGAATAAATCACATCTTTTTATTAATGGAATTTGAAGTAAATTCTCGAATTGAGTAAATTCATTGATTAATTTATCTATTTCAATTTGGGCATTCCATACGGGTGTAAATCTTTTAAGTACCACTGGATTATAAATTCCAGATGATATTACAGAGGCTGAGTTCGTAATTTTATCAATAATTTTGAAAGATTTATTGTCTTTGATTAATTGATGAGCTAAACAAGTTCCTGCCAATCCTTGACCGATAATGAGGTAATCTAACATTAATTTCAATATGTTTACAAATTTAAATAAAAAAAGCCCTGAAATGGTATATTTCAGGGCTTTTTATGTTTACTTGAATTTCATTAATTCTAATAATTCCACATGTTGTTCTCTTTTTGTAGAATTTCATTTTTAATCCTATTGCTTTCCTCTAATTGAGACTTAGCATCTCCTGGAATGTAATGTGAGATTTCTCCATCTCCATACTCTGATTGAGATTTATAGATAATAGAACTGAATCTCCTAGCATTAAGAACATCATCATAGGTAATAGACGAAGACCCATTTCTTGGATTAAAAACTGTATATCTTGATAAAACATCTCTCGCTCCCGGATAGAAAACCCAAAATAGATCAATCATTTCATCCTCTCCTTCATAACCCAATGCAGCGGCATCGTTTAAACCTAACACTTGAGGATCAGGTCCCATAGGAGCAATACCTAACAAACGATATTTCATTTGTCCTAATCTTTTATCGATATACCACATGCCTTTAATCTTAATTAACTTAACACTTTTGGTATCCACTTTAAAATGATCAGTACCTTCCATTATATCTTGCTCAGTAATGGTTTCTCCTGAAGCTCTTTTATCCTGAAGCCAATCCGATTCTCTAACGGCTTGAATCTTACTTTTAAGATTTTCCGGATCTACTTTGGATGTAAAATTGTCATCGTCATAAACTTCAGTTATTTCACCGGCATTAATTCCATTGAAAAGAGCATCATATAAAGATACATAATTTGCTGTGACTTCATCGTGGGAATAATAATAAGGCTGATTTAACTTTTCATTTAAATCTATGATTTCCCAGACTACTCTAGACCATAAAATATCTTTATCTTGAATGTTTCCATAAGGTAAAGGTATTGGGGCTGTTGATATTGTATCTTGTCCTCCATTTACAATATCATACATTTCTGATCTCATTTCCCTAAGTTCTTGAGGAGATTTAGCATTTAAAATATTTTGTGCATAAACCCCTACACTCATTAAGGTTGTTAAGCAAACTACTAGATATTTCATATGAAATGAATTAATACTTATTTTTTTATTTATTGTACATTAATAAGAACTGGTGAAATATTTTGTTGGGATACACCAGAAGCTTGAGCTGATATATCAAAGACAAGTACCTGATCTCCAGATTTCAACCCTTCTAAATAACCTGCGGCTGCTCTTAAAGAATTACCACTAAAAGCTCTGGCTGAAGTACCTGGCTTTTTAACCTTAAATCCTGTTACCGTAAAGGATACTGGGAATTCAAAATCAGGAATTGCCGCTGAAATAGTTTGATTTGAAACGGAGCTCGATGGCATACTTACCACATTCGATCCACGTATAGTACCTTGCGCTTTTGGTACATTTTTAATTCTGTAAGTGAATTTTTGAGAAATTTGTTTACCAGAAGAAGTTTTACCAGAAACAGTAAACACTACCTGTCCACCAGCTCCAGGAGAATAATTCCATTTATTCGCTCCTCTTGAAGATACACTACCTGAGCTAGCAGATAAACTTACAGATCCAGATATTCCAGAAATTGCTGCACTTAAAGGATTAACTACGCCTCTATACACTACATTCATATTGTCAGCCATCAAAGTAGCATTTCCATCTACCTTAGAAACGACATCTGCAACTACTTCGTACGTTTCATCAAATTTCTCCGTTTTCGGTCCTTGAGGTGTTTCATAAGTGATACTACCAGATACATGTTTTAATCCTGTACCTTCTCCTACCATACTTACTACAGCTTTACCTGATGAAAGCGGTATACTTCTACCTCCTAGGTTAATTGAACCTTTTAAAGTATTGTCGTAAGCACCAAATCCGATAGTTACATCAAATTTTTCGCCAGCTCTTACAAATTTAGGTGATGATACTATAGGCATAAATGCTTTTATCTCTATTTCATCCTCTAGTTTATTCGCCAATAAATCTCTTACTATATTACCTTCTTCAGTTCTTATATTTGATTCCAATTTGGTAAGATTGGTTAAAGCTGCAATCATTGGTTGATCGTAAAATTGATTGGTTAACCATGATTTATTGTTCTTATCTGAAAAGTCAAACAATTGGTTTATTCTATCCTGCGTACTTTTGTTAGCCCCTTTTAAGATATATTGAGTAAAGTTTGTTACTTTAGCAATCATATCTTGCACTTCTGGAGTAGGTTTAGTATCTTCTAAAAAGAACACTTTATTTACTACGTCTGTATTTTGTAAGGAATTATAATTGGTTTCTTCCCCGGGTTGAGGTGTAGTATAATCTGCTTGTTCTTTTAGTAAAGACTTTACTTTTTCAATCGCAGCAAAAGCCTGCTGTGCTTGATTCTTAATTTCTGTTGCTTTTTGCGATATAACTACGTAACCTTGATCTCCATCATTCTTTTTGCTTTCAATAGATTCGTAAAAAGTAACATTGTTTTTTTCTGTTAATGTTGTTGATAATTGTAAAGATTCATTTACACCTTCAAAAGAACGTAATACTTCTCTATCAACATTCATTGCCAACATCGCGATAAACACTAAATACATTAGGTTTATCATTTTCTGACGTGCTGATTGTTTTCCTGCTGCCATGTTTATTTCTTAATTTTTAATTTAATTTTAACTTTTATAAATTAACTCTTAAGATTTCATAGCATTAAGCATTCCACCGTATACTTTATTTAAGTTATTAAGGTTTGTAGTTAAAGTATTTAATTGATCTTTAAATTCTGTAGAATGTTCTCCTGCTTTTACTAAATCTTCTGTAAACTTTTTACCACTGTCTAGCTGCACTTGGTACAAAGCATTTAAATTTTCTAAATGTGAAGATGCTTTTGATAGCTGATCGTTGTACTTTTGAACAGACAAATTCGCATCTACTGTTTTATTTATTCCTTCTACTGCTTGTCCGAAGTTTTCAATACCGCTTCTAAGTTTTTCTAACATATTAACATCCAATTTAGCTTGCGAAAACATTTGATCTAATTTAGAGGAAAGAGAAACTTCAACTTCTTTAATTTGTTGTGGAGTTTCTACTAATTTTTGTTTTCTTTCCACTGGTTTTCCATCTAATAATTCAGGAAATGCTTTTTCCCATTCATAATCACCGGCAGGTGGATCGAATGCAAACACTACAAAGATAAATGCTTCTACAATTAATCCTATTGCTAAAATAGAACTCCCGTCTACAGGACCTAAACTCCAATGGTTAATTTTGAAAAGAGCCCCTAAAATAACTACTGCTGCTCCTAGGGAGTAAACCATGTTTAAAACCCTATCTTTTGATTTTGTTTTTACTGCCATTTTTGTAAATTTAAACTTTTAACTAACTAAATTTTTATTGTAACTTTTTAATTTTTGGAAATTTAACGTTGGATCCTTCTGGAATGGTTTGAACTCTTCTAAAGCCAATATAACTTCTCGCTGAATCTTTATGTTCCCAATCTCTTTCACTTACCATAAGCATATAACCAATGTCTTTCCACGATCCTCCTTTAATAACTTTTCTAGGATCTTCAATCCGGTTTCCTAAATAAGGATTTAATGTGGAAGATATTATGTATGAACTATTATTAAATGCAGACACTGTCCATTCAGAAACATTCCCAGCCATATCATACAAACCAAATCCATTTTTCTGGAAGGACTTTACAGGTGCTGTATACAAAAATCCTTTCTCTCCTTCCATATAATCTCCTCTTTTTGGTTTGAAATTTGCTAAATAGCAACCTCTATCGTCAATTAAATAAGGACCTCCCCATGGATAAGATGCATTTTCTAAACCTCCTCTTGCGGCATATTCCCATTCCACTTCCGAAGGCAACCTGTAAGGAAACACTTTTTCAATTTTCTTTTTTCTGCTTTGGTTATAATCATTTTTAGATTTTGTACTATAGGCACAAAATGCTCTTGCTTGATCCCAAGTAACTCCAACTACTGGATATTTAGAATACGCTTTATGCCAAAAATATTGTTCAAATAAAGGTTCGTTAAAGGAATAATTAAAATCTCGTAGCCAAACGGTTGTATCTGGATAAATTGCTATTTCTTCTCTCTTTAGGAAACTTTCACCTCTACCCTTTTTCTTTACTGCTTCTAGCTGGTCAATCCATGTGAATTGATAAATTAATTTTCTTGGATCAATAACTCTTTCGTTATTAAATCTTTCTTCCGGTGGATAATACATAGATTCCATCACTTCCGCATAGGCAACATCAGGATAGTTTGCAGTTCTCCATTCCAAAGGTACAGACCAATCAAGTTTTTTAGATTCGTCATAACCTTCTCTACCTCCACGCTCTTCTAGCATTTGCTGATAAGCATTCTGCTCAGACTCTGATTTTTTATTTAGAAAAGCATATCTTCCAATTCCTTCCTCGCCTTCTTGATCAGCCCTTTCTGCTAAACGTGTTCGAGCAATAGAATCTTTCACATACTTTATAAATTCTCTATATTCTGCGTTAGTTACTTCAGTATCATCCATATAAAAAGCAGAAACCGTAACTGTTGTTAAAGGTGCTTTTCCTACTGAACCAGAAAAATCCATGTCAGCTTGTCCCAATACAAAAGCCCCTCCTGGAATAGGAACCATACCGTAAGGCTTTTTATTATTCCATTTCTGACTTTGTTGGGTTGCAACAATTTCGCCTTGCACGCCTGGCTTACCCGCCTTTCCCTTTTTTGAAGATTTGCAAGAAGCTAATGTTGCCGTTGCTAGTAAGAGTAATAATACTTTTCTCATTATAACCGAAATGTTTCTTTTAAAAAGTGTAAATCTACTATTTTTAGTTTATATTAACTATATTTCTTATAGAACGAATATTACCTTTGTTATATTATATATAATTTAAGTTTTACAAAAATTTTTTAATAGTTTTCCAATATTTATCTGGTATCTTTCCCATCAATGCATCTTGATAATCTCTAGATGTACAGGGGATTAAAAAATTTTCATCTTCTGTAATAAAATCAATTGACAACCACCATTTATCAATTTTTTTATCTTTTAAAAATATTAATTCTTTGTCCTCATAAACTACTGTATATTTTATATAATCTGTATTCTCATAAAATTGCTGATTATTTTTACCTTCTATGATATACCAAAGTATTTGAGAAACCAATTTGGCATCTATTTTATTGTTTGAATAACCTAAAAAATTATACAATCCAACAACTTTAATTTGTTTTGATAGTCCTATATATTTAGCTAAACTGCAAATTTCTCTATTTGTAAAGCCATTTACTGAACTTTCCGTGGATAAGGATCCTGTTAAGGATTCTATTGAATTTAAGTTTACTCCAACAAAATCTGAGCTTCTAAAAACTGGTTCGGAATCTTCTATGTGATTGATTAAGCTTCCTAAGCGTATCGCTTCAAAATCTAGAGTATTTAATAAAGTTTTAAGTGTTGTAGGAGATACTAAATAGGTTTGATAGCCTAGATTTGAAAAATTAAACAAAAGATTAGGTTCTTCCATTATGATTTTTGAAAGATAATTTTCTTCTGTTGTTTCATTCTCAATATTTATTTTAGCATGTATATGAGAATCTACAGCTGTATAATTTAATGGTTTTTTTAGTCTTTCTAGGGCTCTATATACGGAATAATTGAATGACATACTCCCACCCAAAATTATAGGTATCAACTTTTTTTCGAGCAACTCTTCTATCACTTGTTTTAATGCATCTTCTTGTGAGATTTCATTATTTTCTATTACAATATTCCCTAAATCATAAATATCAAATTCCCAACCATTCCAAATAAGTTTATAAAATTCTTCTCTTACAACTCTTAGATTTGAAAACTCTATATTTTGAGAGGCCCCTTTTAAATAAGGACAACCTACAATAACTAAACTATTTTCATTTATCTTTTCATTAAAATAGAATTTAATCTTACTTCCTATTGAATTAGGAATGGAATGTAACAAGGATTCATCAACCGGATGTAAAAATTTATGAATAGAACTCACGATTTCTTTTTAGTAGTTGTAGTTTTTTTAGTTTTTGTTTTTGCCTTGGTTTTAGACTTTGTATCTGTACCTTTAATTAATTTTTTTACTTCCTCTAAGGTTAACTTTTGTGCATCTGTATCCTTAGGTATTTTATAATTTTCTTTTCCTTGTTTGATGTAAGGTCCCCAACGTCCATTGAGTATCTCTATGATAGGATCTTCTTCTTCAAAAGATTTAATAAATTTATTTCTATCAGATTCTCTCTTAGCTTCAATTAATTCAATCGCTCTATCTAAAGTTATAGAGAAAACCTCATCTCCTTCTTTGGGTTTTAAGGATATAAATTTACCATCATGACGTACATATGGACCAAATCTACCTGTATTTACCTCTACTTTATTATCTTCGTAATCCCCCAGATTTCTGGGTAGATCAAATAGTTTTAAAGCTTCATCTAGAGTAATAGAATTTATTTTCTGACCTTTCATTAATCCTGCAAACCTTGGTTTTTCTTCATCCTCGGGCTCGCCAATCTGAACCATAGGACCGAAACGCCCAATTCTTGCATAAATATTTTTTCCTGAAACGGGATCTTGCCCCAACAATCTCTCGCCAGTAGCCCGTTCAGCATTTTCTTTAACCTCTTCAACATGTGGATGAAAATCTTTATAAAAATTAGTAAGCATTTCTTTCCAATTTTCACTTCCTCCCGCAATACTATCAAAGTCTTCTTCAACTTTTGCTGTAAAACCATAATCAAGAATATTAGGAAAATGATCTGTAAGAAATTTATTAACTACCAATCCAATATCTGTGGGAATTAATTTTCTTCTGTCGGCTCCGTAATTTTCCACCTCAATGGTTTCAATAATTTCTTCCCCTTTAAGCTCTATTTTTCTTACATTTCTTTGCTTAGGTTCTAAATCTGAAACTTCAACATATTGTCTTTTTTGAATGGTAGAAATGGTTGGGGCATAGGTGGAAGGTCGACCAATACCTAATTCTTCTAATTTTCTAACTAAGGAAGCTTCGTTGTATCTTGCTGACGGTCTGCTGAATTTTTCTTCGGCTATAGCAAATTCCAGAGTTACACTTTCGCCTTGTGTTAATTTAGGTAATAACCCCTCAACTTCTTCATTCAAGGTATCTTCGTCTTGTTCAATATGATACAACTTTAAAAAACCGTCAAATCTTAAAACTTCTCCTCTAGCAACAAACTTTTCATCCATTCCAGAAGTTTGTATATCAACAACCGTTCTTTCAAGCTTTGCATCTGACATTTGAGAAGCTAACGTTCTTCTCCATATTAAATGATACAATTTCTTTTGGGCATCGTCTTCTCCTGCTTGTTGTAGATTAAAATTGGTAGGGCGAATAGCTTCGTGCGCTTCCTGCGCTGATTTATTTTTGGTTACATACTGCCGTGTTTGAAGATATTCTTTACCAAATTTATCAGAAATAATTTCTTTAGCAGAATTTATGGCTTCTTCGGACAAATTTACACTATCCGTTCTCATATATGTGATATGCCCCGCTTCATAGAGTTGCTGGGCAAGCATCATGGATCTTGAAACAGAAAAGCCTAATTTAGATGCTTCTTGCTGCAATGTGGAAGTGGTAAATGGTGCTGATGGTGATCTTTTTCCTGGTTTTATTTCTATTGAAGAAACTGAAAATTCTTTTCCTTTAATTTTTTGTATAAAATTTAAGGCTTTAGGATATTCTTCAAAATCAATATTTAGTTTACTTTTAACTAGTTGCTGTGACTGATTTATAAAATTGGCTTGAATTTTATAGGCTGGAACAGGAATAAAGGATTTTATTTCATTTTCTCTTTCACAAATCAATCGAACAGCTACCGATTGTACCCTTCCGGCAGATAGTCCTGCTTTTACCTTTGACCATAAAATGGGTGACATTTCAAAACCTACTAGCCTGTCTAACACTCTTCTTGCTTGCTGTGCATTTACTAAGTTGATGTCAATATCTCTAGGATTTTGTATTGCATTTTGAATCGCTTTTTGGGTTATTTCATGAAATACAATCCTTTTTGTATTTTCAGGTTTTAATTTTAATTCATTATATAAATGCCAAGCAATGGCTTCTCCTTCACGGTCTTCATCGGAAGCTAACCATATAGTATCCGCTTTTTGTGCTAAAGATTTTAATTTTTTTACAACATCTTTTTTATCTGATGAAACTTGGTAAATGGGTTCTAAAGTTGTTTTATCAATTCCCATGTCCTTTTTAGCAAGATCAGTAATATGCCCATAACTGGATTCTACTTCAAAACCATCTCCTAAAAATTTTTTTATAGTTTTTGCTTTTGCTGGTGACTCAACAATTACCAAATTCATCTTTGTATTTTTTGCGAAATTATAATTTTTTATTGAAACCTAGGTTCTTGCCTAAAATTTATTTGTTAACATTAAAGAAAGATTTTTTAAATAAATTTTTAAAAAATTAGCGTCTTTTATAGAAGTTATTCTCTATTTTAAAAATTATTTATATCATTATAGTTTCAAGAATTTGAACAAATCTAATTCTTACATGGAGTTACTAGTTAAAATTTAAATACATATTTTTTTCATGTTTTGGCTTAAATTTTGTTATAAATACTATAGAATTTTAACTTAAAATTATTTTAAAATAGTAAATATCATGGCAAATAAAATTAAAATTGGTGAAGCTAATATTGGTATTAGTGAAGAAAATAAACAAATAGTATCTGATCATTTGAATCGATTATTAGCTAACGAATTCTTTCTTTATACAAAAACTAGAAAATTTCATTGGAATGTAGAAGGAAGTCATTTTAAATCCCTTCATTTGTTATTTGAAGATCAGTACAATGAAATTGCTGAAACAATTGATGCTGTAGCTGAAAGAATTAGAAAATTGGGTCATTATGCATTGGGTTCTTTTAAACAATTTAGTGCTGTTACCGACTTAATTGAACATGATGGCGAAGAACCTACGGACGCTAAAACAATGTTATTGGAACTTTGTGATGACCATGAAACCATCATCCGTATTTTAAGAAATGAATTAATTCCTATAGCTGAAAAATATAAAGATTTAGGAACCAATGATTTTCTTACAGGAGTTATGGAAATGCATGAAACTATGGCTTGGATGCTTCGTGCTTCTGCTAAATAGAGGAAATTATATCTAATAAAAAAAGAGGAAATTATTTTCCTCTTTTTTTATTAGTATGCCTCATCCCTGAATATGAAGCTATTATCTTTTCAAAAGTCATTTGTGGGAGAATAGCTTTGAGTAAAACAGATAATTTTTGAGTAAATGTTCCATAATAGTAGTGAGGCTTTATCTTAGATTTTTGATTGATTAATTTTTCTAAATATGGGGCAAATTTCTTTGGTTCAAACCCTTTATTTACATCAGAATCCATACCTTCATAAACTTTATCAAAATCATTTTGATAATCAATCGAAACAGTACTTTTTATTCTTCCTTCAGCTATATTGGTACGAACGTCTCCTAAATTTACAGTACAAACTTGGATATTAAATCTTGCTAACTCATATCTTAAGGATTCTGTAACCATATCCAAGGCAGATTTAGAGGCAGAATAATATCCTCTAAATGGAAGTCCCATAAGACTACCGATAGAAGATATATTAAAAATTTTCCCATATTTATTACTCATTAGAGGTATCACCCTTTTAACAACTCTAATCACAGAAACTAAATTCAAATTAAATAAACTCAAAATTTCTTCTTCTGTCGCATCTGTCGCTGGACCTACCATACCTCTGCCCGCATTATTGATTAATATATCAATTCGATTAGTAACTTTAACAATTTGTTGAAAAGCCAACTCAACCTCAGCCTCTTTGGTTATATCTGTAGGTATTGTAATAAAGCTTGAATTTTCAGGAATTGATCTGCTCAATCCAATAACCAAATATCCTCGACTATGAAAATAATTTCCCAATGCCAATCCTACTCCTGAGGATGTACCTGTAATTACTATTGTTTTTGACATGTTTACTTTTATTATAAAAACAAATTTATAATAATTTAAAACTTTACATTGAAGATAAAATCTAAGATCTTTTTAATCTTTTAGTTTATGTTTGCATACATAATTAATAAGACCATCAATCGGACGTCTAATTACAGTGCCTAATTTTAAGCTGTTTTCAGCCAATTTTTTTTCAAGCTCATCTTTTAAATAAAAACAGATTGAACCGTTAAAATTAATAGGTACTTCATAACAGTTGGGATATTGCTTTATATAATAATCAATAAAAAATTGCATTTGTCTGTTAATTATCTCCTTAATAAACTGGTGATCTTTATTTTGAATAATGAATTTAGCAAAAGTGGCTAGATAAGCGTTTGGATTGGATTTCTTATATAAATTTTCCTTGATGAAATCAATATCCATTTTATATTCTTTCACTAATTTTTCCGATAATTCTGAAGGTAATTTTTTAAAGTTATAAGCTCTTACTAATTCTGCCCCTAATTTATTACCACTACAGTCATCCATTAATAAATATCCTAATGAAATAATTTTTTGATGTAATTTTTCCCCATCATAGTAACTACAATTTGATCCTGTTCCTAATATACAAACAATGGCTTCCGTTCCAATAGGCGTAGTTGAATATACAACTCCATAAATATCTTCTTCAACCACTACTGTTTGTACCTTAGGAAAAAATTCTTTTAAAGCTGAAATTACAATAGATTTTAAATTATCTGTTGCACAACCAGCTCCATAGAAAAAAATTTTCTCTACATTATTTCTGTTTTGTGAAATGTCAAAACGCTCATTAAGCCTTACTAACATTTCATCCTTATCTACAGACTCCGGGCTTAAACCTTTGGTTTGAGAAGAAAATAAACGTGTTCCATCTTTATCTATTGCTACCCAATCAGCTTTGGTAGCTCCTGAATCAACCAATAAAATCATATTGTAATGTTTTTTAATATTAATTAACTAATATAGTAAATTTCTAGATAATTGAAATTATTAAATAGTATAGTGATCTGTATTTTATACTGTAATTTATTGAAAATAAATTAAGTTACTCAATTTTAAAATCTTCATTAAGTAGGTTTAAATGGAGACTTTAACCTTTTTAACAAACCAATTGTAAATTTCATTCATCTATAATTATTACGTTTGATCATCAGAATCTTAAATATCGTTAAAATCTTCTATTATTTTATGTAAGTTATACAAATATAAGTCATTCGATTATATTTTTTTATCTTAACTTTTTATAATAGATTTTTATTATCTTTGCCCATCAATTTTGGCGTAGTATGGAAAAATTGATTTAATAACCATTAAACCGCTTCCGGACAAATAATCTCGCCTTTTATCCAAATTATTATGAATGGAATACAAATTATTAATTGATTATGTCTGAAGAGACTAAAAATTTTAATGAAGAACAAGAAGTTCTGAAAAATGCAAATGTTGCTCCTGAGCAATTTGACTGGGATTCTTTTGAATCTGGATTGGATGCAGAAGATAGAAAAGAAAAATCTGAATTAGAAAAAATGTACGACACCTCTTTGCAAGAGCTTGATGAAAATCAAGTTTTTAAAGGACGTGTAGTTCGATTAACTGATAAAGAAGCCATTGTTGACATCAACTTTAAATCAGAAGGTGTTATTTCATTAAACGAATTTCGCTACAACCCATCTTTAAAAAAAGGTGACGAAGTTGAAGTAATGGTTGCTCAAAGAGAGGATAAAACAGGACAATTACAACTTTCTCATAGAAAAGCAAGAATGCTTAAAGCTTGGGATCGTGTAAATGAACTTCATGAAACAGGCGAAATCGTTGAAGGTTTTGTAAAATCTAGAACTAAAGGTGGGATGATTGTGGATGTTTTTGGAATTGAAGCTTTCTTACCAGGTTCTCAAATTGATGTAAAACCTATTCGGGATTACGATCAGTTTGTTGGAAAAACAATGGAATTTAAAATTGTTAAAATCAATCATGAATTTAAAAACGTTGTAGTTTCTCACAAAGCCTTAATTGAAGCTGATATTGAAGATCAGAAAAAAGAAATTATCGGTCAACTTGAAAAAGGACAAGTTCTTGAAGGGGTTGTTAAAAATATTACTTCTTATGGAGTATTTATCGATCTTGGAGGTGTTGATGGGTTAATTCACATCACTGATCTTTCTTGGAGCCGAATCAATCATCCATCAGAAGTGGTTCAATTAGACCAAAAAGTGAATGTTGTAATCCTTGATTTTGATGATCAAAAATCAAGAATTCAATTAGGTATGAAACAATTAGAGCCACATCCTTGGGAAGCTTTAGATGCTAACTTACAAGTGGGAGATAAAATTAAAGGAAAAGTTGTTGTTCTTGCTGACTATGGTGCATTTGTAGAAGTTGCTCCTGGTGTTGAAGGATTAATCCATGTTTCTGAAATGTCATGGTCTACACATTTAAGATCTGCTCAAGACTTTGTTAAAATTGGTGATGAAGTAGAATGTGTAGTTCTTACTTTAGACAAAGAAGAAAGAAAAATGTCTTTAGGAATGAAACAGTTAACCCCAGATCCTTGGACTGACATAACTGCAAAATATCCTGTAGGTTCTCAGCACAAAGGTACTGTTAGAAACTTTACCAACTTTGGTGTATTCCTTGAATTAGAAGCAGGAGTTGATGGACTAATTTATATTTCTGATTTGTCTTGGACTAAGAAAATAAAACATCCTTCTGAATTCTGTTCCGTAGGAGATGTTTTAGATGTGGTTGTTTTAGAATTAGATACTGAAGCTAGAAGACTTAGTTTAGGACATAAACAATTGAGTGAAAATCCTTGGGATCAGTATGAAGCTAAATACGCTGAAGGAACTATTCATAACGGTAAAATTGTACAGTCATTTGATAAAGGTGCTACTGTTAAATTTGAAGATGAAGAAGTTGAAGGTTTCTGCCCTGCTAGACTTCTAGAAAAAGAAGACGGTTCTAAACTTAAAAAAGGTGATGATGCAAACTTCAAAGTTATCGAATTCAATAAAGAATTTAAACGTGTAGTTGTTTCACATACTGGAACTTTCCGCGAAGAAGAAAATAGAGAGGAAACAGAGAAACAAGTTAAATCTCAAAATCAAAACGTAGAAAAATCCACTTTAGGAGATTTAGATCAGCTTCAAGAGCTAAAAAGAAAAATGGAGGAAGGTAACTAATCCCTTTTTTTAAATAAATAAAAAGAACGATAAAATATTTTATCGTTCTTTTTTTATTTATATATAATTAAATATTTTAACCTTTTATAAAAACCTGCTTAACAAAGAACTAAAAATGAAAACTCGTTTTAATCATTAAAATCATATTAAATAACATATTTATTTATAGTTTGTGCTATTATATTTTATAAAAACCAATTATTTATTAAAAAATAGTATTACTTTTTTCAATGGTCCTGATCATTAATTTAAATAATTATTTTAAATTTATAAAAATCAAAATTTTAATAAATCATAAAAAATGGGAAATGATCTAACAAAAAAAAATTCTTATACCAAAGATCAAAAAAGAAAAAGTATAGTGGCTATTTTAAGTGCCTCATCTGGAAACTTAGTTGAGTGGTTTGATTTTTATGTATATGCTTTTACTTCTATTTATTTTGCTCACTTATTTTTTCCTGAGGGTGATACTACGAGCAAATTATTAAAAACTGCTGGAGTTTTTGCCGCTGGATTTTTAATGCGTCCCATTGGTGGATGGATTTTTGGTAGAATTGCAGATAAACACGGGAGAAAAAAATCAATGGTCACCTCTATTTTAATGATGGCATTTGGTTCGTTGCTTATTGCTTGTCTTCCTACATATTCATCCATTGGAGTATTTGCGCCACTATTACTTCTTATTGCTAGGCTTATACAAGGGCTATCCGTTGGTGGAGAGTATGGAGCTACCGCTACCTATATGAGTGAAGTAGCCCTTCCTAACAAAAGAGGTTTCTATTCTTCGTTTCAATATGTTACCTTAATTGGGGGACAATTATTAGCTGCATTGGCGATACTTATTTTAGAATCCACAGTTAGTGAAAATGATATGAATACCTGGGCTTGGAGGATTCCTTTCTTCTTAGGAGCTATTGCTGCATTAGTTTCTTTATACTTAAGAAAACATCTTAAAGAAACTGCTCCTAAAAAAGTTGGAGAAAACAAAAAGGCCGGTAGTTTAGTAGAATTATTTAAAAATCATACTCCTGCTTTTTTAACTGTCTTAGGTTATACTTCTGGAGGCTCACTAATCTTTTATACATTTTCTACCTACATGCAAAAATACTTAGTCAATACAGCTGGATTTGAAACTAAAACTGCTACTCAGATAATGACGGCATGCTTATTTATATTTATGATCGTACAGCCCATTTTTGGATCCATCTCTGATAAAATAGGTAGGAGAACCTGTATGATGCTTTTCGGAGGACTTGGAGCTTTAATTACTTGCCCTGTTATTTTTGGTTTAACTCAGATAAATTTAAATCCATTTTTCGCTTTTTTATTAATTTCATTGGCTCTCTGCGTCACAAGCTTCTATACTTCAATAGGAGGAATTGTAAAAGCAGAAATGTTTCCTCCAGAAGTACGCGCTTTAGGAGTTGGTCTTTCTTATGCCATTGCTAATGCTATTTTTGGTGGTTCCGCTGAATTTGTAGCCCTAAGTTTTAAAGATATAAATATGGAAAGTGGTTTTTATATTTATGTAACGGTGATGTTGATTATAACCTTTTTAGTAAGTACAAGACTTCCTAAAAAAGCTACTTATTTAAATGATAACCATTAATTAAAATTATTTCAAAATATATTTAACTCCGAATATATAATATTCGGAGTTTTTAATTAAATAGAGATGATTAAATGCTTTTAAATTATATATTTAATCTATAAATTTTTATAATGAATTTTACATGAACTTATATATAAATATGAGTAAATACCTTTATTAATATACAAAAAAAAGAAGAGAAATTAAAATATTTAATTTCTCTTCTTTATATAATAAACTTATTTATAAATTTTACTATCCTAAATACTCTTTGACTTGCTTATAAACATTATCTGCTGTAAAGCCTAATTTTTCATCTAACACTGAAGCCGGTGCAGAAAAACCAAAAGATTCCAATCCCCAAATTTTGCCTTTATCTCCTACCAAACCTAATAGATTTACAGGTAAACCGGCGGTTAAACCAAATTTCTTTTTATCATTTGGTAAAATTGATTCTTGATATTCTTTGGATTGACTTCTAAATAATCCTTCTGAAGGTACGGAAACTATTCTCGTTCTTATACCATCTTTTTTCAAAAGTTCTGCCCCTTCTACTAGCGTAGATACTTCAGAACCTGAGGCTAATAATATTACATCATAATTAGCATCGTCCTGAACTATATAAGCTCCTTTTGAAGATTTTAAAGCCTCCTCATATCGATTAGATTGTGCTGGAAGATCTTTAATATTCTGACGAGAAAGTATTAGTCCGGTTGGAGTTTTTGTATTTTCCATGGCTAGTTTCCATGCAACCGTTGTTTCCTGAGCATCCGCAGGTCTTAAAACTAACATGGAATTATGACCTTTATGATTCTGTAATTTTTCTAATAAACGTATTTGTGCTTCTTGTTCTACCGGTTCATGGGTTGGTCCATCTTCTCCTACTCTAAAAGCATCATGAGTCCAAATAAATTTTACGGGCTGTTCCATTAACGCAGCTACTCTAACTACAGGTTTCATATAGTCTGAGAAAACAAAGAAGGTTGCACAAGCAGGAATAACACCGCCATGAAGACTCATTCCCACACATAAACAAGCCATAGTAAATTCAGCCACTCCTGCTTGCAAGAATGCTCCTGAAAAATCACCTTTTTTCATAGCTTTAGTATGCTTTAAGAATCCATCCGTCTTATCTGAATTAGATAAATCTGCCGATGAAACTACCATATTCTCTACTTGTTGTGCTAAAGCTTCTAACACAATAGCCGAAGCATTTCGCGTTGCATTGTTAGACTTTTGTTCAATTTTACTCCAATCTATGGAAGGGGTTTGACCTGAAAACCAAAATTCTAATTTTTTGGCTAATTCTGGATTGGAAGCAACCCATTGATCTTTTTTAGCTTTTTTATCAGCTACTATTTTTGATAATTCTTCTGCTCTTTTAGCATATAATTCTTTTACTTCTGGAAAGATCGTAAATGGATGGTTAGGATCTCCTCCTAAGTTTTCAATGGTCTTTTCTATACTTGCTCCTGCTGCTGTTAAGGGTTGGCCGTGTGTGGAAACTTGATCTTCAAAAGATTTTCCATCTGCAGTTACTGCACCTTTACCCATTATGGTATGACCAATGATAAGCGTTGGTTTTTGTTTTTCTGCTTTTGCTTCTGTTAATGCTTTACGTAATTCATCAATATCATTCCCTTTTACTGAAATTACCTTCCAGCCCCAGGCTAGATATTTTGCTACTACATCTTCTTCATCTACTTCTTTTACTTTAGTTGAAAGTTGTATTCCATTGGAATCATAGAACATGATTAGATTATCTAATCCTAAATGTCCTGCTATACGACCTGCTCCTTGAGATACTTCTTCTTGAATCCCCCCGTCAGATATGAAAGCATAGATAGTTTGATCCATAATATCTCCTACTTTAGCTTTCAAAAATTTAGCAGCTATGGCTGCTCCTACTGCATATGCATGTCCTTGACCTAATGGACCAGAGGTATTTTCTACCCCTCTTTCAACGTCCAATTCTGGGTGTCCGGGTGTTACACTCCCCCACTGGCGAAACTGTTCTAAATCGCCCATACTATACTTACCCGCTAAAGCTAAGGTTGAATATAACATGGGAGACATATGTCCTGGATCCATAAAAAATCTATCTCTAGACTCCCATCTTGGATTCTGTGGATCGTATTCTAAAAATTCTGCATATAATAGATTGATAAAGTCAGCTCCTCCCATGGCTCCTCCTGGGTGCCCTGATTTCGCTTTTTCTACCATTGAAGCAGCTAAAATTCTAATATTATTGGCTGCTTTGATTTGTATTTCATTACTGTTCATTTCTTTATTTTATTTTTAATTAAAATTTATCTTTTACAGCTTCTTCTTTTATTTTTTTTAATCGGCTCATAACTTGATTTTCTCCTGTTCCAAAATAGTCATGAAGAATAAGATATTCTTTATACAATTGATCGTATTTAAGGGATCTACTTTCATGAGGTTTGTATACATTCGGTACTTTACTTCCCATTGCTTCAGATGCTTCTTCAATGGTTTCATAACAACCGGCTGCTACTGCCCCGTATATCGCAGAACCTAAAGCACCCACCATGGTAGCTTCTGTAATAGATAAAGGAATCCTAGTTACATCACTTAATAACTGCATTAACCATTTGTTTTTTAATAATCCACCGGCAGCCACAATTTCCTTAATTTCCACCCCATGTACTTTCATAGTCTCTATGATTTTCCTAGCTCCAAAAGCACAACTTTCCATTAAAGCTCTATAAATATCTTCCGGTCGTGTGGTTAAGGTTTGTCCCAAAATCATTCCTGATAAATTGTGATCACATAATATTGATCTATTCCCGTTATGCCAATCTAAGGCAATTAATCCATGTTGACCGATTTCCTGAACTGCTGCTTTTTTGGTTAAATAATTATGTAAGCTTAAGCCTTGTTCTTCTGCTTCTTTTTTATATTCTTCGGTGACTCCATTTTTAATAAACCAAGCCAAAATATCTCCAAAGGCTGATTGTCCTGCCTCAAAACACCAAAGTCCGTCAGCAATTCCACCATAAGTGATACCTAACATCCCAGGAACTTCTTTAAATTCTGGCCCTGAAACTATATAGCAAGCGGATGTACCTAAAATAGCGGTCATTATTCCAGGTTTCACGGCTTGTATAGCTGCTGCGGTAACATGCGCATCAATATTACCTACGGAAACTGAAATTCCCGGATTAATTCCTAACCACTCGGCCATTTTTGGCGTTAATTCTCCGGCTTTAGAACCTAAGGGTTGTATAGGTCCAGACATTTTATCTTTATAAACATTCCCAAACCCTGGGGAAACCGCTTCTAAATATTCTGCATCTGGATATTTATCGTCTTGATAATGTCTTTTAAATCCTGAGTCTGCACCTGCATAAACTAACTTACCGGTTAATAACCAATTGATCCAATCTAATGCGTTAACAAAAAAGGAGGCTTTATCGTAAACTTCTCTATCTTTCTCAAATGTTTCTAATACTTTAGGCAATAACAATTCTGAGGATAACAATCCTCCATATCGTGGAAGCCATGATTCATTTCTCTCTTGGGCTACCTTTAGTAATCGATGCGCTTGTTCATTCCCTCCGTGATGTTTCCATAATTTTGCATAGGCATGCGGACGATGGGTAAATTCTGGGTATTCACATAAAGGTATTCCTTTATCATCCGTTGCTAAGACGGTGGAAGATGTAAAGTCTATTCCTATGCCTATAATATGCCTAACAACAACACCGGAATTTGCCACCGCTTCTCTTACTGATTTTTGAAATGCCTCTAAATAATCTGCGGGAACTTGAAGTGCAAAATCTGGAGGCAATACTTCACCTTTACTTGCGGTAAGGTGTGTATCCATTACTCCGTGCTTATATACTTCTGAGGCAGTTCCTTTTTCAAATCCATCACTCACTCTTACTACTGTACTTCGTACAGATAAGGTTCCAAAATCAACTCCAATTATATACTTGTCTGGTTGTACCATCTTTGTGTATTAACTTATTTTTCTCCGTCAAAAAATTTTTCCCAAGGCATATTTAATGGTTGATCATTCACTATAATATCATACAAATGTCTTAGTAATGGAAAATCTGATTCTTTTATAATTCCTCTTTTTGTTAATGGTTCCATGGCACCCCCAATAACTCTAATGGCAGCCACACCTTCCATTGTAACTCCTTTCATATAATTATCTCTTACTTCTGAAAATGGTATGCCAGCACCTACGTAACGTCCAGCCTTTACATTTCTTCCTCCCATAGAAGTTACAAACATATCTCCTGAACCTACTAGTAAATGACGTGGGCTTAAAGTTTTATTGTCAGATAATAACTGCATAAACTGAGTTAATTCAACTTGCCCTTGTGCAAATACTGCTGATCCGTAGTTGAATCTTACGTATCTATCGTTTTCTTCTTTATTTTTATCTCTTATACCCTCATTAAAACCTGCGGCAAAAGCATAAATATTTTTTGTTGCTGCGGCAACCTCCATCCCAACAAAATCAGTAGATGTCCAAACATGATAATAATCGGTTCTGAACATATGTGCTAATTTATCTAAGGAATCTTGATCTTCTCCACAAAAAACAACACAAGTATCTCTCTTAACAGCAACTTCACCTGCAATTGATGGACCTACCACAGCTGACCATGTCACTGAATCCACCAATTCTTTGGTAAAATATTTTTTTATAATATCGGGTAATATGTAAAGATTTCCATCTTCGTCTGCTTGCATACCTTTGGTGATGGATAGAACCATCATTCCTGGCTTAACTACTTTTGCCAATTGTTCACCAACCCAATCTACTCCAAAAGAGTTTACTCCAGACATTGCAACATCTGCACCTTCAAAAGCTTCTTCTATTTCTTCCAATTGATAAGCTTTTACTGTCGATGGAATTTTTAGTCCTAAATTGGGGTGTATTCCTGTCTTTTTAATTGAGTCTATAATGTCTCTATCTAAATGTGTACCTACTAAATGCACTTCATGTCCATTTTCTGCTAGAGGAAATGTTAACGCTGTTGCCATTATTCCTGAACCTAGTACTGCAATTTTTGATTTATTCATATTTATAGTTTCTTTTTCTTTCATTTCAACACGGATTTATTACACAAAAATAATCAATTAAAAATATTTTCATTGCATTTTTTTATTTAAATGTTTGATTTTTATTCATATTTTTTTATAAATAGTGTTTAACCAATAATTCGAAACTACATGTTTGTAATTTATATATTTATTTCGTTTTCAAAAGACAACCAAAGAATGATAAATTATATTATTAAATTTTATAAAGAAGATACACAATTCACAACAAAGCTTATCTAGATCTTTACCTACTTTTATTAGGAACTATAAATTTATTTCCTTCTTACTATTCTTTAATATTTTCCACAAACTGCAATAACATTATTCCCAACAATTTAACTTTGCAAAGACATCCAAGGACTTATGAAACCAAAATGAGTAGATATTCTAGCTATTAAATTCAATAATTTTTTGTTATATCGACTATTTAAATAAATTCTAAGATAGAATTAAAAATCATAGACAAGCCAGCCTTTCGAAATTAAATAAATTAAAAAACATAATTTTTAAATAAATAAATTTCGTTTTATAATTGTTTAATTTCGATTAAGTAAATATATTTGTTAGAACTAAAACCCAAAAAAATATTTAAGTTATGAGTACAAAAAAAAGTACGGAAGGACCTTTGGTTATTTCCATTGATTCTTCTACAACTTCAACGAAGGCTATTGTAGTGGATGTAACCGGGCATGTATGGGAGACTTCGAAGAGAAATATTCAGCTTCACACTCCAGCCATGGATTTTTATGAACATAACCCAATTCGTTGGTGGGAAACTACTAAAGCCTGTGTAGGAGAAGTGTTATCGAAGCTATCAACGAAGGATAGAGATAGAGTTTCCGCTATTGGAATTACCCATCAAAGAGAAAGTTTTGCTCCCTTTGATAAAGATGGAAAACCATTAAGAAATGGAATTCTTTGGTTAGACGGAAGAGCGACTAAACAAATCCGCGCCTATGGCTCTGCTCATATTCATGATCTTTCTGGAAAGCCTCCAGGTGTAACTCCTGGTATTTATAAAATGGCTTGGGTAAAAGAGAATGAAACTGAAATTTTTAAAGAAGCTTATAAAGTTGTAGATGTATTATCTTATATAACCTGGAATCTTACAGGTAGGTGGGCATCTTCAGCAGCAGCAGCAGATTCACTAGGTCTTTTAGATATCAGAAAATTTGATTATAGTGATGAATTATTAACTATAGCAGGAGTTAGACGAGATCAAATGGCTGAATTAGTTCCTCCAGCAGAAGTTATTGAAATGCTAAAACCAGAATTGGTTGCTGAGTGGAATTTATCCAAATCTATTCCAATCATTGCAGGTCTGGGTGATGGGCAGGCGGCAGGAATAGGAGCAGCAGCCGTATCTCCAGATGTAGCTTTCTTAAATATGGGAACAGCAGTAAATGCTGGGGTGGAAAGCCCTGTATACAAATGCGACCCTGTATTCAGAACTCATGTTTCTGGAATTAAAGGAAATTTTGTATTTGAGGTATTACAATCTTCCGGTTCTTACTTGGCGGGTTGGTTCCGTCAATCGTTAGGAGACCCTAAATTATTGGGGGAACCTGATCTAAAATTAGATCAAGAAGCTTCAAAAATTCCTCCAGGTTGTGAAGGTCTAGTAACGCTTCCCTATTGGAACGCAGTACAAAGCCCTTATTGGGATCCGGTAGCTAGAGGGGCAGTAGTTGGATGGAGAGGAACCCATTCCAGGGCTCATATGTATCGCTCTATTTTAGAATCCATAGGCTTTGAAATGAAACTAAATTTAGAGTCTATTCAGAAAGGTACAGGAGTAAAACTTCAATCTGTACGAGCCATGGGTGGAGGAACTCGTTCAAAATTATGGAGACAAATTATGGCTGATGTTATAGGAATCCCAATCACTGTTTGCTTAGAAGATGAGATATCCGCCCTAGGTGCCGCTGTATTAGCGATGGCAGGTATAAAGGCTCATGGTTCTCATGATGTGGCCAATGCAGCTAAACATATGGCAAATTTTGGTGAAACTATAGAACCCAACCTTGAACAATCTCAGATTTACAATGAAGTTGCAGGTATCCAACGTCAATTATATCCACAGCTAAAAGATGTTTTTGAACAGCTTCATGTATTATCAGAAAAATACCCATCAGCAACTAAACCAGAATCACCCAAAGCAGAACTTTAATTAACACCTAAAAAATAATATTATGAACTCAGAAGGACCTTTAGTTATAGCCATAGATTCGTCTACCACAGCAACTAAAGCAATTATAGTAGATGCCTCAGGACAAGTCCTACAAACAGCTAAAAATAATATACAACTGCATACACCAGCCATGGATTTTTACGAACATAATCCTATTCGTTGGTGGGAAACTACAAGGGATAGTATTGCAGAAGCTGTTTCAAAATTATCTCCTAAAGATAGAGAACGTATACAAGCTATAGGAATTACTCACCAAAGAGAAAGTTTTGCTTGTTTTGATAAAGAGGGAAAACCTATTAGAAATGGAATTCTTTGGTTGGATGCCCGTGCTACTAAGCAAATACAAAAATATGGTTCCGATCATATTCACAATCTTTCGGGAAAACCACCGGGAGAACCACCTGCCATTTATAAATTGGCATGGTTGAAAGAAAATGAACCTGAAACTTTAGAAAAGGCATATAAAATCGTTGATGTACATGGATATATTACTTGGAATATGACTGGAGAATGGATCTCTTCTGAAGCCTGTGCAGATACCTTAGGATTATTTGATATTCGTAAACGAACCTTTAGTGATGAGTTAATGAATATCGCAGGAGTAAATCGTGAGCAAATGTCTGATTTAAAAGCTCCCGGGGAGGTTATGGGTATGTTGAAACAGGAATTAGTTTCTGCTTGGGGTTTATCCAAGTCTATTCCCGTTATAGCAGGAGCCGGTGATGGTATGGCAGCAGGAATAGGAGCAGCAGCTGTAACTCCTAATATCGCATATCTTAACTTGGGCACTGCAGTAGTAGCAGGAGTTCAAAGCGCTGAATATAAATACAGTCCTGTATTTCGTAACTACGTGGCCGGGATTCCGAATAACTATATATTTGAAGTCGTACAACATTCTGGAGCCTATTTAGCAGGCTGGTTTCGTCAGGCTTTGGGAGACCCAAAATTGCTAGGAGAACCTGATATTCGTTTAGATGAAGAGGCTGAAAAAATTCCTCCGGGTTGTGAAGGTTTAGTAACACTTCCTTATTGGAATGCGGTTCAAAGCCCTTATTGGGATACTCTAGCTAGAGGAGCAGTCGTGGGTTGGAGAGGAACCCATTCAAGAGCTCATATGTATCGTTCTATTTTAGAAGCGATAACTTATGAAATACAAATGAATCTTTCTTATCTTCAAAAAGAAACAGGAGTATCCCTTACTTCTTTACGAATCATGGGAGGAGGAACAAGATCTAAATTGTGGAGGCAAATGGTGGCTGATATTACCGGTATTCCTATTACTATTTGTTTAGAAGATGAGATATCTGCTTTGGGTGCAGCGATTCAAGCTATGGCACATACCGGAGTATTTGGAACCCAAGATATAGCAGTAGCTTCCAAAAAAATGGCACGATTTGGAGATACTTTAGAGCCTAATTTAGAAAAGAATAAAATTTATTTAGAAGTTGCTGAAGTTCAACGTCAGTTATACCCGCAATTAAAAGATATTTTTAAACAATTGAATGTTTTGTCAGAAAAATATCCGGGTGTAAAACCTGAATCACCAAAATCTGAGTTATAAAAAATTATTGATAAAAAATTAATCATATGGCAAAAATCACAATTTTAGGAGCCGGAGCCATGGGCTCAGGGATTTGTACTCCGCTTATTAATGCGGGTTGGGAAGTTCGTTTATGGGGCACTTGGCTGGATGATCATCTATTAGATGCTTGTGAAGCAGGAAAACCGCACCCAAGAACCAATGTTCCCTTAGCTAAAGGAGTTAAATTATATCGTTCGGCAGATCTTAATAAAGCTCTGGATGGTTCGGATGTAGTGGTTATGTCTGTTGCATCCGGTGGAGTACCGAAGGTAACGGAAATGGCTTTGGAAGGAATATCTAAGGTTAAGGCTTTATGGCTAACTTCAAAAGGATTTTGCCCGGATGAAAATGGAAAAATTCAACTTCTACCGGAGGCCATCCGCACCATAGCAAAACTAAAAGGGGTAACTATACCTCCTATTGTAGCCATTGCTGGCCCTGTCAAAGCCAATGAATGTGCAGAAGGTAAACCAACAGCCACTATTTTTGGATGTAAAGATTTAGATGTTTCTCGTAAATATGCTAGAGAAGCCCGTACTGAGGTTTATTGCATAGAAGCCACAGATGACGAAACCGGGGTAGAAATTTGTGCTCCTATGAAAAATGTTTACGCTATTGCCTTGGGTATTGCTGACGGTCTGGAAGAAGGAACAGGCTTTCCTCATCACAATCTTAAAGCCGCAACGTTTAATCAGGCGGTAAAAGAAATGTCTTTGCTAGGGCAGGCACTGGGAGCAAAACCAGAAACAGCCTATGGACTCGCGGGTGTGGGAGATTTAGAAGTAACCGGTTTATCTGGACGGAATAAGGTGTATGGGGTAAGAATCGGTAGAGGGGAAACAGCCAAAGATGCCTTAGCAGAAATGGAACGTTTAGAACAAACCGTAGAGGGTGTCCCGGCGGCTGGGTTAGCTACGACCTTTGTAGAGCAGTCTGCTCCGCAAATTAAAGATCAATTGCCTCTTTTAAGGGCTGTTCATGAAATTTTAGCTGGTAGCTCTCTATCCGTAGTAAAAATACTATCCGAGGCAGTACTTCCAAAAATGCCTTAATTTTTTTGATTAAAATTTTTTTAAAAGCAAGATGTTTATTCTGAACATCTTGCTTATTCTTATTAGGAAAAATGGAATATTTTTAAAGTAATTTTTTTGGAATATTTGTTTATTTATTATACATTTGCAACCGCAAAGGCAAAATTCCTCCTTAGCTCAGTTGGTTAGAGCATCTGACTGTTAATCAGAGGGTCGCTGGTTCGAGCCCAGCAGGAGGAGCCACTAAATATCAAGCACTTACATTTATATTGTAAGTGCTTTTTTATATTAAGTACAACATAGGTACAACAATTTTGTAAAAACTATTTTTCTTTTCTGTACTTTCCTATTTTATCTTTTTCTTATTTTTGGTATATGGAAAGTACCCAAGAACAACCAGTAGCCTTTTTTGAATATTTTATTGTAAATGGAGGATTAAAAAATTCTAAGCAAAAATATATTCAAGATTTTATAGAAAACTCTGGGTTTCATGTTACAAACATAGATAAAGAAAAAGGCATTGTTAGTTTTTTTTATATAGATGAAGAAGGATGTTATATAGAGGAATCTTACAATTATGCCTTAGAATTAAATAAAATATTGCGTAAAGAGTTTTATAAATCAAAAAAACTAATTGATCAGGCGGTTTTAGATTCCAATCTTTTACTTGATAAAACCAAAGCAGATAATTATTTTTTACTTATACAAAAAACACTTCAATATATTATAGATAAAGGAGGAGATGAAATAAATCAATTCCCAATTTTATTAAAACCTATTAAAGGTATCTATAATTATATTAATGAGAAATATAGGAATGATACTAATATAACCTTACAATTTCCTGAAGTAATAATTTCTGAAATGGAAGATGAGGCTCTTGTATATAAAATTCTAGGTTATTTAAAAGGACTCAATAATAATCGAGAAAAAATTATGTCAGATGAACAATTTGCACTCATGATTTCTTATGTTATGTATTTTATTGAAAATGAAGAAAATTCTACCAATTTTCAAAAACTACAGTCTATAAAAATATCTAAAAATCTTCTTCGCTTCACCTTTTGGGTGTTACACAAACATCTATATACTACTTCTAAAATAAAAGATAATTTTCTACATTTTATTAAAGATATGTTTATTGATTTTGATACTTGGGAGTTTTCTACCTTTAAAACTAAATTTGGAAATAAGGATAAAGTCACTATTCATGGACTAAAATTTATCCCTGAAATTATCAAATCTGAATTCAAAAAAAGCTCATAACGATATTTTTCTTACCCATAACTACTATAACCACCTCATAACCACTTTTAGGTTTATTTAACCTTTTCATATCCTCTGAATTTTGCACTATAACAGAGAACAAGAGAAGTCTTGTTTTCATAAAAAGATTAATAAAGATATGGAACAAAAAGTATTCCAACATTCAAAAGGTATAAAAGAAGTACCTAATCAACATTCCAAAGAAGTATTAAGCTTCAAAGAGGCATTAATCCTACTAGACATATCTTCCAGTATGTTGTATAAGTTAACTCATCAAAAGCTAATCAGTTACTACAAACCTAACGGTAAACTAATTTATTTTAAGAGAGAGGATTTAATAAATTGGATGTTAAGTAATAAACAACCCTCCAATGAAGAAGTAAAATTGGAAGTATTTAACAATTTAAAAATGACAAAAAATGCAAGTGAATATGGAAAATAGATTAGAAAATAATGAAGAACCAATCCAATTTTGGACAAATGAAGGGAAAATTAAGATAAAAAATGTTTTATTTATTAATTTTCTTCAATCTTTAGGTTATAGGAAACTAAGAAATAAAAATGAATATGAGCTAGTTAGAATCATATCGGGCTCAATTGTTCAATCTATACCTATAGATAAGGTAAGAGAAGAAGTTAAAGATCATCTTCTAAGCTTGGATAGACAAGAGGTGTTAGAGGTGTTTTTAAACAAGGATCATCTGTCTAAAACAACCATTGAAAGTTTAGAAGGTATCTCCATAGATTTTATCTACGGAGACAAAAATACAGCTATTCTCTTTTATAAAAATGGGGTATTAAAAATAAATGCTAATGAATTAACTCTAATTTCCTACATGGAATATAAGGGTTATGTTTGGGAAGACCAAATTATACCCAGAGATTTTATACTACCAGAGACTAAAGATATAGATAAGGATTGTGAATTTGGTAAATTCTGCAAGAATATATCAGGGAATAAGCAAGAAAGGTTATTCTCTCTAAAAACTATTCTAGGGTATTTGCTTCACAGTTATAAAGATCCTTCCTTTACTAAAGCTATTATTCTAATAGATGAAATTATAGATCTAGAGTCTAATGCTTCAGAAGGAGGAACAGGAAAGAGTTTATTAGCTAAATCTATAAATCAACTTATACCTGTATTGGAAAAAAATGGAAAACTATTAAAAAGCAATGATAAGTTCTTTTTTGCTGATGTAGAACCCCATCATAAGGTTATTGTTTTTGATGATGTAAAACAGGATTTCTCTTTTGAATCTTTATACTCAATGATTACAGGAGACATGCCTATTGAGAAAAAATATAAAAATCCAGTAGTGATGAATTTCAAAGAGGTTCCTAAAGTATTAATTACTTCCAATTATCTGGTAAGAGGGACTGGAGGTAATTCAGAAGCTAGAAGAAAAATTGTATTTGAAGTAAACTCTCATTATAGAGAGAATCCCAACATTAGAGAAGAATCTGGTCATAGGTTTTTTGATGATTGGAATGAAGAGCAATGGATGAAATTTGATTATTTTATGATAGACTGTGTACAATTATTTCTAAATAATGGAATTATAGAGCCTGAATCCATCAATGAAATCACTAATAGGTTAATACTAGAGACTAGTAAGGAATTTGTCTGTTTTATAGGAAAAGTATTAGTGAATCCATCTAATTATGAGGCTGAAATTAAAGAAAAATCTATAAGGTTTAATAAAGCTGTATTAATGGAAAAATTTCTACAAGAATTTCCTGAGCAAAGAAGCAAAATATCTCCTCATCTATTTACAAAATGGTTAGAACATTATAGTAAAGTATCTAAAATTAATTTTAAAAATCAAAAAAGCAATGGACAAAATTTTATTATTTTCATGATATAAATAAAACAATGTAAATATCTTCTAGTGGGTATAAGGTATAGGGCTTCTAAAAAGTGCTAAAGTGATCTTTTTCACATAAACTAAAAATAGGTTGGTAAATAATACCAGCCTATTTTTTTATATAAAAGAATAGACTAGAATAATTTTCTTTTCCTCTGGTAGATGAATAAGCTGTATTTCCATTTTTCTACACTTAAATCCTTTTGCAAGGATAATGCGTGAATCAATGGTATTTAAATCAAACTTTAATTCTTCAAGTTTATTCATATCTCTATTAAAAAAAGTTAAGATTACGATTTCTAATCTATCCAAAGAAAAAATAAGTTCAGTTTTATCTGTAGAATAATTCATAAAATAATTAAACTCTTTTCCTCTATATAAATAACTATCATATCCTTTAACTCTATCTTGAATAGGTTCTAAATCAAATTCCCAATTCTCATACTGCATTCCTAATTGAAAAGGTATATTTTTTTGTTTCATTGTTCTGACTTTTAGACATAAAAAAACCACCTACTTGGAAGTGGGTGGCTTGTTAATTTTACATATAAATAATCCCTAATTTAAAATAATAGGGTATGGATTGTTTATATGAGTTTTATCTTTTATTGATTGAATATATTGTAAGGCAGGTTTATAATTCTTAACTTTTTTAAAGGTTCTTTTTGCTTTTTTATACTTATATTGATAATAATAAGATAAGCCTAAATAATAATTAGATAAATTATTTTTATACCATACTTTTTTACAAAAATATTCTACTTGAATATAATTGGAATTTCCTATTTGTTCTTTAAGATAATTTTCAGTTATGCTGTAAATTTTATTGTACCAATCTTTATTTTGTACAGAATTATATATATGATATTGCTTGCTTGCAGAGTTATATGAGTTCAAAATTTCTCCTTTTTGATAGTATGCAATACTTTTAAAAAAATAAGCTATTGCAAGATTTGGATAAATTTTAATTAGATTATTTGCATCTTTAATTACTTGATCAAAATCTCCATTTTTATAATTATTTTCAGCTCTATTAATAATAGATAAAGCCTTCTCATATCCTTGTTGCTTTAAAGCCATAGCTCTATCAGCCATTTCCCAAGGAGGTTTATATATAAAATCATCTATAAATTCTGGTTTAGCTGTTTTATACCTATTTCTCTCATAATTATTATTTTGATTTTTTGATTTCAGTAAAGCATCTGAAAATCCTCTATTATAGCCATCAGTATAGCTATTGGTATTTTCATTTACTCTTGGAATTGGAGGAATTGGAGGGATTGGTTTTATACAACCTATACCTTTTTCATAGCAATATCCTTCTTCATAACCATCTTTATAACCTGTATTGAATTGAGCATTTAGAACTATCACATTTAGGATTGTGATTAATATTAATAATTTTTTTTTCATAAAATTAATTTAAAGGTTACTTTTATATTTATTGCCATATATGGCATTTAATTTAACAAATATAAGAAGCAACTTTGACTTGTCAAATAAGTCAAGTTGGAAAAAGATAAAA
>NZ_SELI01000009.1:0-862 GCF_007845595.1 Apibacter muscae
TATGGTTAGATTTTGCTTAATGTCTGCTATAGTCATAACTTATTGTTTTGGGGTGACTAAGTTTTTTAAAAATATTTTTTTGTGTAATGCATTACGCAAATATATTATTCATTACTCAAATAAACAAATAACCTACTGCTTTTTTATGAAGCCTATTACTCGTATATTTGCTCTTATTATGTAAATTGATACTTTTATGAGTAATGAGGTTAACATTGCTAGCAAAATTATTTTACTTAGAAAGCAAAGGGGATGGTCTCAAATGGAGTTAGCTAAAAATATTTCTGCTTCTAGGGAAATTATCTCTAGATATGAAAGAAATGAAAGTGTGCCTTCTATTGATATGGTTGTAAAATTAGCAGATGTTTTTGGAGTAACTGTGGATTTTTTAGTGGGTAAAAGCAATTCTGCTTCTCTTGATAAGGAAACGGTTAATAGGATTAATAATATTCAAAATATGGATGATAAAACTAAATCGGTTCTTTTTGATGTAATTGATACTTATATTCAGAATTTTAAAACTAAACAGGCTTTTATTAAATAGGTTTTAAGTATATATTTTAAAATATAACCGCTGATTTTTTTATCAGCGGTTTTTTTATTTTATATCTTTACGGTTCCTAAATTCTCAGATTATGTTTTTAAAATTAAATTTCTACCCGTATAATATGGTGGCAGTAGTGGAAACGCCTGTAACGCTCTGAGAAGCGTAGGACACCTAAGTTGTGCGGGTTATATATTTTCCTAAATTCTCAAAAATCATGAACACAAAAAATTCAAATGAAAATCTTAACAATGATTTTTCAAATGAAAACAAAAACCTAAACCCTAAAGACTTCTTAAAGTCTCTGGAAAACTTTCC